>JBIIEK010000031.1:0-22424 GCA_044237895.1 Bdellovibrionota bacterium
TCCCCCATCCTCTTCTTCACGATCTCTTGGTCAAGCGCCTCGAAATCCTCCTTCTTTAACGAGAAGAGTGTGAGCACGGGGTTATGGAAACCGTAGGTGCCGTATTCTGGAGCCATCTGTATCACAACAGGAACACGCTCGAACACCTCACGAATTCGCTGACGCAGGATGGGGTTAGACTCGGGTTGTTTGAAATATCGATCGTAATACAAACTTGAGAGAACGAGATAATCTCCTTGAGATTCCTTCAACGCCGCCAGATCAAGTTTTGGAATGATGCGCGCTCGAGGAATGTACTCAATCTCAAATGCATCATCATGGAACCGCGGACAATACGGGGACCAATCCATAAAAACCTTGGAGCCCGGAGGAATATTTTCTCGCATCCAAACAGCCATCTGATCTCGCGTATCACTCGTTATCTCGGAAGCGAGGGAGGTAGCCCTTACGAGGGGCAAGACAACGAGCGTGCTCAGACAGGCAGTAACCGCCACGTTACGAAACGCCCTTCCTCGCAGAGAGTTGATCCAAACAGAAAGTGCGATTGCCAGGAATGGCAAACAGGGAAGGATGTAGCGCTCGGGCTGCGGGGCCGGCTTCGCCTTCACAAACTCTGCCGGCATATAGAAGAGCACCACGAGCGCCACAATCAGAAGGCCCTCGACGCGTCGGCGTCGAAGCAAGTACCCCAATCCAATGACAGACGCGAACGCCGTAATAAGGGTCATCCCCGGCTTTATGCTTCTCCAGAAATGATACATCCACAGTTGAGACCACGCATCGATCGACTGCGTGTGCCCCATTTGCATGTGTCGTGACTCCGACGAAAAATCTTTCAGGAACTTCGCTGAATTCAACACCGCGTATGGAGTCGTACAGAGGAAGCCTAGCGGAGCTATGGCCCCCGCCATAACAGCGAACGGCAACCATCGAAGATCAGGCTTCCAACTCCTCGAAACCAGCCACGGGGCCGCGCAGGGAACGGCCGCCATAAGGATACCGGAATACTTCGCCCCGGCAGTGCAACCAGCAAAAAGGCCCGCCAAGGGCAACAACCAACGCCTCTTGGTCGTTACAGCAACAACCGTGGTGAGCACGCACGAGAGGATTACAAAGGTCAGCAGCGCATCCTCTTTAAGATAGCGACTACACGTAACGTGGAGCGGAAACACCGCTAAAAGAAGCGCGCTCCACGTCGCAACACGACGAGAGAACAATCGGCAAGCGATCTCATAGGTCAGAACTATAGACAACGTGCCTGCCGTGGCACTCACCAAACGCCCCGCGAGAAATGCGGTCTCTCTGAAACTTCCCGTGACACCAAGAAGGGCATCGATACCGAGCCACCGGATCAACGTGTTCATGCCATACGTGCAGTACAGCAAGAGCGACGGATGGAGAAAATACTGAGGGTCCCACGTGTTCTGATCAACCATCCTCATGATGGCATTAACCTTCGGGACCTCATCAGGATGAAAATTGGACGGCAGGCCGAAAGTGATCCCGTAAAACCGGAGAAACACTCCTACAACAACAGCGAGCACGAGCCAGAATTTACCTACCTCGTCGCTCTGAGGAGCGCTACGGTTATCAAAACGCCCGAAACACGCACCTGATAACAGGGCGACGGCAAAAACCCAAAGAGGGGCAAACTTCTTGGGCTCAAGAGAGCTGAACGATCCAAAAGCTACGATCACCCCAAGAGCGGCAAACGCTGCGACCATCGGCAGCATTCCAGAACCTCCAACAGCAAGCGCACTTAGCCCGGCAAGAAGCGCAACGCCAACGAAGGATTCTAGCATTCCGTCGATACCAGCTATCGGGAATCCAAGAACGGAGCTCACCTCAACCCGAGCTATCTGCACGTTGAGCACCCGTCCGTTACCTTTGCCGTGAAGGGTCACAAAATTAAGCCCACGCAAAGCTACCTGTATTGGACCGCACCCTTCGGGTATTGCGAAGCGCACAGGGGCTCCCGATGCGATCGTAAGAACGTTCTCTGCCCCGTTACATACCGATACCCCCACCTGAGCAGGCTCCCTCGTACCTGGGCGGTTCGGATTAAAGGCCAACTCAAGGTAATTTCCTGTAGTCGAGAGGTTTGGAATAGTGAGCGTCGCGGTAGTACGAAGCCATCCGTCCGGATCGATCTCCCCTTCAGCGATAGAGGCTATCGTTCGCGATGACCAACGATGAGGAGTCGTATCACCAGCCCAAAAAGCCGCCACTATCAGAGTGCAGAGAAAAAGGAGAGCCTTTGCCAACTTTGAATTACCCACGAACCGACTCCCGTACGTTTACTTAGAACTACTAGCCTTCAGGGCCAACGCTACCTGCTTCGTGGCTGTACCCTTCCTCTGCGTTACCGGCAGAGAGGCGGCTGCGGCCTCCCGCGATTGCAAATACGTCTTGAGCGCTTGCACATCGATGACCACCGACATCTTATCCTTGTAAGGCATAAACGGATAGGTAGTCATGTCGACCTTGGCTGGTAATTGCCGATAGGCGTATTCACCCTCTGGTCGCGATGTAAGCGTATCAAGCAGCGGTTTATACGACGGGAAAAATTTCACTTTTCTCATCGCCTCCGGATAGAAATCGGCTCGCTTGAACACGAAGTGCGTAATACCTTCAGGCTCAAGAATCGAAACAACCTCCTCCAAGGAAGCTGCGTAGTGAGCTCTCAATGAGATCTCGTTACGCCGATACATCTCAGCGTAGTACCCTTTATAGAAGGGATGCGTTGTCTCTGTAGTTACGTATCCCCGCCTTATTGCGAAGAGCTGAACACCATCCAAGTGGGTAGGATGTCCCGCTATGAGCGCACTCTCGGGCGTATTACGACTCAGCCACTCGAAGACATTTCCCTTCTTGTCGCGGGCGTAGTTGAAGTTAGCAGCCCCAAAGAGGCCAACATTCGAGCCAGCATAGACAAGGCCTGCCCATACAAACAACATGCACATGCTCACCCAAGCATATCTCCACCGACTATCCTTGAACGAACCGGCCTCTTCTAATACCGAAGCCTTACCTCGATGAAGAGCGCGCCACGCCGCTAGTGTGCACGCAAAGATGAAGAAGATCGCCATGGGAATCTGAAGATGACGATTCGGGACGTAAAGACGGAACGCGAGAATACGAGAGAGCATGTACACCGTGAGCGCAGCGATTCCGAACGTTACTATCTCAGCGGGAATCGCGACGCGCTTGCGACGCCACCCTATAACCACCAACGTGGCGAGAAATCCGACAACGACGAAAGGAGTAACGGCCCTGACGAACCGATGCGGGTTGTAAAAACGTCCCACGAAGGTTTCGAACCCGATCTGTCGAATCTCTGAGAGCGCTGGATTAAAAGGAAGAAACGGAAAGCGGCCTCCCGGTCGAGCGAAGTCCGCCATGTGCGACGCTTCCTCAAATGTCACCATCTGCCCCACACTCTCAGGCCGTTCCACCACCGACAACGTGGTCACAGCAAAAATGGGCGCAGCAAGGGCAAGTGTCATTATCTTCTTGGCATATGCCTGTCGCGATTCACCGCTTAAAACAGCAAAGCGCCACGTCAAGAGCAAGCCGTACGCGACCGCAACAACCATGGTCGCCGGAGGATTCAACAAACATCCTAGAAGGATCGTCGCGAGGACCGCGTAGTGACGTCCAGTAAGCGCGAAATAGATAAAGGCGCAGAAAATCGGCGGTGACCACCCACGTGGGAGGCCCCCCGTGATACGCTGCATCAAGTTTCGGCTGTGCAAAAGCCACACCAGTCCGAAAAAAGCGGGGGCTGTACCCGCTGCGGCACGAAGCGCCACAAAACAAAAGCCCACGGTAAGAACAACCTGAATGAGCATCACCCAGTGGCTCATCATGATCGGATCACCCGTAAGCATTGTGACTCCGTAGCAGAGCCAGTAATGCGCCGGAGCAAGATATCCCTTCATGACCTCTGTCGTCAGATCCCCCTCAAAGATACCGGGATGTTTCACAACGTGAAGGGGATATACCTGCTGCACCGCGTCGTCGGTCGTCCAACCAGGATGAAACCAATACTCTCCGATGCTTTGGTAGAAGGCGATTGCGTATACAGTAAGAAGAAGTCCCATGACGAAGGTCGCGGCGGTCACCTCCATACGCCACCACCCCTTAGAATCATCTCGATTGCTTGGAGTGCGTTCTACCCGATCGGATACTATATCAGGACGAGGCTCCCGAGAGGTTGCTGGTTGGGTCATACAGAACACAAGCTCCGTAAAGATACAGACTTTCGATCCTTCGACCAGTCCGTCCTTGGAAAATACTTAAAGAGTGAGACTAATTACCGTATTCCCGTAAAGGGCCCCCAGGATACATGGGGAGGCCAAATGAAGTCAAAGCAAGGCAGGGAGGCCTCCTCTCGGACGCCGGGCGCCCTCCCCTATCCCACGAGCAGCGATTCAACCAGATACCGACAACTGCCAACTAGCGTGGAGAGCGAAAAGCCTCTATATGGTTTCTAAGAATTATAGATATCCTTGCCATATGAAAAATCGACTCACGACCATCCTCGCGATAACCCTAGGACTCACTACGCTGACCGCATGCGGTGGAGGAGGCGGAGGTGACGAATTCGTTGGCGCCGCGACGGTAACCCTTTCGGTCCAACCCTCCCAGATAGATTCTGGAGACCGCGCTCAGGTCGAGACGACCCTCGGCCAGGTGCATGAAAACGGACTAGCCGTCAAATTTCGATTCCCTACCGGCCTCCGGTACGTATCATCGTCGGCGTTCCTCCAGGTCAACGACAAAAACTACGATATCACCCCTACGTTCAATGCGGTATCGAACGAAGATGATGCTAACTATCTCCTCTTTTATCTCCCTCAGAAGCTCTTTCAAACCGGAAACGACGCGTACAACGGAGAGCAGGGAACCCTCCTCTTTCAACTCGTAGGACGATCTGAGGTCGACGAAGGCCTTGTCGAGGTCGATCCGGACGTTGATGACCCGCAAGTGGATAACTCCGTTGAGTTCGATCTCGCAAACCCGGAGTTCGTGGCGGAAGACGAGGCCCCAATATCAGTCGTAGTGGGCAAGTAGCCCCCTTTGAACCTTGCTCATAGCTGGTGATTGCAGGCATGCCTCGCTTCGACTAAGCTGGCGGCACCCGTATATATTTAGCATTCCAAGAGAACGCCGTGGGACAGAACCGACAGATACTTTTAGAGCATATTAAACAACCCGATCAGCACACCCTTCCCGGGTATGAATCCCGAGGCGGATACGAGGCGGTTAAAAAAGCGCTCTCGATGGATCCTCTGGCAGTTATTGAAGAGATGAAGAAATCGGGACTGCGCGGTCGAGGCGGAGCGGGATTTTCGGCCGGCATGAAGTGGAGCTTCGTTCCGCGCAACTCCAACAAGCCGGTGTACATCGTCTGCAACGCAGACGAGAGCGAGCCAGGCACGTTTAAAGACCGACTCCTTCTTGAGAAAAATCCCCACTCAGTTATCGAAGGTATGATGATCGCGGCGCTCGCGGTTCAGAGTCACTGGATGTGTGTGTACATCCGGGGCGAGTATGCGTATCCGTACGCTCAACTCAAACAAGCCGTGAACGACGCGTACGCCAAGGGATATCTCGGCAAAAACATCTTCGGCAGCGATTACTCCCTGGACCTTGTCGTTCATCGAGGAGCTGGTGCATACATCTGCGGCGAGGAGACAGGACTTCTGGAATCCCTAGAGGGTAAGAAAGGACAGCCTCGATTGAAGCCCCCCTTCTTCCCCGCCACGATGGGTCTCTACTACTCCCCAACCGTACTCAACAACGTAGAAACCTTTGCCTCCGTTCCTTGGATCATCAGGAACGGTGCTGATGCGTATGCGGCGATCGGGACCGAAAAATCCAAAGGCACAAAACTCATGTCCGTCTCCGGTCATGTGAACAAGCCAGGAGTATACGAGGTGGAGATGGGATACCCCTTTAAACGCTTCCTCGATGAGGAGTGTGGAGGAATCCTTAACGGCCGAAAGCTGAAAGCCGTAGTCCCGGGCGGCTCCTCCATGCCGATCCTTACAGCAGAAGAGATCGAAAACGCGACTATCGATTACGAATGCATGAACAAGCTCGGCACCTATCTCGGCTCAGGGGGCGTGATAGTGATGGACGAAACCGTGGACATGGTTGATGCCCTCCGCAACCTGACCCATTTCTACGCGCACGAGTCTTGCGGACAGTGCACCCCGTGCCGCGAAGGCGGACATTGGGTCGAGAAGATATTCAACCGCATGTATGACGGAGAGGGAGTCCCGGGAGATCTCGAACTGTTGGACTCGATATGTAGTCAGATCGCCGGTCACACCATCTGCATGCTCGGCGACTCTATCGTCATGCCGGTGAAGAGTTACACGACCAAGTTTAAAGACGAATTCCGTCAACGAATTGAGGAAGCGCTCGAAGGGAAGAATGTAGAGCGACAGGGCCTCAACGCGAAATTCGCGAGCTCTCACTGAGGTACTATTCGATGAGGTCGTGGAGCACTCAAGCACAACGACTGTTCCTCATCTTGATATCGTTCTTCGCTACACTACTCCCACTCGGGAGCAAGGCGGATATCCTCCCTGAGCACGTGGCATGGGACAAACTCGGCGCGGACCTCGAACAAGCGAACTTTCGAATAAACGCGTCAGCTATAATCTCATCATCGATCGCGATCGTTCGCTCCGACATGAAGACCCATCGAATAGGCGTCATCCGCGCTTCCGAATTTGGATGGAAAAGCGCGACCGTTCAAGCGCTATGCAAAGCAAGCGGAGCAACGGCTTGCATAAACGCTAACTTTTTTGACGAACAGGGAAAGCCTCTCGGTCTCGTGATTAGTAGAGGGATTATCCACAACCGCATCCACAAAGGCGGAGGCCTTCTCACGGGCATTCTGTACGCATCCGCCAAGCACGTTGGAATTGCACATAGAGAAACATTCAATCCAGACGGAGTGGTCGAAGCGGTGCAAGCAGGGCCACGACTGGTCTCTGAGGGCAAGGTGGTAGAGGGTCTCAAGGAATCCTCCCGCGCATCGAACCTCTCCGGAATCTGTATCGATTCCGAGCGGCGAGTATCTATCTTTCGGGTCACAACAGGAGTTTTTGGGTGCTCGCTTCGACAACTACAATCCCTTCTCGCGAGTCCAGCACTTAATTGCATAGAGGCTCTCAATTTCGACGGTGGAGGCTCCTCAAGTATGTATATCGCCGGGGAGATAACCGGCCACGCCGGGGCGATTCGAGAAGAGAACTTTCCCGGGTCGGACGAGGTCCCGATTGCGGTGGGACTCTTTCCCCTAACACCACCCCAGCAGCCTGAGAACGCGCCTAAGTAGCGCCGGGAGAGCCCTTTCCCCCAGCCCAACTATTGGCCGTAAAATCGAATAGATATACAGCTTAAACTAACGGTGCAAGAAGTTTGCAGATTGACACTACCGATGAGCTCACTGTACCGTTACTTAAAGATGCTTGTAGTTACTTAACGCATTACGAGTTGTATTCGGCTGTTCAGGGGCCTCACGGATGACTGTTCACATTTTAGATCGAGAGTTTACGGCTAAACAGGTTCAAGAGATCTTGCGAACACTGACTGGCGGAAACGAAAAGATCGGCCTTGCGCTCCTCAACTACTACGCTCGAACGAACCTCGTTCCAACCACCGGCAAGTCCAAGAGCCGAGGTCGTCCTAAATATTCGTATCCAGACCTTATCCTTCTCTGCTGGCTCTTCCGCATGAAACGCGAAGGGCTCCCAGTAAATCGATTCCGCCGTGGTATCGACTACCTGAGGAAGCGGCTTCCAAAGCTTCACAAGAACCCAAGCGATATGGTCCTCCTCACCGACAGCAAGCAGCTTTTCATAAAGCATCGCGTGCAAGACAAAGGGGAGATAGCCGAGGTACTCACCGGAAAGAAAGCGGGTCAGTACGTTTGGGCATACGCGATCGGATCACTCATCGAAGAGGTGGATAAGATCGTCAGCGAGCTTAAAGACTCGCCAGAGGATACCGATACGGCTGGCAAAGTTGCCGCGTAACTAACCAGAGCCCGACAACCTGCACGGTACCAACCTCACTCAGGGCACCCGAAGCGTTGTCGGCGAAGCCGAAATGGTGTTAACTAACGTCATCCGAGCATAACGGGGGAATTCATGAGCAAAGCAGGAACAGTTAAACAGATCTTCGAGCTTATCATGGAAAGAAAGGCGTGGTGGCTCGTGCCCATGGTCGTTGTATTCCTCTTGGTAGGATTACTCATCGTGGCGACGCAAGGCTCCGCCCTCTCCCCGTTCATCTACGCTCTCTTCTAAAAAAAAAGCGCCGACCAGGTCGGCGCTTCAAGTATCCGAAGCTCGCCGAACTACTGCGGCGGGCATTCGGTAGTACCGCTAGAAGGCGGCCTCTTCGACGGCCGACCTCGCGCCTTCTTCACAACGCCTATGCGCTGCTCCTCTTTAAGCCTCTTAATCTCGTGAGGAAGCCGCCATCCACCCGGCTTGGGCTGGTCGTCATCGCTAAATAAAAGCTGGTTGGAGCGCTCGTAATCGAGCAAAGAATCGATAAAGTTTACGGTCGCGCGCATCGCATATTCCGACACGAAGAACTTAATAGACCGATACGAGTGCGCCACAGCTCGACGAATATCACGATCTACCGGGAACATATTGTCGCCATTCTCCTCAAAAGATTGGCGGAATCGAAAGGCGAGCTCCTCAACGGTCGTGAGATCATCCCACTCCATAACTTCAATGGCTCTATGTGCTCGGGTCCTTTTCCCCTCTCGAAGCACAATAAAACGGGCAACAAACGCTGTGCGACGCGCACGAATGATAGCCCTATCCATCTCCTGAGGAGAAGCGAAATGAGTCTCAAGAACTTCCGTTTTCATTTTGACACCACTACTGAACTACTAGAACAACATACGAACAGAGATGAACCACTGAGAGAACTTCCTTGCTCAAGATTAGTTTCGGAACACTGGTTTGGATTCTTGAGGTCATTTTTCCTACCTCCTACGACATTCAACTAAATCAGATAGTTACCACATCATGAGGCGGGCAAAGCTAGCCCATTCAACGACCATGGGCGCCTTTCGTGACAGGTTGAGAGAAGTTTGGTGTAATCCGGCTATGCATCCATTTGTTCGCTTCCTGAGCGAATTTAAAACCAAACAACTCGGGGTCTTAATCGACGACCTTAGCGCTTCAAGGGCTGCCTTGGTGGCTCCCATCGAGCAGATCTCTCCTGACGACGTGAATCGAATACTCTCGCTCTCCGGCGGTCTTACCCTGGTGGCACTTTCGCCGGAAAGAGCGAACACATTTATGCTCGCGTCGATGGCCCGACCGACAACAACGCTCGATCGCAAAGCCATATCACCGAGCCTCCCTCACTTCGTATCAGTTGAAGCACGAGAGGGAATCACCACTGGCATCAGCGCGGCGGACAGAGCACGTACCCTCAACATTCTTGGAGCGCAGCTCCCTCAGCCAAGAGCCTTGGTAAAACCGGGGCACATATTTCCTGTGGCGACTCGCGAAGGCGGCGTACTCGTAAAAACTGAGATACCGGAAGGCGCACTCGACATAGTCCGCCTCGCTGGATTCACTGATGCAGCGCTGTACGTAGATCTCCTCAATGAGAGTGGAGAACTTGTCGACGGCGAGTCGGCTGAACGATTAGCACGGGACGAGGGACTGCCTGTCACAACCCTCTCTCAGCTTATTAGCTATCGCCTTGCGCACGAAAGCCTTGTAGCTCGAGTCGCGGATGCGGCTCTTCCCACAACCCTCGCCGGCGATGTTCGCGCCATCGTCTATCGATCGTCGATCAGCGATGTCGAACACGTTGCGCTGGTAAAAGGGGACGTTCGCACCGCGGAAACCGTTCTCGTCCGCGTGCAGGCGGAACACACCGTCGCGGATGTGTTCGGCGGATCTTCACCTGCATCTCGCGCCCATCTGCAGAATTCCCTCGCTGCGATCGGCGAGCGCGGGTGCGGGGTGCTGTTGTACCTTAGGCGCCCCTTTCTCGATTCGAAGAACTCAAACACCCAACAGCTTCGAGAAGAAGCTACATCACCAAAAAACGCCGCGATGATGCGAGAGTACGGTGTAGGAGCCCAAATATTGAGGGACCTCGGCATTACCAACGTCGAACTCCTCTCTGGAACTCAACGCTCCCTTGAGGGGCTAGCGTCCTTCGGCATCTCCGTAGTCAAGCAACATCCGATTCCACCACTTCTACCATCCCCAGGACACACTGTATGAGTGACATAACCTTCGCAGACGTAGTTCACCAATCAGTTTCGTTTTCAAAGAACGATCCGGCTGAAGCCCTACTTCTTAACCTAATCGACACACCGTGGTTTCAGAGATTACGAGACATCAGCCAAACCGCGAACACCCGACTTGTATACATGTTCTCGGAACACTCTCGATTCGGTCACTGTCTTGGAGTCGCCTATCTCGCGAAGCTCGCTCTTACCAAGCTTTCAAGGAATTTTCCCGAAGATGTAGCGCAGTACCGTTCCGCGATATTGGTGGCGGCATTGCTCCACGATATCGGACACCTTGCGCCAGGATCCCACACCGCGTTCAAAACTTGGTTCCCTGATCAGCCGGATTCTCATGAGGAACTTGCGGAGATCGTTCTGACACAAGATCCCGTGATATCCGAGCTCCTGCACAACTTCTCGCCAACATTACAGAGCACCGTGCTCTCTATCCTCAGAGAGGATGAGGATGTCCCCCCATGGACATGGCAAATCATTTCAGGTGGTGGATGGAACGTGGATCGCGGCAATTGGTCGACCGTTGATAGCGTTCTCGCGGGAGTGAGCTACGGCAAATATAATATCCCAGCCCTCGTAGATTCCATACTTATAACTTCGGACAAACAACTCGCGCTCATGGAGAACCGTCTCGATGCGATGCTCCACTTTATGGTGTCGAGACACGCCATGTATCGCCAAGTGTATCAGCACCGAGTACTTCTCGCCGCCGACATGCTCAACAAAGCAGTCGTACAACGCGCTCGAGACATCGGCGCAGCGATCCCATTTGCGGACTCAGTTATGGAGGCGGCTCTCGCCGCTAAAAGCGCTGGCGATCTGACGCTAAACACCATGTTCGAGATGCGAGAGTCGTGGTGGCGCTACCACCTTTCACGATGGGCCACCGCGTCTGACACCATCTTGCAGGACCTCAGCCTCCGAATACTGAATCGACGACTCTTCAAGACCGTTCGAGTCAGCGACACCACACGGAGAGATGCCCTCATACAGGAAGCAACCCACGCCCTAGAGGCCGCGGGACTAGACCCTCGATACTACCTCCACGAGATTTCAACCGCGGATGTTCATGCCGGAGATTCTCGTCAATCAATGCTGGTTCAGCTCGACAACGGAAGCGTTATCACCCTTAGCGAAGCTGACCCGCTCATCAAATCGATGGCGTCAGAATCAAGGCTCTCGAAGCGATCATGGTTGGCGATCCCCTCTGAGGGAAAATCAAAACTTGCAAATTTTCGATAACACTATGAACGCTGCGAATTCTTCGCTCCTCAAGGGGAGCTACCGCTTCTCCTGGGTGCTCATCGCCTACACCGTGCTCGTGATCGCATGGGGAGCCTGGGTTCGGCTCTCCGGTTCAGGGGATGGCTGCGGAGATGATTGGCCCCGTTGTAATGGCGCTGTGGTGCCTCTGGATGCGTCCATACAAACGCTCATCGAATACTCGCACCGCATCTCAACAGCGGTGTATGGAATTTTGGTACTGATTCAGATCCTTCTCGCGCGTAAAAGCTTCGCTAAGGGAAGCAGATGTCGATTCTGGGCATGGATGACTCTCCTCTTTACCGTAACCGAAGCCCTGATCGGGCGATCCTTAGTGAAGCAGGGTTTGGTAAATCAGAGCACGGATGTCTCACGCCTCGTAGTGATGCCCCTTCACCTTATCAATACCTCGATGCTCCTCTTTTCATGTGTGATGACCGCCGAGAGTTTCAAATTCGGAGATCGGAACACGGGCGGACTCTCGCCGCAGATCAAACGGAAGATCGGAGCTGTCGTGGTGGTGCTCGCGATGATTATAACTTCAGGAGCGATCGCGGCGCTTGGCTCTCACCTTGCTCCATCCAGCTCACTCCTGGCAGGATTCTCCAAAGATCTTGCGCAAGAATCTCATGCAGCGGTGCGGCTACGCATCATTCATCCCATGCTCGCCCTCGCAGCGGCCGGAGCGCTCATCATCACACTCAGTGCGGGGTCATCTCGCTCTCTGCCGATCGCCTATCGGTGGATTCGCCTTTTTTCGATCACCTTTTTTATAGCGATCGGCGTCGGTATCCTTACACTCGGACTTCTCTCTCCACTGTGGCTCAAAGTAACACACCTCGTCATGGCAAACGCGCTGGTGATCGTCGCGTCGTTGTGCGTCTTCCATACCGTTTGTCCCACCGACACTACCAATCAGGGGAATACCCATTAATTTTCGGTCGCATCCACAGGAGTTCCCCCCTATACAGAGGTTGTACCGCCCCCACGATTATCGGGATGGCGAGATGATGGCAGGTCTAGTCATCCCCTAACGCTGAATACCTAGTGGCGCTACGCCACCCTTAAAGCAAACATCGCCCCGCACAGTAAAACAAAGGGGCTATTACTCCCCTATATTCGACCTATCCACCACTCTTCGGCCCCGGACACAGCCCTCTCTGCATCACAACAAGGTAGTGATCGCCGCCACACCAATAGTAGAGACGACGTTCTGCAGACGAGCTTGGCAGGAGCAAGACAGGGGAGACCCATTTTGATATAACCCGTTGAACTTTTTTAAGGAGTTCGCGCGCTCGACTATGAACGACTCCACGCAACCAGGCACATTCACCTCTATCCTTAACTTGGCAAAGGCCTCGTGGGAATCAACTCAGGGCGACCGAGTTAGATTCTTTGGTTTTGTCGTCCTCTTCATCCTGGCGTACTCGATCGACCTCATCGTTCCATGGGCGATCGGATGGATCCTCGATGTGTTTGTGAAGCAAGGATTTACTCAAGCCGCTTTCGAGACCGCCGTACGATTTATCTTTGCGTACGTCGCGCTCAAAATGGCAACGACGATATTTCACCATTACGCTCGGTATCTCCAAGGAACCGCAGCGTACTCAGCGCGATTTAAAAAACTCCAAGAGGTATTTGCGGCCCTTATCGGCTTCCCCCTGAAGTGGCACGTGCACCACCACTCCGGAGAGAACCTGAGTCGCCTCAACCGCTCGGTCGGCGCTATTGAATCCGTCATAAGCAACTATATCTGGCAAATTATCGATGGAATGGTGAAGTTCTTCTTCGCTACGTTTGCGCTCTTCACGCTCGATATTGAAGTCGCTCTTACCGTTCTCATCATGGGATTTGTCACGGTCTCAGTGATGATCCTCTTCAACAAACGACTCACCAAGAAGTGGAGAAAGAACAACCGTTTCTATGATCGACTGAACCGAACCTGCGTTGACTACCTCTCAAACATTATAACCGTCAAAACGCTACGACTTGAAAAACCCGCGCTCTCGTACCTAGTCAACCAACGGCAAGATGGATTGACCCTCTGCCGAAAAATATGGAAATACCAAGAGCTCAAATGGGGCACAATCGGTGTGGGATACAGCTTGGTGATGGGTACCTCACTTCTCATCTATTTCAAGAACCACGTGGGTGAGAACGCAACGTTCGATGTCGCTCAGGTGTACGTCCTTCTCAATTACCTCGACCGCATATTCGGCGCCATTACGTCATTCACCGGGTATTATGGGGGAATAATCGAAGCGTCCCTCGCATACGACGACGCTTCATCAGTACTTGAAGAATCAAACAGCTTGAAAGCCCCCCCTCGAGCTGCAGCCTTACCGCGTGACTGGAAAACGCTCGACCTTCACTCCGTTGATTTCTCATACGGAGGAGATTCGGCAAACCTCCGAAATATCTTTCTGCAATTCCGCCGCGGCGAGAAGGTCGCGCTGGTCGGTCCGAGCGGAAGCGGCAAATCAACGCTCTTAAAGGTTCTCTCCGGAATGCTCGCGGCTCAGTCCGGAACAGTAACAACATCGTCAGGTGGAACATATTCTCTTGATGACATAGCAGACGTGAGCATCTTGGTGCCCCAAGAACCCGAGGTGTTCTCGGAGACCGTGCGATACAATCTGGCGTTCGGCCAGAACTACTCTGACGCTGAGCTACAACGCGCCGTCACGTTGTGTCGCATCGACCACCTTCTTGAGAAATTACCCAACGGTTGGGACAGCCCTCTCGAAGAAGCGGGGTTAAACATCTCAGGTGGAGAGCGCCAAAGACTCGCCCTCGCACGAGGGGTACTCCGTGTTCCGGGTAAAGACATCTTGCTTCTCGACGAACCGACCTCGAGCCTCGATCCCCTTACCGAAAAACAGATCTTCGCGAGTATCCTTCACGAATTTAAAGATCTTACCGTGATTACAGCCTGCCATCGTCTTGCCCTTGTGCCGATGTTTGATACCGTTGTGTATATCAAAGACGGTCGAGTGGAAGAGGTCGGCTCGTTTAATGAACTTCGAGCTGCCGGCAGAGGATTCTCAGCCGCGTGGGCGGATTATGAACGAACCGTAATCAGCGGCGAGTCGCCAGGATAAAAACGCGCATGTCGACACCTATTGATCGAAATGTCATTCGGCGTTTCATAACCCTCGCGACACCGTTTTTTCGGTCGAACAAACGCGGAAAGGCGATCGGTCTCGTCGCGCTCCTCTTATCGCTCTCTCTTACCATTAACGGCATAGGAGTCGCGATGAGCTACATCGGGCGAGACTTCATGACCGCCCTACAAACCAAGAACCAAACTGAATTTAACTGGAAACTAGCCGAATACATCCTCGCGTTTCTCATCGCGACACCTATCGTCGTCTCCTATAGCTACACCGAACAACGACTAGGACTACTGTGGCGCCGGTGGTTAAGCCATCACATCCTCGCTCGATACTTTCTCGACCGCTCGTATTACAGGCTCAACCTGCGAGGCGATGTCGATAATCCTGATCAACGTATCGAGGAAGATGTTCGCTCGTTCTGCGCGCAAAGCCTCACTTTTTGTCTGATCTTTTTCAACTCTACAGTTCAGCTCTTTCTCTATGTGTATGTATTGTGGTCTATCTCCGTCACCCTCCTTTTCGCGGCGGTGGCTTATTCAATCGTCGGCTCCCTCGTTACCTATTATCTTGGCCGCCCTCTCATCGGACTAAACTTCGCGCAGTTAAAAAAGGAAGCTGACTATCGATACAAACTGATTAACGTGCGAGACAGCGCAGAGTCCATCGCTTTCTATGGCCGCGAGGCTCGTGAATTCCTTCGAACCCGTCAAAGACTCAAAGCGGCATTAAACAACCTTTTGCAGGTAATAAACTGGAACAGGAATCTTCAATTCTTCACCACCGGATACAACTATCTACTGACGATCCTACCAACGGTCTTGGTAGCGCCCCTATTCTTTAACGGTGAAATAGAGTTCGGAGCGGTCATTCAAGCGGGAGCTGCGTTTGGCTTCGTTATTAATGCCCTCTCAATCGTGGTGAACCACTTCGGCAATTTGAGCGTATTTGCTGCAGTTATTAACCGCCTCGGCACGTTCTGGGAGGCTCTCGAAAACGCGGGAGAACCTTTTGCGGGTGGAGAGCATATTAAAATCACAACGGGTCAAAATCTTACCTTTAAGTCAGTAACGATCTGGACTCCCCGACGAGAACAGGCCCTCATTAAAGACCTCTCATTCTCATTCTCTGGAAAATCTCTCCTCCTCGTGGGACCGAGCGGGAGCGGCAAGAGTTCTATCCTTCGAACTATCGCCGGACTCTGGGATACAGGAACTGGCCATATCATTCGACCAGACCTCACAAACGCCCTCTTCTTGCCGCAACGTCCTTACATGGTTCTCGGCTCCCTTCGAGCACAACTCACCTATGGCATACGCGGAAGAGTCCTCCTGGATACGGAACTTCGCGCTGCTCTCGAGCTCGTCCGACTAACCGAGATGTACAACCGAGTTGGTGGCCTTGACGCGGTGCTCGATTGGCCGAACATTCTAGGCACGGGAGAGCAACAACGATTAGCGTTTGCGCGTCTCATCCTCCTTAGGCCCCAACTCGCCTTCTTAGATGAGGCGACGACGGCTATGGATAAAACGATCGAAGATGATCTCTATTCCATATTACCGCGATATGTCCGTCAGTGGGTCAGTATCGGCAGTGAGGCGGATCTTAGCCAATACCATGAACATGTCTTAACACTTTTGGGAGATGGTACATGGTCGTACAAATAATCTCCCGTACTCTAGGTATATGTATCGCGCTCTCTTCGCTCTCGGCATGGGGTCAGTCCCATTCTATTCAGGAGAAGATCTTTGAGAACTGCGAAGAGGCTCAGAAGGAGATCGGTGCACTTCCCCAAGAGGACCAGAAGGCTCTCCTTGATTTCCTGGTTCGCGTCGTAGGCCTTAATACCCAAGCCCCCGCCGCGCCTGAGGCTTTCGCCGTCATGCCGGGCGGAAAACCCGGGGATGGCATCTCCTCAACCGGTTCGCGAAACATTGATGTAAGCTCCCCCGCTCTCTGGCAAACAACCGACGCAAAGAGAGAGCTTCGCGGAAAACGGTGCGCTCTCGATCTTCTCACCTCAAGTGGTGCCCTCGCCTTCAGCATTACTCCCCGACTCGCCACGCTCTACAGCGAACAGCCACTGAGCGATGAGATCGCCGTGGGAATTGAGGAAGCGACGGCAAACATCGCCGAACAAGCCCATCGAAATGGACAAACGCTCACCGACGAGCACATTGAACAACTAGTCCCCTATCTCATCACAGACCGCCCACTGGTCACTCAAAATCTTCTACAAGAATATATCGTTCTGACCCTTCCACGGATCCTTACCTATCTTTCAAATCTTCCTCAAAGTGACGCCGATAAGTTACTGCCGTTTCTCCTCGAAGCGGACCCTGATGGAAGTCGTGCGATGCGGACATTTCTTGATCTCGTACCGAAGCTACCCACTGAAAATGCCAACCGTCTTGCGGGCTATCTCCCCTTCCCCCAAAAAGATACCCTGCCTGCGCTTGTCGTAGACTTCGCCAAACTCGCCTCCGATGACAAGCTCGGCAACAACATAACTGCCCTCATCGGTAAAGCCTGCGCCTCACTTGGTACTCTATCTCTCGATCCCTCGGTCAGCGCTCTTCTCGGACGCAATCCAGGAATCCTCGCAAAGGCGAGACTTTCGTTTGACTATCAAAGGTGTCTGGTATCATCAGTGCCCTCGCTCGCCGCGATCGTTCTGCCGTGGATATCCAACGGAAGTGGCGAGGAAAAGGATCAAGCTCTCCTCCTTCTACCATCCGCACTTCCCCTTCTCGACGCCGAGCGTAAGGGGGTCGTTTTTACGAAGGTGAAAGAACTTGCGAATGATAGACATTCCCCGCTCAATATCGCCGCTATTACTGCACTGACCAGTTTCTCGGATAGAAAGAATGAGGTCGTATCAGCCCTTGCGTCTCTCCTTAAAGACGCGCCTGCGATAAAGGAGAGGTCCGAAGAATCCACGACCACAGCGGTCTGGAGAGCCCTCAACGATATACCGCTCTCGAAAGAGTATCAGAAAATGTCCCCGATCCTTCTTGAAGCGTTTCAAAGGGACAACACACCTGACATCGCGACTGAAGTCATAGCCAAGATAGACTCTCTCGAACCTGCCCTCATTAAGCTCTCAACGAATCGTTCCTCTTCAGTAGCGTCACGAGCTCTTCAAGCGCTCCAGAAACGTAAGAGTATCAACAAGGGATCCCTCCCGGTGATAGTTGAAG
The DNA here is from genome assembly GCA_044237895.1 of Bdellovibrionota bacterium. Lineage (GTDB taxonomy): Bacteria > Bdellovibrionota_C > UBA2361 > UBA2361 > OMII01 > OMII01. The sequence continues at coordinate 17,889 of JBIIEK010000031.1, forward strand.
ATCTTCGAACGCCGGGAACCGCTCGCGCCGCCGAAGCAACGCTTCTTACGCACGGCTCTTCGACTGCCCCCCTGCTCAGAAAAGCCCTCCTCAAGACCTCAAGCACATCGCGAGTTGGATTCCTCGCACTACTTGAGAGCTTTGGTACTGCCTCCAAGTCAGAGAGGAGCGAACTCGCCTCCTCCCTTGTAAGCGCGGAGGGGTGTAGCGCTCTTGAGGGACGGTCGAAGGCGATAGCGTCCCTTCTTAACTCTGAGCTTGATAGCGCAACGTCGGAGAAACTTGTCCGAAAGACCATGGGCTGTCTCTGTTCGATACCACTTGAGGATGAAAAGAGGCTCCTAGCGACAGTACCTGACAAACTTTTTAACGGGGTCGACGCCCTTAAAAGTACTCACACCTCTACGGCTCAATGCGCCTCTCTCCGTTCATCGTCTATCGAGCTTATATACAACGACGCGGTAGCCCTCCCGGTGCGTACGTTCCTTGCGAGTGAGGTCCTAGAGAAAGGGACCGATGCCGAAAAGCTCGCGCTACTGACCTCTATCAAAGGGCCCTCAGAATTTACCTCGAGCATCCTGCCTCGGATCCGAAGCCTCGCGTCTGGCGATGGCAAAGGAACCGAGATCTCCTACACAGCAGCACTCTGCCTCGCCCTAGTAGGGGATTCAGAGTTCGATTGGAGGCGTTTCGTTCGGTCCGTGATTGAGCTACCGGACTATGCGCCCCATTACCCTCTCGCCCTAAAGGTAATTCAAAAAATGCCTGCCGACATAGTACTTGGCGAAGTAACCCCGGCCCTTGAGGTTGAATCTACCTCAAAGGTCGCTGGCGCGTGCCGAGTTGGAGCGGCATTAGGACAGCTTGCCATCCCGATCGTCTCAAAGGTGTGGAATTTACGAGAGAAGCGGGCTCCAGAGATTCGTTACGCTGCGGTTCTAGCGTTATTACAGATCAATCCTTTGACCCCTGAGCTTCATGGCTCTCTTCGCGCCATACTTGCAAATCGCTACTATCGTTCAGCCCGACTACTAGCGGTACCCTGGCGCCAATGCGTCGCGGTGGTAGACCTCGATAAAGCGTCGTTTGGAACGCTCCGTTCGGTGCACCTGGATCGCCTCCTATCGGAGAGATAACCCTTCATTTTTGCCCGGAAAAAAGGTAAATAGTGGGGCCCCGCTAATGACGACTCATGGGCTGATTGGGTATACTTACCCGGTGAGCGAGGTGCGTCTATGTGGCGGTCCACCTCACGGGGTCTCTCATCTGAACAAGCTCTCCCTCTAGGGGGTAGCGGATCAGAGAAGACCGAGTGAACGACTAGTATCTTTTCGGTCGATCAGAGTGATAACACCCTCCCCTTCCCTCGTGAACCGTTTGCGTCGCTCCATCGCTTCGCTCCGTCGGGTATCCCCTTTCTCCTCGAACAACAACGCTCAGCCGGAAGCTCCATGGCGAGCAGAAGTGCTCTCACGAGAAGCGCTTGCCGAACTCGCCCTCCAATTAGCCGAGCAACATCGGGGAACGTTTGGACCGAGCGGTTCTACCCGCCTTCTTCACAGCTACCGGGCGAATCGGGAGACGCTGAAACATGTATACCAGTGCCTAGCGGAAGCTGCTCGCCGTGGCGAGTCACTCACTGCCGGAGCAGAGTGGATGCTCGACAACTATCACGTCGTCGAGCGACACATCGCGATGATTAAGAAGTATCTCCCCTGGGGCTTCTATCGCACCCTGCCTAAATTCAAACAGGGTGAGCTCAAAGGATTCCCAAGAGTTTACCACCTAGCTCTTGAATTCATCGTCCACACGGACGCAGCAGTTGATGCCAATTTGGCAGCTGTATTCCTCTCATCATATCAACAACGCCTTGAGCTCTCATCGGGAGAGCTCTGGGCGTTTCCTATCATGCTGCGCTTCGCGCTATTCGAAAATCTCCGCAGACTTACCCGTGAAGCTGAAAAAGAGCTGCTCGCTCGCCGCGATGTATTCTCTCTCGTGGACTCCGTTCTGGGCGACGAATCAAAACCAGGCACGGAGATAATGAACGAACTCGCTCGTAAAATTAGCGAACGCGAGAGCTTCCTGCCGCACGGAGCTTTAGAGCTCATGAAGCGGTTAAGAGTACGGGGAAGAAAAGCCTTCCTTGCTCTACAATTCATCGAGGAGACGCTTAGGGAACGTGGGCTCGACTACGAGGACCTCCAACGCGCTCAAGACCACATGCAGGCCGCCCGACAGATCTCTGTCGGCAATACCCTCACCTCACTTACAGCCATCGACCAGATGAACTGGCGAGACTGGTTTGAAACCGTAAGCTTAGCGGATAAGCTCCTTCGACAGGACCCCGCCCGAACGTACTCTCGATGCGACTTCACAACGCGCGACCGAATACGACACGACATAGAACGGATCGCGAAACGGCTGAACGTAACTGATTCTGCTGTCGCTGCGGCGGCCCTTGCCTGCGCGGAAACTGCCAACCTCGCCTTTCCGGGAGACGATAACGAGTCGCTCTGCAAGAAATACGTCGGCTCATTCTTCATTGGCGAGGATCGACTCATCCTCGAGGAGAGGCTAGGTTACACACCGAGCATAAAGCACCGCGTCATCCGATTCCTTGAGAATCACGCCGTTGCCTCCTACATGACCTCAATATTTCTCGCCACCTTCATGCTCGTCGTGTACGTGCTGCTCATCTCGGAGTGGGCGGAGGTCTCAACGTGGGTTCTTCTAACGACTCTCGTCATTGCATTCCTGCCGATGTCGGAGCTTGCGTCGAGCCTAGTCCAATATCTCGTCACTCGGTCGGTTTTCCCTCGCCCCCTTCCGAAACTCTCCTTCGAGGACAAGGTCCCCGAAGGACTCAACACTCTGATTACCGTACACACCATCTTCGGCAGCACAAGTTCGATTCAAAAAGCTATCGATGGTCTTGAGGTGAGATTCCTTGCCAATGAGGACCCGGCATTTACCTATGTGCTCATGGCAGACCTCCCCGATGCCTCAACTGAACACACAACCGTCGACGAGGAGATCATCGGCATCGCTAAAGATGGCATCGAGACGCTTAACATTCGGCACGCATCCCCCGATCGTCCTCGGTTCACCCTCTTCTTCCGTCGTCGTCTGTGGAATCCAAGCGAGAGGCGCTGGATGGCATGGGAGCGAAAGCGCGGAAAGATAGAAGAGCTAAACCGTTTCCTTTTAGGGGACGATTCCACAACCTTAATGCTTGTTGTGGGCGACGCATCTCAGCTTCGAAGGGCTCGCTATATCATCACGCTCGATAGCGACTCTCAACTCTCAAGAGACGTTGCAAAAAAACTTGTCGCTACCATAGCTCATCCTCTTAACCAGGCAGTTATCGATCCAAAACTCAATCGAGTAGTTCGGGGATACGGCCTGATTCAGCCGCGAGTCACTATCTCACTTACCTCTGCGACAAGTTCGTGGTTCTCACGCCTCTTCTCTGGACAAGCCGGGCTCGATCCTTATACCAACGTGGTTTCCGACGTATACCAAGATCTCTTCGCGGAGGGTTCGTATGTTGGCAAGGGCATCTATGACATTCGGGCCTTCGAAGCCGTCATGGAAGACCGCGTTCCTGAGAACACCCTTCTCAGCCACGATCTCTTCGAGGGGTCCTTCGCGCGAGTGGGACTAGCCTCAGACATAGAGCTCTACGACGATTTCCCATCTCGCTATATGGCTTACTCGAAGCGCCTTCATCGATGGGTCCGCGGAGACTGGCAACTCCTTCCCTGGCTGCTACCTCGCTGGGTGACCGGAAATCGAATTCCGAAATCAAACCTCTCCGCTCTCGCTCGCTGGAAGATGATCGATAATCTTCGTCGAAGCCTTCTTGCACCTACGTCCCTAGCCGCACTGATCGGTGGGTGGCTGTTTTTACCAGGAGGTCCACTTACATGGACCGTTCTCGTACTCCTTGTAGTCTCCTTTCCGGTATTCACGGGCCTAGCAAGCGTGTTCGCTCTGCCGACCGTAGGAATCTCTCTCGGAGGATTTCTCGGAGATATTGGAGTCGACCTATGGAGACAGACGATCCGATCTCTCTGCGCGATATGTTTCCTCCCACACCAAGCAGCGCTCATGCTGCACGCAATCGGCGTCACTCTCGCTCGAGTGTTTGTAACAGGCGCGAATCTCCTTGAGTGGGAGCCCGCCGAGCGATCTGAACAGAGAACAAAGAACGAAACTCGCATCTACATGCGTTTATTCACCCCTGTAATGATCACGATAGTGGCTCTGGCTCTCTACGCGGCATTCCTGGACCTAAAAACTCTCTCGTATTCCCTTCCCTTCTTAGCACTTTGGGGAGCCTCACCCTTCATCGCAAAAAAAATATCAAAACCACTCGAAGCTGTCTCAGTGGCAGCATCTCCAGGAGAGGCTCATTACCTTAAGGAAGCGGCGTTCGACACATGGCTCTTCTTTAATCACCACATGCGCGAGGACTACAACTACCTCATGCCGGATAATCTTCAGCTTATCCCGAGTGAAGTAGTAGCAGAA
>JBIIEK010000173.1:0-6461 GCA_044237895.1 Bdellovibrionota bacterium
TCTTTACCAACACGGACTTCTCTCCGGTCTTGGTTGTAAAGATGGTTCCTTCTACGCCGATAAAATCGCCAAGGTCATGATTCTTTGTGACGAGCTTATACAGCTCATCGCCCATGATATCCTTCTTAAAGATAACCTGCATGCGCCCGGAAAAATCTTGAAGATGCACGAAGGTTATGCTCCCCATCTGGCGAAACAAAACGATACGACCAGCTGTGGTTACCGGGGTCTCCTCCGCGAGATCTTTGGCGTCCACCAGGTCAATGGTTTTCTCGAACCGCGCCGGATAGGGATGCACCCCGGCTTTCTTAAAGTTCTCAAGCTTAACGAGTCGATTTGCTCTCTCGGCGACCTGGTCTACGACGGGTTCTATAGTTGTCTCTTCAGCTGACATGGGTGTGCTACGTGAAAAATTGTTTGCGGATACGAGCCTTCACCCTAGCACACTGTGTTTTTAAGCTCCAATCATGGATTTTGAGCATTTTGGGCAGATCAGGAGAGTTTCGCCAAAATCTGTCGTCGTATCTGAAAGGCGTCAAACATCTCGCCCACGGCCCAATTAAGCGGTGTGTGAGGCGATGGAAAGATAGTGACACCTCCGCCCGGAAGCTTATCGGAGATATAGCACTCAGGCATTCGATAGGCGGGTATGGAGAGAACTCTTGCCCTTCCCGAGGCGTCCCAATCAATGCTGACCTCTCGGCCTCCCGTGATAAGAGCCATTCCTCGACAGAAGAAGCGATCGTGCATCGCTTTATCTTTACGGTCTCCGGATCGGAGATATCGTCGACCTGCCCATGCCGCGAGTTGCCATACGAAGTGCGTCCACGCTGCTTTTCGCCCCCGAGGCACCACTTTATCTCTACCCACAAAATGCGAACTCGCGTCTCCTGAGGGCGATCCATAGAGCTCTTGTAACTTCGCCACCGTCAGGTATCGAAAGAATCCTTGTCTTTGGTACGAATCGTTTCTATAGCGAGCGATCCCTCCGGTGAGCTTATCATCAAGCTTAGAAACGGTTCTTAGAATGCGCCTCTCAAGGGTTTCCGCCCATCCGTCCGAGCGTCCAACACGAGCTGCAAGAAAACGTGGATAGTCAATCTGCAAAAGGTAAACAAGGGCCGCGTCTTCGTCTCTAAACCGAGGGTCGTCTCGCTTGTACGAGGGAGATTCTCGCGGCAAATCTCGCAGCATCTCCCTGCTCACAGCTCTCTCAGCTGCGTCGATCGCCTCACTAAAAGAACGTTTCTTGTATGCCCCTGAAAGATGCCTACGATACCGACTAAAACCCTCTTCAACAAAGGCGAATCCGCGATTTTGAGAAACTTCTCCCAATCGAACTATGAGCCTGTGTTCCCACGCCCGAACGGAGCTACGCACCGCGACCAGCTCTTCCCATGACCCGCTATTTTCACACCGCCAGAAAGAAACCTTGATCAGAAAAGGCACGATAAGGGCGAGAAACGCTCTATGCTTCACCGTTAGATCGTGTCGAGTAATGAGCCCCCGCTCGGTCCCCTCAAGTACATACCAGGCGAGGATCTGCCACGCATCTTGCTTATGTGCCCACCCCTCCTTCTCATGCGCGGCTAAGTTTGTCTTCACGCCCGCAAATATATACGGCCAGTTCGCAGCATCCTTCACAAATGCCGCTGATTGCGATCGAACAACCGACTCCATTCGCTTGAGCTGGCTCACGGAGGACATGAAGGTAAGCGCCGACAACAGGAGCTCTTTTCCGAGGCGGCGATGTCTGTGTTCATCGGATAAAAGAAATCGAGCGCCGATGAGAGCATTGTCCCTAACCCAGTAATGCGTTCCCATCGGCCACATATCAGTTGTGGCTGCTCGGGCGAGTGTAAACACTCGGCGCTCTCCATCAAGATCTCTCCAGGTCCTTTTCTCACACCGGACATCGAAGAGGCCATGCACCTCAAGCTCCCGTTCTAGCCTTTTAAATTGGACCAAAGAATCGAGCTCACTTCGACGCTTGTAGAGCCCTTTGTTACGCCATCCCTTGCCGGACGATCCTGGAGGAAGTCGATCTTTAAACGACCTGAGGAGCTGGCGATCTAAGCGGGAAAGAGATGCTGTTTTTGCTTTTGATATCATAGATGGTCGTGGTCGGCAGAATACTGAACCGCGCCACCTTGCGCCAACGTTTTCTGAAACAAAATCGACCACATCTCTGGGTTACACCACTCAAACAACTGGCGCATCGATACTGACTCCCGTACCATCTAAACAGCAGGTATCTCAAAATTATCTGGATAACTTTGAATGGACTCGAAAGACTTTCTTCACAAACTGCTCCTTACTCCCTCTCCAACTGGATATGAGCAACCAGTTCAACGCATCGTACGTGAACGGATGAAGCGATACGCGGATTCGATCGAGACCGATCTTCACGGCAACGTCATCGTCGCGATCAACCCGAAAGCGCCTCGAAAGGTGATGCTTGCCGGGCACTGTGATCAGATCGGTCTCATGGTTAGACACATCTCGTCGGATGGTTTCATTTACGTGTCCGCACTCGGCGGAATCGATGTCGGAGTACTTCATGGAGCTCGCGTCACTATCTATGGTGACAAGGGACCCGTAGAAGGAATTATCGGTCGAAAACCTATTCACGCTCAATCAGGTGAGGAGCGAGAGAAGACTCGTAACGACATAGAAAAGATCTGGGTGGACATCGGAGCTAAAGACAAAAAAGATGCGGAACGGCGCGTCAGCATCGGAAATGTTGCGACGTTTCACCTCGGGATTCTAGAGATGGGTAATGGGCTCATCTCTGCACCGGGACTTGACGATAAGGTTGGCCTCTTCGTCGCGATGGAGGTTCTACGCATCTGTGCGAATAGGAAACTAAACGTTGGGCTGTATGCAGTAAGCACCGTTCAAGAAGAGGTCGGCCTGCGTGGAGCAACGACCTCAGCATACGGAATTAATCCAGAAGTCGGTATCGCCATAGATGTTACTCATGCGAGCGACAATCCTGGCAACGAGAATCCGAAAGCCACTCCGTGCAAGCTCGGAGCGGGCCCGACAATTTGCGCGGGACCAAACATCAACCCAGTGGTCGAAAAGATGTTGCGAGAGTCGGCAAAGAAAACAAAGAGCGCATTTCAAATCGCTCCATCGACCCGCCCTCTCGGTAACGACGCTAACACCATCCAAGTAGCACGCGGTGGAGTCGCAGCAGCAAGTATCGGAATCCCGAATAGGTATATGCACACACAAGCTGAGGTGTGCAGCTATCGAGATCTTGAACTTGCTATAAAGATTCTGGTTCAGTTTGTGACGAGCATCACACCGAAGACCGACTTTCGGCCAAGCTAAGACACCGCGAGGGGCCTGAAATCCCCAGTGCCATCGAAAGGTCTCGCAAAGGCCCAGCTTAAGAGCTTGTAATTACTGCCTTTTCAAGGCCTTCGGGTGTCTCAATACGTGGCGCAGAGATCGCCGCTTTCGCGGACCATACGCTTTGGGGCGATGCGCGCAGCACGAGTCATGAAATAGTGAAGCATACCAATGAGCTAGGGCGAGATTGCTCATCAAAGAGGCTCCTTTCCTCCTCAGTTATAATCCTCTATAACAAAAACCAACTTTCCGAGGATTCGACTAAATGAATTCCGGCTCGGAAACGTCACACGAAGACATCCGTTCAACGGTTGTCTTACCAAAAGGAAGTCGTACGCATGAAGAAGCTGATCCCCCTTCTCGCCCTTATCCTCGCCGCTTCAGGCGCATACATCCTGTTCTCGCGAGAGAAAGATACACCCCCGCCCTCCACAACATCCTCGACAACAACGACCAACGAGTCTTCAGACACTCGTGGTCAAGCAACACCAGCACCGCAGGCGGAGCCGATCTCTATGGCAACTAACGCCGACTCAAAGTCCGAAGGCACTACAGAAGAGGAGGAGGAGCAGATCAAACCAGCGGCAGACGCATATCCTTCAGCCGAGGAAGCCCTGGCGGCGGTGCTTAAGGGCTCAAAAGATTACGACGATTCCATCCTTGAGCAATTTACAACTCCCGATCAGAGCTGCACGTGGTGTCCCGAGTTCTACTCCTCCGTTCGTGACCTCGCGACAAATCCCAATACCCCGCAGGAGCAACGCTCATACCTCGCCGAAATCCTTGCAATCAGCGGGCGCCTTGAGAACGTTCAACTTCTAGCGGAGTCCATAAAAGGTGCTCAGTCAAACGACGCAAAGGATCTCTACGCTGAAGCTCTTGAACTCTCCATGGGCAAAGACGATGTCACTCAGTTTCTCGGTGAACAGATGAACACTACCGACGATACTCTACGCGAAGCGTCCGTAGCTGCTCTCACCAACCAGGGCACGAAAACCGCGGCAGAGCTCCTCATCAATAACCTTCGCGAGAAGGGCGATACGCATGGCTATTATGCTCTCGGCATGGGCCTCGGTGAGTTCATTCCGGATGAAGAAGCAATACCAGTTGTTCAAGACTACGTTCACTCTCGTGGTCCAGATGCTGACCAAGGTGTCAAAGCTCTCTTGAACGCTGGACTACCAGGAGTTCGAGCTGTCTTTGACGAGCTAGAACACTCAACAAATCCAGAAGCCGACGCACCCCTCATAAAGGGCGCCCTCGATCACATAAACATGGAAGATGGGTTAGTCGAGCTTGCCAATGAGGTAGTAGCTCGAAATCAAAATCCAACAGCAGTAAACCTAGGTAAGCAGGTGCTTGAAGCGAGCAAGGAGGTAGAAGAGACAGAGGCTTCTCCAGGCGACGGCGAGCAGAATCAATCTCTTCCAGAGTAATAGCTTCCATACAGCTACTAGAGTTGTATTGAAGCAAGAGTTTTGAAGTATCCCGAGCGCGATGGCGGGAAGTTTTGCATGAGCACATGACAAACCCAGATCGAGCTCAAAACCTCAACACCTATGCGCCGGCGGGAATAGCCTCATCGCCTCTCCCTCCCCGAACGCTACAACTTCTTGGTGCGGGATGTATTCTCGTCGGATTCTGCATACCTCTTAAGTTGGCCTTCACCTATGCGATTTTAATCCCCCTCATCGCAGTATGGATCCTTTCAAAAAGATGGGCGTACCATGGATGGACAGGAACGGCGGCTGAAAGCTCGGTACTCGTTCCGCTTGCGTTCTTTCTCCTCTCAACTTCTTGCGCAGCAATTGTTGGGATAAACCCAATTCATAGCCTATCCCCTCTCATCTCTCTCGCATTCTTCTCACTGACGATCTTTGTTTTTCGGGATTTTGGTAATTCCTACTACGTCCTCCTTGCTCTCCTGAGCGGTCAAACGCTTGCGGCTCTTCACTCGGTGGTCGATGCAGCATCACGACAGTCTTTTCCAGACATATTTCTCGGTAGCGTAACCGAATCAGGACAGCTCGCCCTCTCGCTACTCGTGTGCATCGGGATGCTTTGGCAGAAATACCACGATGGAAAAGACCGTCTGCCTCCCTCCATACCCCGCGTCGCAACCGCGACAAGCGGTATCTCTCTCCTGATGCTCGCGTGCCTCGGCTTCTACTCGACAGCTAATCTTTCAGGCGTTCTCCTTACTATTGCGTGGGGCTGCGGCTTCCTGCTCCTTAAACACCTCCTTAAAAACGCCCCGCGGTCACTACCGGAAGCTCGAGGCATCCTCACGCTCTCAACAGTATACTTTCCACTTCTCCTGTGCGCCCTTCTTGTTAATCTTAAACGAGGCCCTTGGCTCGGCGTTGTCGTTGGGCTCGCAACCTTTTGCCTGTTCTACGCGCGCAAGTTGCTCGCCTTAGTCATAATCGGCGCAGTTGTGACCTCTGTGTCTGTACCGCCTATTCGCGATCGCCTTGCGTCATCCTACGAGCACTTCACTATCTCAGGGGGTCGAAGCACTATTTGGAAGATAGGCGTTGAACTAGCGAGCAAATATCCTTTAGGAGTCGGCTATCACAATAGCGGAATCCTCAGAACCTTCTCGCTAGAAATTCCACCCGAGCTAAAACACTTTCACAACAATCTAATTAATATCGCGGCCGAAAGCGGGGTGCTTACCGCGTCTATCTTTATCTGGTTTATCTACTGTCTTGTTCGACTCTGCTTCAGACGCCCCCTCTCTGTTCTTCACGTAGCGCTTGGGTGCGCGATCATCTCGTGGCAGACCGCTGGTCTAGTTGAATACAATTTCGGTGATAGCGAAGTAATGCTTATCGTGTGGCTCTTGCTCGGAAGTATTCTTGGAGATCTTCGCAAACGCGCGGCATTCTAGTGTCTTAAATAACGCCGCATCAAACCTACGGCACCGTGCAAAAGGTTATTATTTTCAACACCCCTGCTAGCGGGCGTCCGTGCCTTTCATAAGGATAGAGCCCCAGCTTAAGCCGGCTCCTACCACCGCGACCATGATATGCTGACCACTCTGGATCTTATCCCAGTGCCCGCAAAGCGATGCCGGGGCGCCAGCGCCTGCCTGATTC
>JBIIEK010000032.1:0-22215 GCA_044237895.1 Bdellovibrionota bacterium
GGGCGCAACCAAGTATATCTCTCGCATCGGAAAGCACCCCGGAACGCCTCACTTAGAGATGCAAGACGGCTCTCTCTACCCGGTATATTTTGGCGAAAAACGGGGGTATCGCCCGTCGTCGATGGAAATTATCAACATCGTCTACCGGCTTTATACGCCCGCACGATGCCTTACATGCTTCGACGCAAGCGCCGAGTTCGCCGATATCGCGGTTGGAGATCCCTGGATGGCCCCTCCGCACTCGGATGTTGATTTCTACAAGGGTTGGAGCTTTGCGCTCGTGCGCAATCAACGTGGACTCCTCGCATACAACAACTCTATCGCGGACGGCGATGTGATCGTGGAGCCGGTCACTCGAAAAGAGGCTCTCGCGTGCAACCGCATGATGGGAACAGAGAAGCGATGGCGCGCCTTCAGAGTCATTGAGACGCTTCGACGTCAGGGGAAACCGGTGCCCGCATACGGTCCGCACGGCTTCAGATTCCCACGACAGTCAGGCAAGCAGTTCATAAAGACAGAGATCCACATGTTCACCCATATGTTCTGTCATCTCCCTAAGCTTAGAGGGTATGTGCTTCACTTCACTCTCTCAAACTGGGGATACGTTCTTCTGTGGCTAAACTCTCAACGCCGCTCACTTCGATTCTTTGTGCGTGATAACACCGCGCGTGTAAAACGTGCTCTCTTTGGAAGGAAGTAATCATGCGCGTTCTTGTTCTCGCACCTCAACCCTTCTACCAAGAGCGCGGAACTCCAATAGCGGTGAGGATCGCCCTTGAATCGCTCTCTCGGAAGCTTCAACTCTCCCCGTCAGGTCCACCTTCAATAGATCTCCTCTGCTACCAGGAGGGTGACGATATTCAGATTCCGGGCGTACAGATATTTCGCATCCCAGCCCCCAAAGCACTTAACGGAATTCGCCCTGGGTTGTCAGTGAAGAAACTCTTGTGCGACGTCATATTCCTGTTCTCAGCTCTGTCCCTCATATGGCGCAGTAGAACGAATCGCTACTCAGTCATTCACGCCGTCGAAGAATCCGTCTTCATAGCGTGGCTCATTAAGAAGGTTTGGGGGATTCCGTACATCTACGACATGGATTCATCACTGTCGCTCCAGGTAACGGAGAAATGGCGCTGGTGCAAAGGACTCTTTCCGCTCCTCAACTGGATTGAAGGGATCGCGATGCGTGGAAGTATTGCGGTAGCACCGGTATGCGACGCGTTACAAACTCTCGCCAATGACCAAGGATCTCCTCATACCGTAATGCTCCGTGATGTCTCCCTCCTTCCCCCGTCAGGTCGCTCCGATATCGACAGAAATACAACTCTAGGACTAGATCTCGGTCCAACCATCCCAGTCATCCTGTACGTAGGAAACCTCGAATTCTATCAGGGGATAGATCTTCTTCTGGAATCGTTCGCCCTGATAAAGAACCATCAGTCTAATCCCCACCTCGTGGTGATCGGGGGCGCGCCACCGTCAGTAGCGGAATACAAAACGAAAGCCCTTCACCTCGGATGCGGAGAACAAGTTTCCTTCCTCGGACCACGCCCCGTAGCCGATCTCGAAGCTTTTCTCTCATGCGCTGACATTCTTGTATCGCCTCGAATCAAGGGCAACAACACGCCGATGAAGATCTACTCATACCTTCATTCAGGCAGAGCCTTGGTCGCTACAGACCTGCCGACCCACCAACAGGTACTGGACAGAGACATCGCGATGCTCGCTCAACCCACCGCGCACGGGTTTGCACAAGGTCTCAAAGCGCTCTTGGATGATACCGAATTGCGCGCACGACTTGGCAAACAAGCTCGAGAACGAGCTCAAGAGCTCTATACCGTGGAAGCGTTCGAATCTCAGCTGTCATCCCTCTACGACATCGTAACCGAGAAGATAGCAGAGAGCGCTCCATCAACTCATTCGCTAGCATAGGAGAGGTGTGACGACCGCACGTTCATTGATCGCAACTATCATCGCGTCCCTCTTCGGCACTATCGTGGCGCTGGGAGCACTCGAGGTAGTGATTCGTATAGCAACGCCCTCAAAGCAGTCTCAAGCCCCGTCGTGGAGCGACAGGCCGTCGTTCTACTTCCGAGCCCCAGCCGCTCCTTCGATGCAAGATTATCCATACAATCCTCGAAAAGAAGCCGGCGCATTTCGAGTCGCTGTTGTGGGGGATTCATTCACTTTTGCACCATACATGCAGTTCACGGATACCTTCCCGAATAAGCTTGAACAGATGCTTCGGGTTAGTGGAGCCGCACGCACAGTGGAAGTCATCAACTACGGCGTACCCGCTTACTCAACCTCGCACGAGGTAGACGTGGTTAAGAACGCAATCACTGAGGGTGCAGACCTGATCATACTCCAGATAACTCTTAACGACCCAGAAGTGAAGCATCATAAACCGTCCGGTATCACGGAGAATATGCAGGACAAGTTCGGAGCGATGCAGCTCACTGGCTTCGTGGGATGGCTCGCGAAACATTGGAAAACCCTCAGCTTCGTACTAACCCGTCTCCACAATACGAAAACCCACCGCGCCTACATCGACTATTTTAACGATCTCTATGAGAACCCTCGATCGTGGAAGCCCTTCGTAGCGTCGATGACCGAATTGGTGCAAACGGCCAAAACAGCAAAGGTGCCGATAGTATCAGTTGTATTCCCTCTCTTTGGACTTCCGATGGATGACCGGTACCCCTTTTATCCACTTCATAAGAAGGTGGATGACTTAATGACATCTCTTGGTGTCCCACTTCTCGATGTGTCGGCTATCTACAAGGGGATTCCCCTTGATCACTTACAGGTTATTCCAGGCGTCGACAGACATCCAAACGAAATCGCTCACCGTATGGCCGCAGAGAGCATCTACCTCTGGTTAGAAGACCGCAAACTCGTCCCGGAAGACCTCATCATTAAAGAGAAATTCGCAACAAGGCTCGGGGTAACTGGCCAACGCCCTTGGACGCCTGATTCAGAGCAACCCAAACCCTAACCGCGTTTACAGAAAGGATCTCCGATGACAAGCCGTCGCATGCCAGCAGAGTGGGAACCACACAAGGCTACATGGATAGCGTGGCCGTATATGGAATCTGATTTCCCAGGGAAATTGGACGCCGTGCGCTGGGCGTTCTGTGAGTTTATAAGGCACGTCTCCAAGGTCGAAACGGTCAATATCCTCTGTCATACCGATGCACTTGAGGATGACCTCAAAGATCGCCTTACGCGACAACAGATCAACGGAGACATTCACATTCACCGCGCCCCATATAACCGCTCCTGGCTCCGCGACTCTGGCCCTATTGGTGTTGTAGGAGACACACCAGGATGGGTTTCTTACCTCTTTACTGGATGGGGCGCGCTTCCCGAAGTTGAACTGGACCAAACGATCCCCGACTTTATCGCGAAGGCATCCAAGATAGATCTTCAACGTGAGCCCTTTCAAAAAGGCAAGCCAGTCCTTGAAGGTGGAATGCTCGACGTGAGTGGGGATGGCTTAATACTGGTCACCGAGGAGTGCCTCCTCTCAGAGACCCAGCAACGGAATGCAGGCTTCACCAAGCAGGACTACGAATCACTATTCGCAAACGACCTTGGAGCCCCTCACACAATATGGCTCCCCTGGGGCGTCAGTGGAGATGATACTCACGGTCATATCGACAACGTGGCTCGCTTTATCGCTCCCCGAACTGTGGTCGTAGCGTCAGCGGACAAAGACGATAAGGAGCAATACGAAAAGCTCCGAGAAAATATCTCTATCCTTCGGGCTTATAAGACTCCCCAGGGAGAGGCATTAAAAGTTATAGAACTCCCCTTCCCTGAGCCCCGCTACTGCGACGATCAACGATGGGCCGCAGGTTACCTAAACTTCTATTTCGCAAACGGGATCGTTCTTGTTCCAACATACAATGATGAACGGGATCGACTCGCGCTCGGTATCCTGGCGGAGCATCTCCCGGGCCGAAAAGTGATAGGCATCCACTGTGGGGATTGGATTTTGGGGGGAGGAACGCTCCATTGCTCAACCCAGCAGGAGCCCGCTTGGCCCCTACTTTCGTAGATCTCAAACGACGGCCCTAAGATGCCGTTTGAACCAAATTGGTCGCAAAAAAAGCCGATGTGACCAAGAACGTATCTTCGTTATTGCCTATACCAACCAGGGGCTCGCCAGAATGTCTAAAAAAACCTTATTTAGACATATTTCCTAGTGTGCTCTGGGTTGAGTTTCCCTAAACTATTGATGTGGGATCCTACAGGCAGTGGTTGTTCAAAAGCCTCCAAAAGATTTCGTATCCCACGCACGTAACAGCACAGCACTCCCCTCTTAATGGGTGGGGATGATTTTATTAACGAGGAACTATGAAAAAAATTATTCTCGCACTCTGTCTTCCGCTCCTTGCATTCGCAACCGATGCCAACGCTGCTCGTCGCGGAGTGAACGTATCCGCGATAGCGGCATGCTCAAGCACCACTACCCTTCCAAATGGGAGCTTCATCTACAAGAACTCAGCGCCGCTTCGTGCTGGTGGCGTAGGTACTCCGCTCGTGGGATACCGTAAGGAGCCGACTCTCATAATGAACAAGCGATATACGACTTCGAGCACCACGATCTATGACTCAAAGGGCACAAAAATCGGTAGCTGCCCATGGGCAAGCGCTCACGGACATGCCGGCGGTCGTTTCCGCTGCTCTATGCAGACATCCAGCCTTCGTCGAACAGCGGTGAAGAATACCGGGTCAGCGGCGATCTTCTTCAAGCTCAAGGGAACACAGTGTGCCGAGGTTCCGGATGCTGGGAAATGCTATGGCAGCGTAAAAGGTTTGTGCAACCAGACCATTAAGTAGTCCATCAAAAAGTATTGTCTCAAGAGACAACGGGGGCTTTCAGCCCCCGTCTCTTTTTCTGCGCGCTAAAGACCGAGAAACTGCCCAACAAATCGCCCAACAGCACGACAGCCTGAGTTACGTTTACCTAGCTGTTTAAAGGCAGCCTCGGGACTACGCATCGCCTCAAGAATAGTATCCACTCTTCCGCACTCATCGCTAAAGGAGATTCCGGAAATCTCTACTCCAAAAGTCCCAACCAGGCTCTCATCTCGTGGCGATGGAAGAGGATCCGTCCCATAAAACACCCGATAGCCACGTTGCCGAGCATAACGAAGGAGGGCGGAAGGAGGACCAAGGACTGAACGGATAGCGATATCCCCAACCGCCAGGGTCGACGGGGAATGCGTCTCGAGCAACGTTTTAACCACTCTACCCCGCGCCCCCAACCATTTACCGGGAGACCAAGGGAGACACGGGACCCCTCCTCCCCGAATGATTGCATCGATATACTCGCCAGTAGTCAGCCCGTCGCTGAGAACTCGCCCAACACCAAGCCCCAACACTTCGATGCGCTCTAAAGATACGTACTGAACTCCCTGAACCACGAGAAGTTTCTGACCATCGACTTCAGCCATACCCGCGAGACTACCAGGAAGGTCTTTCCAGGAACCAAACGAGGGAACCTCTCGTCTTAGGCGCGCCAGCGAATCCTGATTTTGTCGGTCAACAACCACCACAACAGCCAACGCGTCGCTTCCTGCCGCAAGATTGGTAACGGCAGCGCGACACCATGCTTTGACTGAATAGGCATCATAGAGGTGCCCATGCGGGTCCATCCGAACGAGAGTCATTGAAAAGTACCTACCGAAGTGTATCGAGCAAGGAGAACACCTCGTCGCGGATACCAGGATGCATAATCATAAGCGGATTATTACCTTCAATACGCCACTGAGAGAATGGAACGCGGCGTCCAAGAGGATCCATCCACGCCTCGAGACCAGCTTCAGTAGCGAGAAGCACCGCAGCGAAGTCCCACGGTTTTGCCGAAAACTGAATACTCATCTGCTCAAATCCTTGAGCAAGCCGCGCGCAATCGTTTGCGAACCCTCCAAAGCGATACATATTCTCTATCGCGTTCCTGTTTTTCAGATACTGCATAACCTTAGACTCGTTGTTATGCCCGATAAAAAAAAGAACTCCTGCCTGATTCAGGGAAGTGCAGGGAGAAGGCCTCAATCTCACTCGATCTATTGAACGCCCCGCCCCTGAGAAATCCGGAGTCGAAACGTAAGCCCCCTGCCCCTTCACTGCGGTAAAGAGCTTTCCATGAGGCACGCTATAAAAGGCCGCTACTGAGAGCACATCATCCTGCACGAAACCCGCGAGGGGGCCGTATCCAACGTGCCCACCCTTCTGTCCGAAGAAGCGCTTGCACGAGGTAGTTCCGTCCAAAGGATCGACCAAGAAATAGCTCCCTCCTTTGTCGATGAATGCATGAGAGGATTCATCCTCTTCGGCGACTATCGGGTGGCTCTGGGGTAATACACCTAAGATCCTGCGCTGACTCTCAAGATCGAGGTTCATGACCAACGTTCGGTCAGCCTTCACATTGACCTCAAGAGCAACTCCCGATGAAGCAGCATGCTCAAGGTACTCGGCCGCGGCGAGAACAGCCGACTCAAGAACTCGCACAGTAGCACCCAGCGATCCCGTAATAAGTGGGTCATTATTCATAGACTTTCAGTCTAATCCCTTCCGAGGGCTTTTGTCATGGTTTTGCGAACATCCCCCCAAATCCCTCCCAGCCCCCTCCTTAACTGAGGCGTACGAGGCGCCGCCCCGCCCCTTTAAAGCCCTACTTGGGTCCTAGCCCTTCTCCAGCCCTGTGCCGTACACTACTACTCAGTATGCCTTCACAACCAACGGACCTCTTCGCCGAAGCTCGACCCGACAAGAAGGTCGCCAAGATGCCATTGCCAGGCGTTGTGGGTGAATACCTAAGATTTTACGCGGAAGGCCGCGGGCATACTGCCCGTGCTAAACAGCTCGACACGGACAAGTTCCTAGAGTTCCTTAAGCGGTACAAGCGAGCGAAGGAGATAGAGCTCTTAACGGTCGAGGATTGGGATTTCTCAGCGACCCAACGATTCATAGACGAGTCGCTGCGCACAGGCGAGGCACCTACAACAGTTTCTCGACGCCTTGCTACCCTTAAGCATATGGGGCGGGTGCTCTCGGAGCGAATTCCAGGTTTCGTCAATCCAGCGCGAGACGTTAAGCCTCCTCGCATCCAACCTCGCAAACCGAAATCTATTCGCGCGTTAGAGGTAGAGGAGATCCGAAACAAGGCCGCCTCGTCTCGCACCGAAAAAAACTCTTTCAACCGTTTTCGCAATGAAACCCTACTGAACTTACTCCTCGATACTGGACTTCGAGCAGACGAAATAAGAACGCTCAAAATGAGTCAGGTGAGCGATAAGCTTGATTGGATACGACAAGTTCGCACCAAGGGAAGACTCTATAGAGATGTATATA
This sequence comes from Bdellovibrionota bacterium, assembly GCA_044237895.1. Classification (GTDB taxonomy): domain Bacteria; phylum Bdellovibrionota_C; class UBA2361; order UBA2361; family OMII01; genus OMII01. The sequence continues at coordinate 7,366 of JBIIEK010000032.1, forward strand.
TCACCTCCGAGATGCGTACATCTCTAAAGGACTACCTGACCGCCCGCACTCATGAACTCGCTCGCTTCTTTCCAAAGCTAAGCCCCTCAGTGGATGCGTCGCTACCGCTTTTCATTAGCTCATACGGCGCATCCTCTGCAGACTTAAAGAGTTTTGAACTGAGCCCGAAGAGCGTCTGGCGCGCTATTCGATCGTTTTCAGTCGACACAAAATTGCATCCGCATCTTCTCCGACATACCTATGCGACGAACCTCCTCGACGATTCCCGCGATATCCGACTCGTCGCGCAAGCGCTCGGCCACAGTGATGTAAGGATAACCATGAGATACACAGAACGTGGCAATGAGGAGGTGGCGGAAGCGCTTGAAAGAGTTAGAAAGTCTGAGAAACAGAAAAAATAGGAGTCCCGTCCAGCCCTTTGATGAAGGTGTGGACCCGATGCCCACAGGCTCCGTCCTGGGCCACACGTTATGCCCGGGCATGCTCCTAGGGTCGATCCCCCCTGAGTGATGAATATTTGCGGGCTATTTCCCCGAACTTCTTTAGTCGACGCTGAGATTCATACACCTTCGCGTTGACAGCGGTCCGTCGCTCAGCGGCTTTGCGATTCAGCTCCTCGCGACAATCCCGTTCAGCAGCCCCATTGCAGAGACTATCCACACCGGCCATGAGCGCCTCGGTTTCTCGCTGCTGCGCTCTCCATAAACCGTTGGATTCCTCCCTACACCGGCGAATGATGTACATCCCAGCCTCTCGAAAAGCGGCGACACCATCGTCTAAGGTTAGTCGCTTCTCTCGTAAAAGGGTGGTCACCATCTCTAGGCTACCGATCATATCCTCGGCCCCCCTTTCGCGCTCACTCTTTGCACTGATGTAGAGCGAATGATACAGGTATTCCCGGTCCTGTCGTGCGAGGAGATCCAATGATACCCGTCGCAACGTATCATCTGAGAAAGACGAGTGATTCTTTGTAATCCAATACATCGACGTTTGAATTAACGCGCGTGGGTTCACGGAGGTCGCTTCTTTGACGAGAATCTTCTTGAGATCCTCTCTTATCCCCACCGGTACATCATCGCGAGAGAACCAATAACCAACCAACGACACAAGCTCCCGTTGCAACCCGGAAATACTATTTCGGAGTCTAGACCCCTCACGGTATTTTGGGTCCAAAAGAGCCTGAAGAGGAGAGATCCACGACTCAAATCCACACGGAATAGACCTTAAGCTTGGGATGAAGGTTCGTAGGTAAAACTCCCCCCCCCTTGTTGGACCTAGCCCCTCTTGGTTAGGAACAAACATCGCCGCAACGCTCTTGACCATCTCAGTTGGCAACGCGGTGGCTCTTACCGAAGAATCATGTAAGAGAGCAAATCCTGCTTGAACCGCTCGCGCCACCTCTTCTCGTGAATACCGCTCTCGCGTTGAGATAACTTCAAGAGCATGCTCCACGATCGGGGTCTTCGATTGAAGGGACAGGGACTCCTGATTGGGTACTGATAATGGCTCTCTTGAGAGTTCCTTTCTGGTGGGATGGCTCAAAACGCTCGATCTAAACTGAACGTCCCGAAGCGCCTCTTGAGCTATCTTCTCTCCTACAAGGTCCCACCGTTGCGCAGAGACATTGAAAAGACACGGCAAACTTTCAGCGCCAAGCGGTCTTACCGAGCCCGATCGAAAACAACCGATAATTCGCTCACGAGCATCTGGAGATAACGCAGGGCCTTCGCCCGGCCGATGTTCTATCCACCCTTTTAGTCTTGCGGTACAGAGTGCTTCATCGATGCGCGAAGACGTCGAAGAGCTCAGCAAATCGTTCAACCTTTTACTCGGTTGTCGAACCCGAGCGTTGAGCAGCAAACGCAAGGGAAATGGGGCGTCCCCGAAATCCTTACCCTGCCCAGACTCCCATCGCTCGGCGCGTTCTCGGGCACCAGCCGCGACACAGAGCTCCCGCGCTAGAAAAGGGGCTTTTATCTGCCTACCATGCGCTATCTCCCGCTCAATAATCGACAGAGATGGATTGATGTCGTTCAAAGCCGATAGCCGCTCGGCTTCAGGCAAAATGCGTTCGACGTTTCTTTTCATCTCATCAATTTGACGAACTTCAAGAAATCGCCATGCCGGATCCCTTCCTTCAAGCAGGTTTAGAAGACCTTTGACATCTTCAACGGTAGTAACCTTCCAAGAGGTACGAGGCGCCGGTAAGGACGTCTGATTGGGTGCTCGATTTGATAATATCATTCCTCGCTCTCCTCTCTGCGTTGACAAAAACTACACCGGACACTCTCTGACTACATATCGATTCGTAAACATACGCCCCTATCAAACCGCATTAAGAGCACGAACGACCCTGTGGTTACGAATTATCCGCTCCCTAATACCTTGAAGAGGCCGCTCCTTGTCAGCCGTCGAAATACACGCATCTATCGCCAGCACAAGCCTACAGCTCTCTGAGGAGGGGGAGCGATGAATTGCGAGACCATTTCGGTGGATCGTGTACGAAGTACTACTCGTAGATACCCAAGCGCCCGGCGATATATCGATGTGTCCGGTTAAAGCATCGGAGAGCCCACCCTTAGAATGTCCGGACGAAATAATAGCTTCTCGCAATCGTTGCTCGGTCAGCGAGCGCGGATGGGGAAGGTACTGAGTTCCCTCTCCAATGTAGGGCATTATAAATGAAAATGCCCTGTGATCATCGAGAGGAGAAGCCGCTCCAGCGTCCGCGTGCTTTAGTATTTCGCCATAATCTACGTGAATCGGGGCCGCATCACCGCGAAAGCGCGAACATAAGAGATCAATAGATACACATGAGACCCCCAAGGCCTTAGCAAAGCTGCGCGCACGTCCTTGCATATCCATCGCGAGGTTGTGGGCCACGACTCCGACCCGCGAGAGACTTTCGGCTACCGTATCGCAAAAGAGATCGGCGTACTCCGCATGCCAAAGGAAACCCATCTTCACGATCTGCCGATCCGTACTCGGATGGAGGCGCTCCTGAAGAGCATCACGCAGCTGTAATGCCTCCCTCACTGCTGAGGTAGATATGCGCCGCTCTCCTGACAGCGAAAGCAATTCAGAATTCGACCGAAGTCGAGAAACCTCGTGAGAGAGTATCTCCGCGAAACGCGCGGACCGAGCGGTGTTAGTGGCTAGCCCCATAGCACCGGTAGTTTAGCACTCCATCCTGAGCTACTCAGCCCCTGATCCGTGGCCTAACCTGTTTGAAATAGACTTTTCCGCATCTTTACTTGCCAACCGATTTTTACCTACAATCCCCAGTTCCTAAGCGGCCCAAAAAGGCCAGAAAGGTTTTTTAATGACTTACGCTATTTTTGTGAGAATCGGAGTCCTACGAGTTCCTACCCCTATCTGGGAAGGAACCGAGAGAGAGCTAATCAAGGCGTTCCCAAAAGAACAGGAACCCCTGCCGGTTTGGAGATGGGTAAAGGACGCTGTGATGGAACCTCCACAACAGCCTGCAACCTTTACCCTCCACGCCAGACCAGATCGAAATTCACCTTGGCTACCCGTCGATGTGGATCCTCGCCTGGTGTAAAAAGCGCGCCTCTGTTGACTCGAAACGGTTTCTCCGTCTCTTTGGGTCAGCTTAGGCTTTCAGCACACGGGCCCCCGAGCGTTTCCTCTATTTCGACCCCGCCACAGGCCACCTATAATCAGACGAATCCGACTAAGAACGTTCATGACTCGTGGCAAAAAGCAAAAAACAACAGAGTTCAAAAAAGTCGAAGGTTCCAACCGACGCCTCCCGTAATGCGAGCCTCTCCGTTCTTCTCGGTTTATCTATCCTTCTGTGCATAATTCATCTCTGGTTTTGCTCCCCATTTCATCGCCCCCTACTTGACCTTGATGACCTTACATACGTCGGCCCTCTCGAAAACATGACTATCGAGACCTATTTTTCGAAGCGGTTATGGCAGCCGGACTCTCTTTCCTTTCCCGTAAGAGACCTCACCTACCTCTTTGATTTCTACCTAAGCAAAACGCTCGGGGTAAAAACATTCGTCATGACGTCGACACTCCTATTTTGCGCTTATGTGTTCGCTGCGTGGAGACTTTTCACACGGCTGGTATCTCCAGCGTTTGCCCTCGCTCTTACCGCCATCGTGGCACTTCATCCGATCAATGTAGAGGTGCTCCAGTGGATCATATCGCGTAAGCATCTGCTTGCCGCGCTCTTCGCTCTTATCGCGGTTAGCATCACCATCAACACCAGGGCTAGACTGGGTACCGTTTCTGGCAAGGTTTTCACCATACTCCTTCTCTTGTATGCCTTGAGCCTCCTATCACACCCCCCGGCCATGCTCCTTCCCGCGTGGGTAGCGTACATGTTGTGGCCTCAATGTAAAAAATCTCCGATAAAGCTCTACGGCTTCCTCCTATCTTCGTTTGGGATCGCACTGTGGTGGCTCTCCTTTCAATCATCTCACAATAAAGACTACGCTGTTGGAGAGTCCGCGACTGCAGAACTTATCTCTCTTAAGATCACAAACGGTGTGCTCGGTCTTGGTCGTGCCGTGTGGCAATTAGTGGCGCCGATACAGCAAGCCATATACTTCGATGTACAGCAGCCGCAGAACGCGATTGGTCTCTGCATTCTTGCCGCCATCTTATATCTTCTTATCCGATACAGTAAAAAGTCGGACATTCATACCGGCACCTCCCTCCTCGCTCTTGGCGCTCTTCTCTTTGTTCCCCAACTCGCTTTCACCTTTGGCCGAAAAGACTTTACGATGGCAGATCGATTCCTCTTTATGCCACTCCCGTACCTTCTCACGGGCGCAGCCCTGTGCCTTAAATCTCCGAGAGAATGGAGCGAGTCTATCACCAGCAATCGATCACGATGGATATTCGGATTGAGCGGGTTGTGCTTGGTGTATAGCGTCATCACGAGTAACGCTGCCCTCCTGTGGCGTAACGAGCTTCCCCTCTTCAAACACTGCGTGCGACAGACTGGAAGCGATCGGTGCTGGTGGCATTACTCCCGCGAACTTTTCAAAGCCGGATGTCCTATGGTCAGCGAAGAGTATGACCACATGAAAGATGAGCTGAAACAACGAGCGTCCGATCCCTTCGCACTGTATCCCCCCGACGGAGCACTGATTCTCTCAACGTGCGAGGCTACCGCGTATACTATATCGAATGCCGAAAAGACCGCCGAGATAGATGCTCTTCTTAAGCTCGGGGCGACCCCTCAAGCACTAACCTTTTCAAGAAATCTACTTTCCATTCAGGAGGGAGATCTGAGGGGCGCATACACACGAACGATCGAATCATTCCTCCAAACCACCGTTGATAGGACAAAATTTTCGGTTGCGATTCTCGGCGTGATGCAAGGGCAACTCCGAGCCCTGTGCGAAGTGCCAAGCCCTTCGGGGATAAACTGTTTCGAAATACTACAAACGTTTCAAGCAAAATATGCGAAAAACGACATCTCCCCAAAGTCGATCACGCTTGGGTATAACAGTACGAAAGCGGTGCTCTCTGAACGCTAACGCCTCGTTCGCTACCTTGTACCCACAGTCCCTCCAACGAAGCCGCAACGGTCGTACCTGGAGGGCCGGCGGCCCCGCCGGCTTGTCGCAACCCACGACATCAATCGCATGAAATATTCGACCCCGAGGTCGGCGGGGCCCCGGCGAGACGGGCAGCCGACCGTATCACTAGCCAAGCGCAGAACGGATACTGACCCAAAGATTTTCTACGACCACATCATCCCACACCTCACCGCTCACTCGCTCTGAAGCAAGATCCAGAGTTGGTGCACAGAACTGAACGTGCATTGGCTGAACCGTCTGGTTCCACTGAAGGTGAACAGACTCCTCCGTTCTGCCACGCTCCCGCACATCCCTCTTAAGTCGACGAGCGAACCGCAGCTCATCTGAGGCATCAACAAACACCGAATACGAGTAGACCTGACGGAGCTGCGGATAATGGAGCGCCAAGATGCCCTCTACAATAACCACATCCGTTGGTTCGATGCGCATGGTCTCCGACGCGCGAGAATGTGTCGCAAAATCATAGGTAGGAACATCAACTGACTTTCCCGACACCAAAATGTCGAGATGCCTGCGAAGAAGATCAAACTCAAAGACGTCAGGATGATCGTAATTAATTGCGGCGCGTTGCTCCATCGGGAGATGCTTGTGACATCGATAATACGAGTCAAGAGCGATCACTTGCACTTTATCCGAACCGCCAACCCGATGGAGATCACGGGCGAGCGTGGTTTTTCCACTGGCCGTTCCACCTGCGACTCCGATGATGCGACACCGACTCATACGCCTTTGTTATCAAGCTTTAACGAGAGACACTTAGCCGCGCCACCCGCTTTTATAAACTCACTTAACGCTACCGGATGGGATGTAAAGCCCCTCTTCGCAAGCGCCTCATACGTTGACGAGCACCCCGCCGGGAGCACCACATCGGTTCCAAGCACGACGGCGTTGCATACAAAGTGTACAGCATCCTTGTCCGATACTCGAATTAGCTCAATAGATTGCTCTAACTGCTTGAGATCTTGCTCATTAAACGCCCCTGGATGAACCAACGCGAGGTTTGCAGTCAGAGGACAGAAGCAGGTATCCAGGTGATAGAAACGGGGATCTTGAAGTTGCACCGGGATCAGCTCCGAGACCCCTAACAGTGAAGCTACCTCCTCGTGAGCAGCTCTATCAGAACGGAAGCCGTATCCGCAAAAGAGCTTTTTCCCCGCGAACAGTGCGTCCCCCTCTCCCTCAAAAGAACCCCGAGTCACTCGATGAACAGTAAAACCGTTCGTTTCAAACCATTGACTGAAAAAAGCCTCCTCCCCCGCTCGCTCTGGATACCGGAACTTGGAGAGAACGACATCCTGTCCGCGAACAAGCCCTGCATTCGCGGTAAACACCATGTCGGGCCACCCATCAGCGTGATCAACGTACTCCAGCCATCCACCAAGACGAAGGATGTGATGATGAAGGTTATTCCATTGCTCGCGAGCAAGCTCTTTCTCTGGAGTTCGGGAGAGATCCATCCACGGGTTAATCTGATAACGCACGTCGTAGTCCTTGGGTCGACATACGAGCCAGCGTCCATGCGGAAAGAGTGGTGAACTTTTCGTCATACGTACTGCGCTACAACTCGCGGAAACGGATCTGGCAACTGAGACCCAAGTATACCACGATCGGGGGCGTTTATTTTAACCCCCCGAAATCTATACCTTTCACGATAGACCAAGGGCTTGGTAGGATCTAGCGGGGCGGTTAAAAAAGGTTCCGTCGCCACCATACTGAGAGTGTGGGCTACACCAGCCATGGGAACAAACAACTCGGGCGTATCCTCCGAGATATGTTGAGGTTTTTTTTCTGGACCTGCGCCCTGGTCGAGAGAAGAGTTTTCACGTTCAAGGCTACCGAACGCATCTTTTCCCCCGGCCTAGTGCACGCCATCGAAAACGCCTCTTGAAAGGGTCTTGGGAACCGTAAGAGACGTAATGATATACTACGGATCTATGCGCCCTGAATCAGACGAAAACTTTATATGCCTAGCCCATCGGGGAGCCTCAGGATACGAACCTGAGAATACTCTGCGCAGCTTTTCAAAAGCCTTAGAGCTAGGTGCCCGGTGGATCGAATTTGATCTCCGACTCGTTGAGGACGAGCTCGTCGTGTTTCACGACCGAACGCTCTCGAGGCGAGCCAGCGTAAGCGGTGTGGTTGAACATCAGAAACTCTCAACGCTAAGAACCTTGGATGTAGGAAAGGGAGAGCATATCCCTCTCTTCTCCGAGGTGCTCTCCCTTATAAGAGGTGCTGCACGAGCACAGGTAGAGCTGAAAGGACACGGCACCGGAGAAAAAACCGCCCACTACCTCAATAACCTACTCTCCATGGGATGGGCTCCGGATACATTTCTCATCTCATCTTTTGATCATGATGAGATCCTTGAATTCATAAAACACGCTCCAACGATCCCCGTTGCACTCCTCCTCTATGGTTATCCGCTTCATGCCATTCCGATGGCTCAGGCCATTAAGGCATACTCGGTGCATCTCCACCTCGACACCGTAACTCCGAGAAGGGTCAGCACACTCCATGAGGCCGGATTTAAAGTGTTTGTATACACGGTTAATGATCCTGCCGACATCGCAGCGATGCGCAGCATCGGAGTCGACGGAGTATTCTCGGACTTTCCAGATCGCGTACTCAATTACGGGTAACACCACTCATCACGACACATCCACGACCATCACAATGACTCCTATCCCCATCAGCAGTCCCGCGATCAACCGTTGCTTGAACGATTCCTCCCCGAAGAAAACCGCCCCAAGAATAATCGCGGCCGGAATCTGAAGTTGTTGTCCACCACTCGCGTAAGCGGCAAGGGTATAGTGAAACGAACAGCAAACGAGAGTGATCCCCCCAGCCCACGTCAGCCCTGTTCCAAAAATCACCGCTGCCGTTCGAGCGTTAAAAACCGTGTCCCTGACGATAAAACCAAATCGGAACGCTAACACAGCGAAGATTATCCAGTTAACAACTAACGTAAATGTCACGAACAGAACCGGAGAGCTGTGTGGAAACCCAATTTTCTGCCCGACGAATAGCAATCCCCCTATCAACACTGCCAGGAGAATATATCGACAGCCCCTGTCGGTGAACAATCGAATCAAGGGCATCAGAACATTCTTACGAAGGGGGCGCTTGACGCTCAAAAGATATGCGCCAAGCATGATGATAACGACACCGAGCGCCCCCGTAGAAGACGGAAGGTGTCCGAACAGGAGGTAATCAAAAACACCTGCAACAACGGGTGTCAACGCAAGCAAAGGAGTGGCAAGCGAGAGATCCGTGCCGCGCAACCCGTACATGAAGAGCGCCTCCCCGACAGCTCCCAAAATTCCGAGAACAAGGACGGGTAGCAGGGAGGCTGCCCAATCCACTTCAGGGAATCCAACAAACGAAAGATAGGCAAGGTTAACGATGATACCAAAGGTCATCGTGATCAAAATAATAGCTTCGGGAGAAAAGGTCGTGGTAAGCGCTTTCTTACCAGCATCGGCAAAACTAAAAAGTAGGCCTCCGACGGCTGCCATGGTAATTCCTAGCATCGCAACGCTCCTCGTGTTAGCAAACACCACAACACGAGCTCTACGCTCGCTTTCCTCGCCCCTTAAAACCATCGCCGATAAGGTACCCGATGGTCTTGAAGTTCAGAGGAAACTCAAGCACCACGTGCCCCATACTAAGGGTGAGCAAAACGACGAACCCGAGTTGGTAATTAATCGCATACAACCCCACCGCGGCGACGTAGACGCAACCGATTAATCCGATACGAGCGCGAGAAACCTTGTGCCAGTTGATGATTCGAGTCTTCGAAAACCAGTTGAGGTAGTGATAGGAATAGGCAAATCCCATGAGTCGCATAAACGCGAGGACACCGCTCCGATCTTCAGGGAGTCCAAAAAACCCGACAACCATATCGCCGAGGCCGTTGAACGGAGATGCTGCATTCAGCAGATATTCCGAGGGTTGATACTCGCTCGGCGTACTCAACACATAAAGACAAACGAAGGGAGCGCTCAAGAAGACAACGAGCGAGAGTATGCCAGAGAAACTCCTCCCTTTTAACGCTCCGTAGAGGATAAAAAATCCCGTGAAAACATAGACGTGAATGAGCGTTGGTAGAAGAACCGCGAAGAGACCGAAAAAGGGCTCCCAAGTAAGCGCCAATCCCCCCACAACAGCTCCAATGAGCGCAAAGAGAACTCTACCAGGCTTGGAAGTGGTGAAGACCATTCCCGCGGACACAGCGAAGGTAAACCCGATACTAAAAATAGTAATTCCAGGCAGCGCACCAACCGGAACGATAAAACCAACTGACATCACCACCGTAGCGAGCACGAGCCAGATCCAATCCCGAGAACCGTTGGTAAAATATCCACGATCGTGCAACCACGAGATCTCGGTGAGGTAATGCAACGGCCCAAGCACCGCATAGGCAATAAGGAAGGTCTCAAATGGGACGTATGCCGCGATGGCCACCGACAACATCATAAGAATGATGTTGAAATAGTTGAGGACATCTACCTCAACGGCGTGAACGGTTTGGCTGGAGGAATTTGACACCTGGAAGGGCCTTTAATACTTAAACTTCGTCAAGTGTAGTGTGAGCACTACGGCACAGCAAATGAAAAAGTGCCGTCTTCCAGGAGCGATAGCGTCCGTACTATGCTTATAGCAGCGATCTCCCCGATTTAAAGCCCGCTGCTGCCGTATGCTTTCAGCCCTGCCCCCCATTACTCCACACATTGCAAACGACGATTCTCGTTCCAACCGAGAGATCCCCCTGCTCAGAATTCTATTGGGGAGTACCCTTCTCACGGCGATCTTTCTCTCGTGGCCACTATGGATAAACTCGAGGGAGTTTCCCCTCGTCCCTCTCTCTGCGGCGATTCCACAATTTTCATCCCCTTTTGATGTTGGTTTCATGCTCCTGCTCATCGGGGCTATCATAGGCACCATGCTACGCCCATCCAGCGTAGCAGCCTTTGGTATCGTCGGTGCATTCCTCCTTCTCTGGGCGCAAGACCAGAATCGAATCCATCCTTGGGTCTTTGTGTACATGCTGTTCTATGCGACCCTCGCCATTCAATGGAGAGCTCAAGGCCGAGCAACCAGCGCATTCAAGGTGATTCCGCCCCTTCAATTCATCCTGGTAGCAGTCTACTTTTGGACGGGCTTTCAAAAGCTTCGGTACACCTATTTTGTTGATGTAGTAGAGGTCTTGGTCGGTTTTTTGGACCCTGGCGCTTCGGAAAGCACCCTACTCGCGGCAACACTTCTTTTCCGAGCGGTTCCCTTCCTAGAGATCCTCTTCGCCCTCTTACTGCTTCAACCCAGACTGGCGAGATTCGGCGTAGTTGGAATTCTTGCGCTCCACTCTGGGATAACCCTACTCCTTTCGTCAAACCATTTTAACGCTTCGGTTCTCCCGTGGAACTTGTTTATGATGGGAGCGGTAGTACTGCTCTTCTGGCACAAGACTCCATCTTCCCGACTCATCCTGTGGCCAGGCGAATCGCTTTTTCGTCGACTCATAGTGATCCTCTGTGGGATCCTTCCTATCTTCGGATACGTTGGTCTTTGGAACTCGTACCTCTCCTTTGCGGTCTATGCGGGCGCCAGTGCACGAGGGTATGGGTTTATAAAAGGCTCTACCGAATTCCTACCAGACACACTTACATCCAAACTGCACGAGGTCGATAGAGATGAGAGAGAACTTCAATTCGATGAATGGGGATACTCAGTCATGCATTCCATGCCTAGTCCAGAAGCACACGTTCTTTTAGGCGTAGGTCGAGCGTTATGTCGGGACAAATTCGCCTCTAAGGAGGGGCTATCTCTCGCTATCATCAACGCCCCCCTTCCTTGGAATAAGGTCGGCCAAGAGGCTATCTACACGTGCGTTCAAGGAGAGCTTATATCTCTTCCAATAACGCCTACATCCTGACAACAAAGGGCTCGCGGACGAGACCTAACGGGACTCCACGTTGTATGTATATGCAAGGCCGTCGAGGCTCCGCCTAGGCACACCTCCGGCGAGACGAACCGCCGGCTGTAATGCCTACACAGCTCGCCATACATAGTAGGAATTCACCATCCCCCCTCGGTCTCGGCGAACTATCCTTGGACCCTTATCAAAAAGCCCTAGAGGAGAATCAACCCGTCCACCACGTCGGGCTGCTCTTTTCGTGTGAAACCACCCCATGACACGGAGAAAATTGTCCTTAATTCGCACGCCAAAATCACTCTCCGGGGTCGCCTCACGCCCCGCGGCAAAGAACGATAGACAGTTAAGCATCACGCTCTCGAAAGCCCCTTGAGAAAATAGAAGTTGATCTCTCTTATGGGCGACAGCGCTCGCCTCTGAACCACACAATTTTTCGTGGATATGCTCCTTAAGGTCCTCAAAGATCGCTCCCGGTATCAACCGTCGGCCATCCGAAAGTTCGATCACACGAGCACCAAGATTCACATCGCGAACCCTTAAGAAGCGAAGCTGAGAGAGCCTCAAACCAAGGTCATACGAGAGCGCCCCTATTAAAAGTGCCTCTCCTCTCAGCTGATTGAGGAACCGCTCAACATCTTCAGGCGCTATAGAACGCAGACCGTTCGATGGACGTGGCGTCGTAAGCTTCTTCTCAACGACAACTCCTCGCCGACGAGCGAGCTCGTTTTGAAAATCAATTATTTCGCACACTTGCGCCGAGCGCATTCTTGCAATCGGCGTGTTTCGGTCTGCAGGAATTGAAAGTTCGATTTGTTGCATTTCCATATGAGTATAGAAATATACTCGAAACGGAGATCTGTCAACTAAAGAGAACTTCCTTGATTGAATTTTTTACCGCTTTGATTTTCGATGTCATCTTCCACACGAGCGATGAGCGAACTGTATACAGCTCAGTCTCGGCATCCGCGACTCGACCAGCAAGAGCAGAAGCCCATGTCTCAGAGGTCTGATACTTGTGGCGGAGCTCCCCTATCATCTCGCGAAGAGCCTTACCCTCTTGTCGCATCTCCTGACACATTGCGCCGACCGCATGGTACTGTTTAAGTACGAGGTCCAGCTCAGCCTCGCGAACACGTTTGAGCTCACGCTCATCAGTGAGATCACGCTTGAGCCGCTTCTCCGAGTCGGAGAAGGTAGCATGAAGGATCTCCTCACGCTTAACGAGCTCAGAGATACGACTATCAGCCGCACGCAGCGAAAATTTGTAGTCCTTAACGGAGTTAAGCTGCGGACGAGCCGCTTCCTTGATACGAGCAATAAGAATATCGTCATATACAGGAAGGTTCGTCATAGAAACCCCCTCAGCATTCGTCCGTTCACCGATCGAAGACTCATCTTTTGAAAGATCAAAACTCTTTACCGACCAACCATTCCACACGATCGAGTGAACGGTGTGAGCGTGGGCCACAATAAGCCATCCTGGAGCAAGAGAGTTCTCAATCTTCTCAGCGGATACAGCCCTAAGCCAATTATCGATATCCTCTCGATTTGAAGCCGAAGAATTATAGAGCTCATTGACCAGGGGTATCCAAGGAACGCGACGAGCTCGAGCTGTAGTTGTCTCAATCAATAGCTGCGGCGCCGCGTGATTTGGATAGGTCATGAAGGTCTCACATCCGGTAAAACCGGCACTGGAGAGAGACTGCTTCAACCCCTCAAGCGGAGCCCCTTTTCCTCGAACGTGATCCTGAGAAGGCTCAACGTGCCCAGCAGCTGGAGCAAAGAGAGGATTCTCAACCGCGAGGATGAAGGAACCTGTGGCTTTGAGTAAATTCCTGCAAAGGGCAAAGAGCTGAACTCCAGGATTGTAGTACTCACTGGAAACAAGGAGCGGATCTACACAGATGACGAAATCGAACCTCTCGTCGGCAACCACAGACTCAACGAAGCCGTGGACAACCTCTACATTCATCAGGTCGCGACACCGCGCACGCGCGCACTCCACCATCGCCTCACTCGTCTCGAGGGCGACTACCTGGAACCCCCGCTCACCAAGATAGCGGGTAAGGTTTCCTGCTCCGCATCCTATCTCGAGGATCCGCGAACCCGTCGGCAACTCCAACGAGCGTATCAAGGCACTGCGAAACGGGGTCACATGATACCAGAAATTCTCGTCGATACCTCGCTCCAAGAGCTCCGGCGACATGGTGCCAAGATCCTCAGTGTCCTTGAGCAATGCCTCTAGACGAGCGGTTTCTGAAGTTGGTCTCTGAGCTACTACCGGGCTGGTTCCGTTTAATTGAACTACCTGGGCTACATCCAACTGCTTTATGGGAAGATTATCTAATACTTCAGCAAGATTCATGCGCGATAATATAGGGGCCACGAATTATTCGCGAAAGGAGAAATCGTACGCAACAATCCCTCTGAGAAAAAAATCTTACCATTGACCTCAGATGCAATTCACTCCGCATGGCGGGAAGGCTCATAGTGGTGGATGATAGGCGCGAATATGACAGAGAGAACGCTCCCACCATTTCCACCCCTTCCGAACAGAAAGCCTAAAACTGCATTTCAAAAGATCGGTTCGTTTCTCTCCCGGTTCGGTCCGTGGATTGCAATCTCTCTGGCGATCGGTGTGTACATAACCCGCTCATTCACACCAATCGAGATATTTGCGACCGAAGGCGCTCGGAGAGAGTTCCTAGAACGGGTCAATGCAGCTCCTTCAACCCGTATTATCGCCCTCGTTACCGAGTGGTGCCCCGCCTGCAAATCACTTGAGCACAATCTGCGCTCAAACGGAGTCGATTTTGTGAAGATCGATATCGAGCACAGCGACGCTGGCCGCATACTCTTTCATCAGGTCTACGAACTAACCGGATCCAACTCCATTCCAAAGGTAATCCTGGACCGGAACCTGGTCAGTCAGGGGCGATTATATATGGAGCTGTCAAAGGAAGGGTTGTAACGATAACGGCGGAACGCCCCGGCCATCATTCGAAACCCAGCCACGCCAGGTTTGAATAGGAAAAAATTTGAATAGGAAAGTTAACTAGGGGTGCAGGGGCAGACCCCTGCCCGTCATTCAAATCCTGGCTCCGCCACGTTTGAATAGGAACTATATCGGAGGTGCAGGGGGAACGCCCCGACCATCATTCAAAACCCAGCCCCGCCAGGTTTGAATAGGAAAAAATTTGAATAGGAAAGTTGTCTACGGGTGCAGGGGCAGACCCCTGCCCGTCATTCAAATCCTGGCTCCGCCAGGTTTGAATAGGAACTATATCGGAGGTGCAGGGGGAACGCCCTGCCCGTCATTCAAATCCTGGCTCC
>JBIIEK010000033.1:0-22079 GCA_044237895.1 Bdellovibrionota bacterium
CACGAATGCCCGGTATGCGGCCTGCACGCAGCGTCGGTTGTATATGCTGAATCGCGGGACTATATCACGAATGAGCCCTTTCAGGTCTTAGATTGCTCGAGCTGTCATCTTGCATGGACCTCACCAGTGCCGGTGGATCTTGAGCCGCACTATCCGAGATATTATCGACGTTACAACCCTTTGGTGATAGCAACCCTTACGTTCTTCTATCGGCGTCGAATCGCTCGGTGGTGTCGAAGGGTGAACCGCATAGGTTCCGCGTTGGAGTTTGGGTGTGGAGATGGCTTCATGCTTAATGCCCTACGCGACTATGGATGGAAGGTCGCCGGCACCGAGCGAACCGAGGAGATGGCTCGTTTTGCCAGGGAGCAGTTGGGGATCACAGTTTATGTTGAGTCGCAAAATGCCATCCCAGCGGAGGAGAAGTTCGACCTGATCGTGATGTTTCAAGTGCTAGAGCATCTTGAAGATCCGGTCGCGCAGCTCTCGCGAGCGGCACGACTTTTGGCTGATGGGGGATCAATCGTCGTTGGTGTTCCCAACTTCGGAAGTTGGCAGGCTCGATACGGTAAGAGCAATTGGCTTCACTTGGATGTCCCACGGCACCTCGTTCATTTCAGTCCGGTATCGATTGATGTCACAGCCAGGAAAGCGGGGCTCAGGGTGCACTCTGTTGATTATGCGTCGCTTGAGCACGATCCTTACGGGTGGGTGCAGAGTGTGCTCAATAATGTGTTCGGAAATGGGAACCGGTTAACCAGCCTCTTGATGCGCTCCACACCGTGGCGTTTGAGCGATATTGGTACTGCGGCCATAGCGCTTCTGCTTACCCCTCCGGCGATTCTAGTCGCTCTGATCAGTTGGTGCTTTCGCCGCGGCGCCATGATGGAGGTGGTTTTAGTGAAAGAGTGATCCAAGCTTATCAAGGAGGGCTTGAATTCAAACGGCGTTGCCGGCTGCCGGTGGCTTTTATATCTGCCGGTGCCTTCGAGCGCACTGCCGAGAGCGTTTCCTGCATCTTAGCTGAGTAGGGCCCAAGTTCCAGGCGGCCTTGCATTCTTAAGTTACTATATAATTCAGCTGGGTTAGCGGTATGCAGGGGTCTCAAAAAATAGATGGGGTGACGTTGTTCTTTCCCATTTATAACGATGAGAAGACCGTGCGGCGGGTTACCGAGAAGGCGCTCAAGCTGCTCCCAGAAATAGCGAACAAATACGAAGTCCTTATTATCGATGACTGTGGTCCCGATAGAGCTGGCGAGATCGCGGATGAGCTAGCCGCAGAGCACGTCGGTCTCGTAAGGGTAATTCATCATCCAAAAAACCTTGGTTATGGTGTGGCGCTACGAACAGGCTTTGCAGCGTCCCAGTACGAGTGGATCTGCTTCACCGATGGGGATGATGAATACGACGTTTGTGACTTTAAAAAGCTTTGTAAATTACGAGACTTTTACGACCTCATTATCACATTTCGGTACGTACGGACCTACAGTAGTAAGCGCGTCTTGATATCATGGATATACAATTTGTGTTTGCGATACCTGTTTAGAAGTCCGTATCGAGATATCTCAACCGGGCTGCGTATGGTGCGCCGAAGTTTGTTACAGGAGGTTCATCTTGAATCGACAAGCCCGTTCATTGGGGCTGAGCTAACTATTAAAACGATGCTCAAAGGGTATCGAGTTGGAGAGGTTGGTATTCAAACGTTTCCTCGAGAGTTCGGAACGGGGTCTGCGACCTCTGTGAAAAATATAGTGAACACCATCAGAGAGATGTTCATCTTGAGGCGGAAGATATTCTCAAGAAATTACGAACTACCAGAAGGCAGGTGCTGCGAGACTCCCCAGCCTATTCCACCCAAGGTGACTCAGGAGCCTTCTACTTCCTCTCGCTAATTACCCAAAGTGCATTTTTCTCTACGCCGCCTTGAGGGATCTCGGCAAGAGTTTTCGCCATCTCTGAGGTGCCAACGCAGATGGTGTGAAGTTCGTATGTGGGCGACGAAGGATTTCCGCACAGGGTCACAATAATATCGCCGCGCGGAAGTTGAGCTATCGCGTCCATGAATTTGTCCGCGGGGACCTCTAATACCTTCGCGTTTGGCGACTCAGAGAGTACCTCCCAAGATCTAATCGCGTCCTTCATGCATAGTCGAAAAGCTTTAGATGCCCTTCCAAGGGGGATAGCGAAGTGTATTGGTCTCTGTCGTACGGATTGGTACGTGGGATTGTTGAAGAGTGGTTTGACGATGACGTTTCCACCCCCCTGACAGCTAATACAAGCAGGGTCGAAGAAAGAATAGTTTAGTAGTGGTGTTAGTTCCACAGGAGCCTTTGCAAAGGCTAAGAAGAGAACAGGTGCTATCGACAGCGCCTTCAAAGCTCCGCTTCGACCGTGAAAGGAGAATGCCATGACGGCAAGGAGCGAAACTACCATGTTGGACCCGCACGCTCTTCGGTAGGCTGAAAGATCTTGGCCGATTATATAGGGGGCGACGGATATCAACGCATAGGTACCGATTACGGCAGTTACTCGCCTCCTGCTTCCGTGAGAGCTGGTGATGCCGAGAATTATACCGATAAGCGCCAAGAGCGGCACCTCTGGGCGGGTCGGTGGACCGCCAGCGAGCTTCGTCAAGAGCTCCAAGGCCTTGGCCACGATCTCTGAAGGGGTTCTTTGATAGTACACCGAGACGTTGTCGTTGATTACACGGCCGGTGCCCCACCAGATCGGGACATCGTTGTCATGCACGGAGATGTATTTTCGAGGATCGGTAGCCCTATCCTTAATAAATGCAGAGGGCAGTGGTCCAATGAATAGTTGTGATTTGAAATTTGTGGTGTTCGCGCCAAAGATAATAAGCCAGATGGAAAAGATGACGAAAATACTTGGCAGCGCCATGTATGATAACGCCCTTAGGCTTTGCGTATTTGGCCTCAGCACGCGCCGAGCGATAAGGATGAGCCCTAGAAGACCGGATCCAGCGCTCCATGCGAAGCGAGCGGCTGAATAGGAGTACAGTGAAAAGATAGTGAGCCCCATCAACGTGATTCCAAGAGTTAGCGCCTCTCTTCTTGAGAGAGGGGTCGCCGGTCGGAGAGTTGCCCAGGTTATAACGAGCAGCATGGTCGTTGTGGTTACAATCGGCATCGCGATCGTTCCCGAATTTAGAGCAAGGGCGCTGATCCACTGGTCTGACCACGCCAAGGCGAGGAACGCCCATCCCCAAACCGGGCCGCACACCATGCGAGCGACGGTAGCTGTTAGTCCGAGACCGAAGCAGACTATGAGCATCGAGCAGAGGGCCATCGCGTTAATTGTTGGGGCTGGTAGGAGGCCATTTATGATTGCGCGCATGAGAACGAGGACGGGAGCCATCTCAGGATTGGTAGAGGTGTAATAGAATCGCTGCAAATTGATTCCAAACTCTTCTGGATTGGATTGTATGAATGAAGGCAGGTGAGTGGAGTATGGGCCCACCAGAAGATAGAAGTTTAGAGATGCCGCGAAAAAGAGAAGGAACGAAAAGGGGAGGTTTTTGGACGTTTCAGGCGTGTCGGATTCTTTGAACGAGTATGCAACCAGAGAGAACGCAAAGCCTAACCCGAGTAGTAGAGTGGTCGGCGTTCCTAGCCCCGATAGTACAGGTATTGAGTGAATTGCGAGGGCAACGACGATAGCTCCTGCTATGAGGGAGAGAGCGCTTCCCCAGTGCTTACCCTTAACTTGAAAAAATAGTGTCTTGAGGAATAGCCCCAAAATAATGCCGGAGAGGATCGAGGTGGCGTCGGGAAGCTTAATAATTTGGGGGATCTCTGATAGAGAGTTCTCTTTCCATCGCCTGAAAAATAGAGAGGCGTTTGTCACGGTCACCGTGACTAGTGCGACGAGTAAACCTATTCTATTTCGGGTCATGGCTACCTCTGTTCTTGGGCCGAATAAGCTTTGATAGGGGGCTGGGGCTGTTGAATAAACTCAAAGCGCCGGCATCGGTTTATATCACGGGCAGTTCTGGTTCAGCACGATACTTTTACGGGCTTACTACGCGCTTGAGTAGTGTTTACTCCTCAATGTTGAGAGCGCGGCATTTGCTAGGAATCGACAGTAGGGTACGAGCGGGCTCGCTTGATGCCTTCTGGGGAATACCTGCCGCGTGCCCTTGAGGGTGTTCTTTGGATACGAGGTGTTTTCATGGGACGGCGGTCTGGTCGGGTACTTTCTATGAGTATTGTATCGACACCGCGGGGGCGCATCGTGCTTTTTGGCAGTGGGGCTTCGTCAACCCCTCTTACAGAGCATCTTCATTAAAGCGGGCTTCATCTATCAAAGCGTACAGTGAAAAAAGCGCGAGCTTTGCAAACGATGTTCTGTGGAAGGCGGGCTCCTAACGACTCTTTTAGGGGTTACAGTGTTCGTAGGACGGGTTGATGACACGTCATCCCCGAGTATTATTCGTGACGAGAGGTAGTAATGAGTCGTTGGATTATCTGCGTGACGCTTGTCCTTCTAGGGAGGCTTTCCAGTCTTACGGCCTGGGCAGAGGAACCTTGGAAGGAGCCCCTGGTCGTAAAGTTATCTCCCCAATCACAAGGCAAGGAAGAGGTCGCGTTTATGGACCTCTCGGGAGTTGTTCGCACCCGAATACGGGGCTTTGAAAAGATTGCACATGTGGAGGTCGTCGCGCCTCATAGAACTCTGATCGTCGATCAAGGGCGGCATGAGGTAGTGCTCGTAAGCGCCAGCTCTACTCGCGTTGAACAGGTGCAGAGTTGGAACGTGCCTGACCCAATGGATGGCACTGTTGGGGCTGCTCTCTTGGAATCGGGGAGCGTTCTCTTGCTGGATCGTTCTGTTGGGCTTGTAAGGTTGGATTCAACAACTCGGCGTGTTGTGCCATTAAATGGCTCCAAGATACCAAAGATATTCAGAAGCATTCTACGCAGCAAAGATGGGCGTTTTATTGTGACGGGAGCCGAGGACGAAAGCTCGCCTAGTGCTTTTTTTGTAGTAGATCTGAGCGTGAATAGTATCGTGCCGATAGCAGTTTCTCCCGACCTGCTTAATAACGGAGCACCAAAGTACGCGAGTATCTTGCAGGGCCCTCAGGACTTTGTTCTATGGAGCAGAGCTAGGCTTGAGATGTGCACCATCGCCTTAGCTGAGAACACTATTACCCCTCGTGAATGTAGGAAGCTCTCCGATGTTCCAGTGTTCATATTTTCCGATTCGACGGGAGGCTTTGTTTCCTTGGTCGAGCATGGCTACTTCGCCAGGTATGATGAGAGATTGAAAAAAATTGGGCAGTTCGGAGTGGAGGTGTCTCCACGGGTTTGGGCCATGGACGCTGCAAGCGATCAGCTCGTGCTCGGATACCAGCGCATCCAAGGCGAGGTTTGGCCCGATCCGAAGTTGGTAGCAAAAACAAAAGAAGTCGCTCTCGATTGGAATTGTGTCGGAAAAGTATCCGTAGGCGCGTTCTTACTTGCTCTCTTGGTTTTTTTCGTTCTTAAAAGGATCTCCAAGGCCAAGACTAACGAGGATAACGGTGCGCAAAACGGGAGTTCCAGCTCTCTAAAAGACGTGTCGGTGCAACCACCAGCGCTCTTTGCGTGGTTGGCTATGGTATCTGCGGGTGTAGTGGCCTACCTCTGCCAACGTGATCTGCTTTTGCAGGAAAATTTGATTCGTTTGGGGTTCATATACCTTGGAGCGGCTGTTGTGTTTGCTTTTATCCTTCAACGATGGAGGAGGAAAGCTTTGGGGCGAGAGCTCCCGATGTTCGGGTTGAGAGTGCCTCAATATAGCTCAAAGACACCAGCTTCATTCGTGGCTCTCGTAGTTGTCGCCATGTTGATACTGAGTTGGTTGATAATCGGAATTCGAATCGATCCGTTACTACTCACAAAAAAAGCAGCGATGTGGTTCAGCGCCCTCGCGCTTCTGCTATCTCTTGCGGTGGCCGATGCATATTCCTTCCGTCATAATTTACGAGAGTTGGTGAGGCGGGAATGGGGGTTTCTTGCGATTATCTGTGTGGTCACAAGCGCAACTCTTTTTTATGACCTTGTTCGGGTGCCGATAAATACTCACTTTGATTTCGCGGTGCCAGCGCTCTGGGCCTGGAGGATCGCTGCCGGCGTAGAGAGCGATTTCTGGATAAACGGCTATACTCCTGTGCCCGCTGCTGGGCTTTTTCCTGACATCTTTGCGGTGCTCGCTTTGGGCCCAACCCCTTTTGCTTTTCGTTTTGGACCCGCGATGTTCGGACTTTTTGGAGTCCTGGCGGTGTACTTTCTCGGCAGGGCGTATCGAGGTGCGTGGCTTGGATTTTGGGCCGCGTTGTTTGCAGCGGGGAACGTTGCGTACATTCACTTCGCGAGGATGTCGACCAACGGAACGGCGCATATTGTAGCTTTTTTTGTCATCACATTTTTCGTCTTAGCTTGGAAGAGCAACCTTCCGAGCTTGTGGGCGTTTCTCGGTTTCTGGGCTGGAATGTCGATGTATGAGTGGCCAGCACCGAGAACAGCGTCCGCTGCCATAGCGATTTGCACTATGTTCGCGTTGCTCCGCTATCCACGAGCGGTTCTTTCTCGGTACGCAGGATTTGCTTTGGCGACTGCGGGTTTTATTGTGATGGTAGCACCGCTCGTTCAGGGCTGGATAATCTATCCGGGAAATATCTTCCCACGTGCTGGATCGATGGATCCGATTCCTTCCCCTTACCCGGGCATTTTGGGCAAGTTGCATTCCGCCTTCGGACCCCAATTCTTTAGGTGCTTTGGTTGGCTCTTTTTTGAGGGTGACCACAGCTCTCAGGGAAGCGTCTCTCCGGGCTTGAACACCTTTGAGGCTGTCCTGTGCGCTATAGGGTTGGCGGTACTCCTTTTTGAAGGCCTTTCGCTCAATTTTCTTCTCTGGGTTTTTATGATCATAACCCTAGTCATCGGAGGCTCTTTTACGCGAACAGCGTGGCATACGCGCCTTTTAACGACAGCGCTTGTCGCTGTAATCGCTATGGGTCGCTCACTCGATGGGCTTAGGGAGATGTTCGCTTCATATGGCAAGCGAGTGGGGACGATTTTCGCATGTGGTGTCTCCGTGGTTGTGATCGGGGCGTCTCCGATTTGGAATCTGAATACGTACCTCGAGTATGAGAGAGGTGCCGTTCGATCAAATTTGATGGACCCGATGACCGCCATAGGTCGAAAAATTTACGAGAAGGGTCCAGGGTATGAGTATCTTCTTGTAACGGTTGGAGATAGCTCTTGGAGGCTTCGGGCGGCTCGACAGATGATGTTCCCGTATATCATAGAGCGCAAAATCCGAGAGTTGGTTGAATTGGATTCAGAAGTTCTTAGTGAGATCTCTGGTCCCGTAGTCTTCTTCGTTAAGGAAGAGCGCCTCGATAAAGAGGGAGCCCTTATTCTAAAACGATTTCCATCCGCCAAAATGGAGAAGCTGGAAGGGCTACGGGGCGAACCGATCGGCTTAGCTATTATCGTCGATGCTCCGTCGGCTGCCAGTTAAGCTCAGAGCAGCAGAGCTATTTAAGGCAGCAATGTCATATCTGGGGGCGGTCGCGGAATGGTGCATTCGAACGATCCACAGATAGTGAATGGATATTTCACCAACCCGCCACACGATCTGCAGGAACATCCTTGTTGTGAGCGGCCCGCACAAACTCGTGCTTGGATGTTGTCGATCGAATCCGAAGATTCGGGCGGTATAACGACCAGGGTGTTGGGGTCTTTGATGACGGTGGCCAAAAGTTCATCGCTGTTCGTGGGCGTACCTTCAATCGCGCGCTCCTTAAGTCCATAGGGGCCAAGAACGAACTCGAGAGGGTGCCAATTTCCGTAGAGGAATGCGACCTTTCTGTCCGGATACGCATGAAGGACCTGTACGGCAAAAGCTTGGGGAGTAAACCTTTGCGTGAATGGAAGCTTAATAAAAACTCTATCGTATGCCCACCATGCGTTGCTCGCGACAAGAGCGGTCGCGAGAACGAAGAATACCCACCGGGGGAGGCGGCTAGTGAGGATTTCTGCCGCTGATGCGGCGAGAAGTGCCCAGAAGGGAACGAGGAAATGCATCCGAGTGAGCGCTGGCTGGCTGTATGGGCTTAAGGCCCCAGCCAGAATGGCAGCGGGAAGGAAGAAGATCAGGACCAGTCTCCAAGACCACGAATGGAGCGAGAGCAGGATGGCGAGAGCCAATCCTGCCATCGCCAATCCTCCTGTAATCGGATTGATAACCTTTCCGAATAGGTAGTGGCTGCCACCAATCATCGTGATCGGAGCGAGGATGGTCTCGCCGAAACGTGTTGCGAGGAGAGCTGTAAGTTCGGGGATGGTTCGAGCCTGCCCCTCGACCTTTGGAAATAGCTCCGTTCCAAAGTATTGCTGGAGTACCGGCCCAAGGCTTGTCTTAGAGAGGGTGAGTTGCAGCGTGGTCTTTAGATCGTCGGTGCGGGACCAAAGCTCAATAGGCAGTGTATGAGTGAGAAGAAAAACTACCGCGACGAGCGTGCTGTAGAGCCATGCTCGAGGTTGAATTCTCAGGAGTGAAAATCCGAACAACACAAAAAAGGTTAGCGGTGTGATGTATGCACAGAGCGCACCACTTAACGAACAGAGGGTAAGCGCTATCCCTAAAGCGATCGCGGATAGAGTTGAAGGCTTTTTGAGGAATAGAGCCAGAAAAGCTGCGTGCCATAAGCTAAAAAGGCGCAGCATTGTCCATCCGTAGCCCCATAACGCCTCGGCTAAGAGATAGTAGGAGAGAGCCATGAGGGCGCAGGCAAGAAGAGCGGCTCTCTTTGAGGTCAGAATGCTCGTGATAATAAAAAGGGGGGGAATTGAAAGCGCAAAGCTCAGGACGCTCGCCATTCTCCAGCCGAAATTGTCTATCCCTAGCAAGTACATCACAGCGCCCTGGCAGAAAGTGAGGAAAGGCATGTGGACGCCCCACAATCCCATGCTCAACGGACCAAATATTTCGCCCGTTATGGATCGAGGGCCGGTCGCAACACCTGCAGCTCTTTGATAAATTGCCCACTCATCACCGATGCAGCTTACCATCCAGGAGTTGCTCAAGTAGGCAAGCACGGAGGTCACGGCTACCATCAAAACGAGTACGCTTATCCAATATCGGGCGCGAGGTTCGGTAGGGGAGTTTGTGGTCATAGGGGAAACGTCTTGAAAATCGGAGCATTCGGGATGCTCTCGAAGCGCAGAATGCAGGGAAAGAGCCTCACAAGTTCTCCCCCCGTTTTTTGACTGAAAGGGTTCCTGGTCTCACCGCTCTGTGGAGCATTAAATCACGGCCCTCTTATAGAGTGTCAACCACCTATAACGTTACGAAGTTGTTTCAGATTGCAGACTATACATGGCCGCGTATCTAAGCTGCATCGGGTTGAAGCTGTGGCGCTGACGGTAGTGCTCTTACAAGGATATCGGAGTGGCTGAAATGAGGGAGGTAAGCCAACAACCACCTGATATTATTGCAGGTTGTGGTCTTCGTTGCGTCGTTCGAGATTGCCTGCATAAGAGCTCCCCATCGAATGGAGCCGCCTCGTCGGCATCGTTGGAATTCATATAAGGTTCAAATGAGAAACCGCGACCTAGATCTCTTCTATCCGGCTTAGGATCTCCTCGCTCTTCTTTTCGATGGCCGCTTTATCCTTTGGTGACATCTTATCAAGTAAGCGGTAGCCCATTCCGATGCGAGGATTCTTCTCAAGCTTGTCGCGATTTCTGGAGAGAAAGCTCCAGTACAGAGTGTTGAAGGGGCATCCACGTTCCCCAAACTTCTCCTTGTAATTATAGAAGCACTTTGAGCAGTAGTTCGACATCTTGTTGATGTATTGGGCGCTTGATGTGTACGGCTTGGTTCCGACGATGCCGCCATCGGCAAATTGGCTCATCCCGCGGGTGTTTGGCAGCTGAACCCACTCAACCGCATCCGCGTAGATACCCAGGTACCACGCGTCGACATCATCGGGATTAATTCCCGCCAGAACGGCGAAATTGCCCGTCACCATGAGTCGCTGGATATGGTGGGCATATGACTCATCGAGCGATTGTTGAACGGAATGTCGCACGCAATTCATCTTGGTGTCGGCGTCCCAGAAGTAGTGAGGCAGAGGCCGATCTGCTCCAAAAAAATTCAGTGTTTTGTACCGTGGCATATGAGTCCAGTAGACTCCGCGCATGAACTCGCGCCAGCCAGCTATTTGGCGAACAAAACCCTCAATCTGTTCAATGGAGATAGCTCCCTTGCTATTCTCCCAAGCGTCAATCGCCGCCTCAATGACCTCTCGGGGCGAGATAAGTTTTACATTAAGGGCGAAGGAGAGTTTTGAGTGAAATAGTGTGCGATGTTCCGTAGTCATCGCATCTTGATAGGACCCGAATTCGGGAAGTAGGTGCTCGCAGAAATACTCAAGAGCCTCTAGTGCATCATGGCGAGAGACCGCCCACGTGAACCGCGTTGGGTCCACTGTGCCTATGGACTTAACGTTTGCCTCCGTCAGCATTGCTACTATTGATGACACATCCCTCGGGAATTCAATCGCAGGTGGTGGAGTTATCCCTGCAGGCAATTTTTTTCTATTCTCCGCATCAAAATTCCATTGATCTCCGATAGGCTTGCCCCCCTTCATGAGGAAACCTGTGGTCCGCCTGACCTCGCGATAGAATATCTCCATGACGTAGCGTTTGTGGTCCTTGAATATCGCCTGAAATTGCTCCGGAGTGGTAAGGAAGTGTTCGGTGTCGAATCTCCTTGTTGGAACTGGGAGGCGTTCGCACAGACTTTCCATGGCCTCAACAACTCGGTACTCGTCGGGTTGCTGATACTCGAAAGCCGAGTATCGTCCGGATGAGATGCGTTCCTCAATGTTTTGAGTAAACGACTGCTTATTTGAGGGAGTATCGAGGGTAGTATAATGTACCGTGAATCCTCGACTCATTAGCTCCTGCGAGAACTCTCTCATCGCCACGAAAAACCCGATTATCTTCTGTATGTGGTGTTGGGCGTAGGTGGCCTCCTCTAGTACCTCCATCAAGAGATATTCAGCCTGCGAAGGTGGATCCTTGAACCAGGAATGGCCGATGTTGAGTTGATCTCCCATGATAAGTCGCAGCACTGGTTTGCTCATACTTGATTATCTCTTGTTCCGCCTACACCGCTCGCTGCAAAAGACAACGCGGTCCCAGTTCAGCTTCCACTTCTTCCGCCAGGAGAACGGCTTGCCGCAGACTGGGCATAGTTTTGTTGGTAGTTGTTGTTTGAAACCCTTCACCGCCCCATGGTCGCACAGGTGTAGAGGGTATGACAGGTGTCAGGAGATCATGCTAGCGCTCGTTGTATAAACGTATCTTCGCCTCGATGCTGTTTGACCTTGCTGTGCAGCAGGGAGGCCGACCCCGGAAACCGAATCGACCCGCCACCGGCTCTGGTAGATGAGAGGCGGCTCTGACGGAGCACGCCTTACCGACCCTTGCGAATCCCTTCAGCATGAATCCAAAGCTCTTGCGTAGAGCGGGGAGCCCCTCGTGGTTGTGGCGACGAAGCGCGTCCTCAATAGGTAGGGGTGAGAGTCCGCTTTAGCATGGGATCCAATAAGACCAGGATCGATCTAGTGAGCCGAGTTTAACAGCTAGGATTAAGTGCCGTTACGGAATCACACAATTCGTTAGAATTCAGAGAAGGGCTCCGTATCTGACATCTTCTGTATTCCGCATTCCCTATAGGTTTCCTCAGGTTGCCTCGATTATGTGGGGATCCTAACCATTCCACAACGAACTCCTAACGCGGCTTTGGTTGAGTAGAGGGGTATTTTCAAAGAGCATTGAGATGCTGCGTAGGTGGAATGACATCAGCGCGGTGGTGGAGAAGCGAGTTGGGTCTCTTGAGATATGAATGAGATTTTTAAAGAGATTATTATTGGCGTAGTAGCTCTCCTTGTATGCTGTTGTCTCGTTAGGCAGCGGCGCTACTGGCGTGAAATGCAGGAGAGCCGACTCTCGGGCTCTTTGCGAGTGGGATATCGCCTGGCGATCCTTACAGCTTTTGCCGGCCTCCCGTTGGCGTGCTTTGCGAATACCGAAAGTTCATGGCAGCTCTTTGCGAGTGTCATGCTCATGGTTCTTGTTTTTTGTGTGAAGATAACCTTCTCGCCTACCATTATCGCTCTAACCCTTACCGCGTGTGCGTTTCAGCTCTACGTCAATGACGAATTTCCCCTGTGGCAGGTATGGTTCTCGGTATCGAGTATGCTCACCTGGAGATTGCCAGACGAGATTCGCGCCGCGTATGCCTCGATATCTTTCCTGTGGGTCTTGGTGACCTTGCTGAGTGGGACCTCTGCCCACGCTGAGGCCGGTGGTGGAGAAGAAGCTGCGGTTGGAATTGACGAAACCATAGCGTCCCTGCACTCGTAAGCGGCGTAGCTCAGGAGTGGGGTGTCTCCTTCTGCGTCCGGCAAGGAGAGACGATTGTTTCGGTGTGAGGAACGAGCCAGCGGGGTAATTGGGAGAGTGACGCTGTTGATCTACTAGGCGCTCACCGGAAATCCCTTGTATATGATGTGTTCAAAGACCGGGATAACCTCTAGCTTTTCGATATCGTGAGGAAATGACTCATGGAGGGCCGCGGTGAATTCTTTAATTGCTCGGTTGTCCCTGAGCTCAAGCTCCATTTCGTAGTCCCAGCTGCCAAAACTCTCTACGAGGATTCGGACGGGTAGCTGCTTGTCGCAAAATTTTATAACCCGTTGACGGAGATCGGCCCCCAATCGTTTCATGGTTACAAGCACTCGATATGAATTGTATCCAAGCAGGCGAGAGTTAATTCGATGCGTGTCGCCGAGGAGAATTTTAGCCTCTCGCATGCTCGCTACTCGACGCGTCAAAGTGCTTGGTGCGATATCAAGCTCCTTCGCCACTTCGTTGTCATTGTGGAAGTCGCCACGGCTAAGATGGTTTAGAATGGCCCGATCGAGTCCGTCGATCTGAAGCGTGTCTTCGGAAGCTCCCATGATAAACGTATCGCTGCCCTTGGTCTGAGGCGAGAGGTATCGTCGAGGGTACCGAATCATATACGTTCGCAACGCAAGCTGTTTGCCTACGAATGCATCCTGATGTTTCTGAGAAATGCGGTCGAGAAAGTGCCGAACTTCCTGAGTCGACTTCGAGAGGAACGTTACTGCGTAGTCGAAACTGCCTCCGACATCGGCGACCCACCGTATGAGCGGTGATTGAGTCAGAGAACGAATTAAGCTTTGCTGCTCTTTGTGGTTGCTCGATTTAAGAGAGAAGAAGAGGGCAAAATCGGTATAGCCGAGACGCATGGTGTCTACGTAAAGCGAGCGTCCGGTAATTATCCCATTCTTCACTAACCGGTGGTAAGTCCGCCGGACCGTATGCTCCTCGCTGCGAGCGAGATCTGCTATCGCTCGAAAGGATTTGTCCGCGTTGGACTCCAGCAAGAATAGGATTTTTAGGTCTAATTCATCGAGTGGCATACTCGTCACTATACTGGAGGATGAGCAGCAAAGCGACATGAACGGTCTATAAACTGTCGAAAAATGCTTCTCATCGGGGTTAGTAGGGCCCCGCGGAGACAGATCTGCTAAAAAGATATAGTTGTTTCTAGTGATTAACGCCGCATCGGAATCATCGAAAACTTTACACCGTACGGATGTGGAGAGCGTACGGTGGGTGGCGGCATCGGGCAGCAAGGTACTCGTTCTGAATAGCCAGTGCTTATGTGTGCAGGCCGATAGAGTCGAAAGGTATTCTTTTTACAGCGCCCTTTTTCTTGTCGGGTTTAGGTCTGTCTAATCGTTCTGGCTAGACGCAGGCATATCGAATAGTCTGCCGGCAGAAAAGGGCCACGCCGCCTGGTGCAGGGACGGGGCATGCCACTATGAGGGAGAATCGGAGTCCACATCGGCAGCTCGCTGTGGCGGCACTGAGAGAGGTCGTCGTTGCGGTGGAGAGCTTTCAGTTTGAGAGTTCGTTTGCTGAGCGTTCATGGTCTGTCGCGCTGAAGGCCGGTGGGGGGTGGCGTCAACTTGGGGTGACGGAGTACGGCGGTACCTATTATGTATCGCTCGGACGAGATCTCCAGTGCGCGTATCGACGCGAGCAAGACCACGTAGAGGGCACCCTGAGAATAAAAGATATGTTTCTGCTAACGGAGGTGCGGAAAGCCCTTGGTGAGATTCACCGTAAAGTCGCGCAAGATCCGATTGCATATCATCGCGAGCTGCTTCGAACGATCCCCCCGACGATGAGGTTCGGAACCATCTCTCGACAATTTTGTAAGATACTCCTTCCGGAGTGGAACCGCTTCGATCGAGAACTCTCTCCTGAGGAGGGGCGAGCTTGTATATCGCTACTTGAGAGGGATCTCCCAAAGATCTCCCTCGGGATGACTGCGAATACCTACTTTGAATATTGCAGGATCGCCTACCTCGCTAATCCCAGCACTCACGAGAATGGCGCCTTTGATAGGTCCTTAAGTGGTCGAGAGTTGTATAGCAGATTTGCGGATGGGCGAGATGGTGGATTACTCGCGATTCCTCCTGATTCGGCGGAAGCGTTTCGTGAGTGGTATCAGGCGGGACGAATGTCTGGAGGTCATCCCTGGGAGATTTACCGAGGAGGCAATTCAACGCACATTGATCTCGGTGTTGCGAGTGAGTCCTCTGCCAAAGATAGTGAGTTTTCGGTGTACCTCTGTGCCGACTCGAGCTCGCGTCTCGTTGAGACGTGCCGAATCGCCTTGGCCCTGCATGGTGCAGGGTTACCGTTTCAGTGGCTTAACAGGGAGTCCTATTTAGACCGACTACGCGGGGAGGATAATGTTGGCATCATCCCTAGTGATTGCCCACTATCCTATGGATCTCGGCGGTTCCCTCGAGAGCTGAGGGTCGTTGATTGTATTCACTATGACATGTTTCTTGATTACAACACTGGGAAGCCCCTCGCATCGTGGGCGGCGATTAAGGGTATTGTTAGTTGGTTGCCAATTCGCCCACTCATGACGGCTTCGCGGTAAGCGGCCGCCGCCTTTTGCGAAGCGCTGAGCGCCGCTAGAAGAACTTGAAATCAAGAACGGGACGGTGTTCCTGACAGTGACCCTCATAGCGCACCGGCTGATTGAATCCGAATTCTTTCATCGTAATAGAAGGGGGAGTGGACGATCCGATCAAAGGATCCTGGCCGGCTTCAACCGTGACGGAGAGCTCTTGCTTGGCTGCGATGAAAAAATGCATAGAGCATGCTCCAACTTTTACGGCTCCAACTCCGGTTCGATCTTCGCGAAAAGTATCGCCGTCGTGTATCGCTAGGGCCGAGTCCCCAAATCTCTGCTTATACTCGAGTGAGAGCCAGTGAGAGCCAGGAAGGACGTGCATCGTTCGCCCAGGCGAAGGGCTTGCTCGCCCATCGACCGAGACGGCAGTTACCTCTGCTCCAAGATTGCTGAAGTAGACGCGAGCGACCTCTCCCTCGGGCCTTGCGGGGCCAGGATAGACCTGCACCGGTTGACACGCGGAAAGAAGGAGGGCGAGTCCACAGCACGTGCTGCACGTAGCTTTCGTGGCGCGGCTTGATAGTGATTGAGTAGCCATCGTGAGCGCCCTAAGCCTTTGAGAGATTGGCAGTAGAATAGCCGACCGGTGGCATTCAGTTCTATCTCGTCGGGTCGAGGATGAGGTCGAGGATCTTTCTTGTGGGGGTGTAAACGGCTCCCGGAGCGAAGCTTTCACGAGGGCCCCCGATGTTTAGGATCCTGATGTCGTGTTTGCTAATCCACGCCCAGAACGCTGCAACATCCGGAGTTTCATCCAAATTGAGTTCGAGCGTTGGTTTCCCGTGGAGCTTTGCGCGCTCGACGGTCAGGGGCGTCCCATCTTGCGGATTTCCGCGACTTAAAACGAGAGTCCCATCTGAATCGATAGTATTAAGTTCGGTGCGAACTGCTGGTGTTGGGCTTCCACACTCTTGAAGAGGATAGTTTGGAGCGATTGCAGCGTCCTCGGCCCAGCGCTCGTTTGGACACCATCCTCTACATGGCAGCATGAGGTGCATGGCCGAATCAAGTGCTGCTCGGTCGACCCCGGTTTGCCCCCCGTTTACTATGGTGAGGCGGCGCTTGCCTGGCTTTACGCTGAGAATGTTCTTTCCGATGAGAAGGGTGGCTGTTTCATCAAGAAGTTTACCGGTGGTCATAGGTGTCCTTACTAAATGCCAGGCGCTCTGATAGTCGCCACTCCACGGTAAAGAGTCAATCGTAGCGCGTCGTTCTCCTATTGGTCGAACTGTCCGCAGAATCCAGCTAGCTCCCGAAGGGAAGCCGCGTCGCCACGGCAGATTCGCTTGATAGCCTCGGCTAACAGGGTCTCAACAGATACAACCGTAATGAGATCTCCCCGACCGCGACGAAGGGGAAGGGTGTCTGTTACGAGGACTTCATCGACAACTCTTTGACCGGTGGCGGTCTTCGTGTTTCTGAATAGGTCCACGCACTGCTTCGAAAAGAGTGCATGGGTAGCGCAGATGACTACATTTTTTGCGCCGTACTCTCGCAAGCTGGCGGCTGCTTTTATGGCGGACCCTCCGGTGTCGACTATGTCGTCAACGAGGATGCACGTTGCGTCTCGAACGCTCTCCCCGTCTCCGATGAGCCTTGACTCGGCTATTTCATTTGGTTTGTCGCGTCTTTTGTACATGCCTTCGACGCGGATGGGTGTATCTAACACGGGTTCGCCTAAGGCGGAGCTCATGGTGAGGTGTCGTGCAAGGAGATGGCTCGCGTTGACAGCGCGTTGCATGCCCCCAGCATCGGGGCTTACCACGGTAATCTTGCCCGAGCCGTATTCCTTACAGATGTGCTGTACCATAAGTGGAAAGCCGGCGAGATTATCCATAGCGCCTTTAAAAAAGCCCTCTATCTGCTCGGCGTGGATATCGATTGTGACCACGCGATCGATACCTGAGGTTTCGTACACATCGGCCGCCCAGCGAGCGCTGATTGGACCACGGACGCCGCCCTTGCGGTCCTGTCGGGAGTATCCGAAGTAGGGGATTACGGCGGTGATCGAACGAGCTGAGGCACGCTTCAGAGCGTCAGCGGTGAGCCCTAGTTCAACAAGGCTGACGTTTACGGGGTTAGCGATACTCTGAACGATGAAGACATCTCGGTCACGCACGCTTTGTCCGACCTGAATTCGAGACTCTCCGTTTGCGAATTGGCCAAAGAGGATGTCTCCGCGGGAAATTCCGAGCCTGTCGGCGATTCCATTTCCGAGTGAGCGACTCGCGGCTCCTGCAAAAACGACACAGTTGTCTAGAGATGTGTCTATGGATTTGGTCCAGCTATTCAAGACCCCGCGACGCTGCTTCTCCCAATCTAAAGCTCTCTCGGTTCTAAAGAGAGTCGCCTCTTGAATCGAAACAAGCTCGAAGGTGTTCCTTCCCGTATAGATAAACGCTTCGGCGCCCCGGGGAAATTGTCCGTCCAGGTACTCCTCAACTGCGGCGATCTCAGCTTCTGAGGTCTGATCGAGGTTTGGGTTTGGCAACCAGTCTTGTCCAGAGACGTCTATTGACAGCCGTTCCAGAGACGCGGGGGCGAGTAGCTTGGCCTTAGGCGTTGGACTAGGGCCTCTCTCGGTCGTCATGTTTGGGGTCATTGAGTGCTCCGCTTTTGTTGAGTTTGGGTGCCGAGTGTATGCAAGATTGGATTCTCACTAAAGAGAGGGCGGCGAAAAACCAAAAAATGACAGGCTGTGTATGCGCGCGCATAGAGCTTGTGATTCTAAGTGGTTATTTACCCATTTTGAGAGCGAATTCTCTAAAACGGTCCGATGGATATAGGAGCAATCTATATCGGAGCTATTGTTAAATTTGTGTGAGCGGGTCGTCTCGCTTGATGAGGAATTCGTGAGAATTCTCTTTTGCGCTTGGAACCGATCCTGGAAGCCGATAAGGTTCCCGACCAGAAGCCACGGGAAGAAAGTTCGAACTTAAAACTTCGAGAAGCTATGGGAACAACACCAGACGGACATAAGCCAACAGAGCAGACTGACGCGGGTACTCCTCTTCCCCCTGTTCCTGCTAGCACGCCTCCCGTTGTCGTTGATTTATCGTCGCACGTCTTGGGACGTGGGGCCCTTCGCCCCATCTTGAATCACAGAGAAGCTCACGCGGTTTCGGGGGCTGTTAAGCTCGCGTCGAAGATCTTTGAACCTTCTCAGAGGAACAACCTCTCGGTTCGACAGAATGTGGATCTCCCCTTCATGCCCCATGCGGTGGATGTCGCGTTCCAGCTCCTCGGAGCGGGCGCCCCTCCAGTTGCCGTCGTCGCTGGATTGCTTCACGACAGTTTTGCTGGCTATGTGAAGGGGGCTCGAGATCTCCTTGCACGGAACATCGACAGAAAATTTGGCTCGCTATCCAAAACGGGCAGTGTGTCGAGCCTCCTCAATATCGTTGCTAAGCCTGATCGCTCAGAGGCTCAGGTATGGCTCGAGAGGAAGAAGAAGATAGTCGGGGCTATCTTAGAAACGGTGAAGCAGGATGATATGCGAGCTTCGCCGTACTCCCCGGAAGATGTGCAGTTCATGGTCAAAGCGGTGTGGTCGGCCCATAACCTGTTCTTAAGCGCAAATCCAAGGCCCTGGGGCCCTCAGGAACGGCTTTCGATGTTCAGGCATGCGGCAGAGGTCGGTTTACTGCTCGCTTGCGCAGGGCAGCCAAAAGAGGTTGTCGCTGCCGGCATCATGCACGATTTCTATGAGGGATACGTCAAGGACCCGGCTATAGAACTGATCGAGCAGCACGTAGTCTCGGAGTTCGGTTCGGATGTTCACGATATCATCGCGGCGATAACCGAGCCCCCGAAGCTTCCAAACTCGCTTAATTGGTGGGAGCGCAAATTAACAGTGGTGCACAGCCTTCAACAAAAGGACGACCGAGCTAACACCGTAGTCTGTGCGGCTAAGATCTCCACAATTGCTGAGGGGAATAAGTTCCTCCATGCCGCCGGTAGTATAAAAGATTGGTCGGCAGGCACATGGGAGGACAACTGCCGCGTGTTTGAGGCGCTGCGAGATCTCTTTGCCGAAAAGGGAGTTTGTCCAACCTTGCTAGGCCGCTACGACCTTGAGCTTAAGCGCTGGCGATCTCACGACCCGATTAAAAAGACGGTTCACTAACACGACCTGCTCCGCAGTGGTGAGTGTTGTAATTCTGGGTGCTTATCCAGTAGCTCAAATCTTATCTGAATCCTCCGAGCGATTTTCATTGAAAATCGCGACCTCATCTGAGATTACTGAGAGGCTATGAAAAAGACCTGGCCTAAACACATGGATTCCTATGTTGGCATCAACCGTCGCCTACCCGCGACGGTTGCGCGGTCTTTTGTGCCTGTTTGCTCCTAGCGAGCGACAGATTCTCGCGAAGACCCGTCAGCTGATAAAGGAGCGGGTTTTCGGAAATAAAAAAATCCAAAACCAACCCCCTAAAGCTTAAGGTCCTCCAGACTTCGGTTTGGCGCGGCATGGCTCGTCGTGCGCCGGTGTACTTTGAGTTCTCTCAGAGCGTGCCGTCGCGAGGCGAAGAGGTGTGTAACCATTAAACGTAAAGAGGAAAAAATGAGCATTAAGCGTCGTTGTACGAATGATTTATCAAGAGTCCGTCACCCCAAATGCGCAGGAGCCCTGTGGAACCTAGGGGGGATGTCTTCCCTTCAGACGGTGGAATTAACGCCTTTTTCTAGATGGAGACGATTGTGAGAGAGTTAAAGTTGTTTTTTGAAAGTGAAGAATTAGTAGAAGTTGAAATTTTCAATCAAATGACCGGTGAGGTACGTCGATCTGTGCGAGGAAAGCAGAGCGGGGCGTATCAAGATGCCGGATCGTTTCAGTGGACCTCGGCAGTTCGAGGTCTCGCTCTTCTTGTCGTGCGAACGGCGGCTCGCTTTGAGCGGCCAGCGATAGAAGGAGAGGCGAAGTCCCCTACGGCTAGCCTTGATTACGCGATATCGAAGCAGCCGCTCTGGCTGACCGAGATGTTTGGCTGTGATCGAATGGGCACATGTCTCGTTCGAAGGATGATCCTGAGGACTAATCCTGAGAGGAAGCGCCCGGGGCCAACCATACTGGCGATCAATGAGCGGTATATGCCCGTGGAGGCGATATCGATCTTTGCCGATGGTGTGCGATGCACGAGGGAGGACCTGATCGTGCTGGCCGTAGGGCTTGCGTGCGCATGGTCGTCTAGCGCCACTCGAGCTGAGGCGGCAAAAGCGGCGTAAGGGCGGCGTAGCATCGATCCCGCCACGATCGTCCCTGGAGGGCCGGCGGCCTCGCCGGCTTGCTGCGACCCTCAAACGACCGTGGCGGGGCACCGGCCTCGGTGCCCGTGTTGCACCCGCGACAGCAATGGCGTCGAAACATTTGTGCCTGCGGCCGGCGAGGCCGCCGGCCCTCCAAGCATTGCGCCGATAATTATGCGATTCGTAAGAACCCGCGACGATCGTTTCTGGAGGGCCGGCGCCCCCGCCGGCTCGCGGCGACCCTCAAACGACCGTGGCGGGGCACCGGCCTCGGTGTGCCCCGCCCGGCATGCCCAAGGAATCGCCGGATTGGTGTCATAAAGAGCCTCTAAGGCGACGTTTCGACGGGTTAGCCCCATACCTCCAGTGGGCGGCACTCTCCGAAAAGGTAGTGCGAGTCATCCTCATTTCTTGTGAGCCCCCTGGATAGCTTCTGGTATAGGGAGCTGTGCGGGGGGTTCATAGGGAACTTCCTTCAAAGAGGAGAGCAAGGATGATTGAAGTGCGGCAAGGACGCCGGAGTTGCACCCTGACTTTCGAGCCATCTCGCGTGGATGGCTGGGCGGAGTATTTCGTGGAGGACCTTTGGATCTCCGGGAATATTCCGATCGAAATACAGGGGGCAACCTTTGTCCCCGTCGACAACGGCCTGTTGATGGAACCTGGAGATCACCTCGTTGTAGTTAAGCCGCATCGAGGTCTCAAGGTTCCGTGGAACAGGCAGCTCTTTTTCCGACGGGAATTAGGGCGCATCGTCGTTGAGTTCCTATGTTCTAAGCACCGCGTTGCTGCAGCTTAGGGCATAGGAAAAAAGGGGGGCGTCTTTGCGTTTTATACATACGGTTATCTGCGGAGACCGCCCCTCTTTTTTCTTTAAGATCATAGGCCCGAAGTCTTTTTCTCAGTGACGGCCTCTTTATTACTGCAAATACATTAGTTTCCCGGCACAATGGACATATGATTTCATACCGACTCGCAGACAGAGAAAAAGATTTTGTATTTGCTCGACAGGTACATCACCGAGCCTACCGCGATGTTGTCACCAAACAGTTTGGCACTTGGAATGAGACCATGCAGGATCGGTTCTTTGCCGACGAGTGGTGGACATTGCCGTTTCAGATAGTTTTGCTTGAGGATACCCCGATCGGGGTCTTGAGTGTGAGCTCGGTAAATAGATTCCTCTTCATTCACGAGATACAACTACTCCCTGAGTTTCAAGGACAGGGTATCGGCTCTGAAATCTTGCGAGACCAGATCGCCAAAGCCAAACAACTCGCTCTCCCCCTAAAACTCAAAGTTCTCCGAAAGAATAGGGCGCAGGAGTTGTACAAGCGGATGGGGTTTGTGCCCTACAAGGAGACGGATATTGATATCTTTATGAAGTGGGACGCAGGCTCCGATCCTCAATAATCAGGTAACGGCACGGGCCTCGGAGCCCGTGTTGCACCCGCGACAGCAATGGCGTCGAAACATTTGTGCCTGCGGCCGGCGAGGCCGCCGGCCCACCAATAATTGCCCCGATAATTATGCGATTCGTGAGAGCCCGCGACGATCGTTTCTGGAGGGCCGGCGGCCTCGCCGGCTTGCCGCGACCGCTAGCGAATCTGGAGGGGCACGGGTCGCGGTGCCGCCCTCGTTGTAAAAGTGTTCATCTAGTGTTGACTAGCGAGACTATTTGCTTTAATTCGAATTCCTGCAAACACACTTTGTTTGCGCGATTGATTG
>JBIIEK010000174.1:0-6381 GCA_044237895.1 Bdellovibrionota bacterium
ATCGTCTTGATTCGAGCCTTCTTGAAGCGCCCCTTGAGCTGCTTTTGCTCCCTGCGTATCGAGGACGAGAGTTCGAATCTCCTTCGCCATCTCTGGGTTGTCTCGAAGGAACTGCTTAGCTCCCTCACGACCCTGACCGATGCGCTCACCTTTATAGCTAAACCACGCTCCAGCCTTGTCGATGATCCCCTTGTCGCTACCGATATCTACGATCTCTCCAAGGAGGCTGACTCCCTCGTTGAAGATGATATCGAATTCAGCTTCACGGAATGGAGCCGCTACCTTGTTCTTAACAACCTTCACCTTGACCCGGTTTCCGGTCACGTCGTTCTGATCCTTGATCTGACCGATACGTCGGACGTCGAGTCGTACGGAGGCGTAGAACTTAAGAGCGTTACCGCCAGTGGTTGTCTCTGGGCTTCCGAACATAACACCGATCTTCATGCGGATCTGGTTGATGAAGATGATGGTGGTGTTTGATTTCGAAGTAATAGCGGTGAGTTTACGAAGAGCCTTGCTCATCAAGCGAGCTTGCAAACCTGGTTGTTGGTCTCCCATCTCGCCATCGATCTCGGCCCGAGGAACGAGTGCGGCAACAGAATCGATAACCACAAGATCGACTGAGTTTGAGGATACGAGAGCTTCGCAGATCTCAAGCGCTTGCTCTCCGCAATCCGGTTGGCTCACGAGGAGCTTGGAGGTATCTACTCCGAGTCGCTTTGCGTAATTTACGTCGAGTGCATGTTCTGCATCGATGTAGACAACGGTTCCGCCGGCGCGTTGCACCTCAGCGGTTGTGCTGAGCGCGAGGGTCGTTTTTCCTGAGGACTCCGGCCCGTAGATCTCGCAAATTCGGCCTTTCGGGATCCCGCCTATTCCGAGAGCGAGGTCGAGAGAGAGGCTTCCTGTTGAAAAGGAATCGATTACCTGACCCTCTGAGGTCTCAAGGCTCATGACAGCGCCTTTGCCGTATTTTTTCTCTAGTTGAGAGATGGCGCTTGAGAGGGCCTTACCCTTTTCGCCACTATTTGAATCGTTTCCATCGCGGTCGTAGAGGTCCATGTTTTTCTCCTTATCCTTTTACTACTATCTATACTCAGTACATTTTCTCTTAAAATTTCGCGTCGGCTGAGACCGGGTAACGATGCCTTAAAACAGTGGTTTCCTAAAGAGAGAAATAAATGTCCTAAGGCGTTTTACGTTACCTAGTGCAGTTCTCGGATTACCCCGATCAAGCGACCCTGGATGGCTACCTTATCAACGGTTATTGGTTGCATCGTTGGGTTCGCTGGAATGAGCATCACAGAACCGTTCTTTAATCGGCGATATCGCTTGAGAGTTGCGCTCCCATCTTCCAGGAGAGCGACGACTATCTGCCCATCCTCGGCGTTCTCTTGCTTCTTGATAACGACGATATCTCTGTCGCAGATATGCTCGTCTATCATCGAGTTTCCGCTTACTTCGAGGCAGTAAACCTCACCGCGGCCGTTGATCATGCTCGGGGGGATCTCAATGGTTGCAGACTGCTCGATCGCCTCAATAGGGCGCCCTGCGGCTATGACGCCCACGAGCGGAACAGCGGTTGGACCTAATTCTGGAGTTACTCGGTCGAGAAGCTCCAACATGCCATCCGTACCTCGGCGGATGAATCCCTTATTCTCGAGTCGCTCTAGGTGGAAGTGGGCTGTTGAGGCCGATTTAACCCCTATGAACTCGGCGATATCCTTGAGGGAGGGGGCATACCCTTTGTCCGCAAGGAAATTGCGAAGAAATTCAAGTGTTTGTCTTTGCACTGGAGCAAGAGTGCTCGATTGAAACGAGGGGTTTGTTTCAATCGCTGGTTTTCGGGCTTTCGTTTTCATAATTCCTTTATGAAACAGTCTACTCCGGTACTATATGCAAAAAAGATAGAATCGGCAACGTGCTTTATTTAACTGGAAGAAAAAAAATCGAGAATTACGCTCAGCGTAGCCATTTTGTGCTTCATTTTTCTCATTGGTGAACCGACTCCTTACTGTATGCAGGGGGCAGGTGCCCCTTGAGGGTAGCCTTTTTAGGGTGTGTTTCGATGCGAACGATGCCAAGTGGCGAAATGATAGGAGCGCCGTTGCGCAAGGAGGTTAAGCTCCTTGTGATCGACGATCACGCTGATCATTTCGAGCAGATCAAGGCTCACGCAGAGATGTATAGCACCCAGTTCTTAATGGAATGCAAGCTGGTCGATGGCTCAGAGGATGCAAAAGCGACCGTTGAGACATGGAAACCGACGGTTGTTTTGGTTGATACGCACGCCATCGACGAGGCGCTTGATCTTATCGAGTGTCTGGCGCAAATGGGCCCCGCCGTTGTGGCGATGAGCGAGGTTCGGATTCCTGAATTGGCGAAGACCTGCCAGACCTACGGCGCCGTAGGATACTTTGCAAAGAGCAATAACCCGGACGAGGTCGAAAGTCTGATCTCATACGTCGCTTCTGTAGCGGCGACCGAAGTCGTGAGTCATTAGCGACCCTTTCAAAAATAGCCTCCGAGCGAGGTTCAGCGAAATCAGATACGGCAGGGAGGCGGACGGGGAACACGCTAAGGTTTCTTGCCGGACGCTAGCCGAGGTGGAGCCGCGCCGACTGCTGTCACAATCGTGTTGAAAATCCTCTTTTTAGAACGCAATTATCACGCTACCCTGCAACCGTACATAGGTGTGTGGCTTTAGAATGTAAGGAAGTAGGTATGCCGAGAACGGGTGTCTTAGAGAAAGTCGCGAGTACGATGGCCCTCGTCTCTATCGCGGTAGTGGTGACCGGCACCGATGCCTGTCAGGATAGCTATCAGATGGGTGCTCAGGTAAAGGTCACCAGGACGCCTGGTGCGGGGACTCCTTCAACCGGGGACGACACCGCAACGCCTACGGCAACACCCACCGATACTCCGACGGCTTCGCCGACGGTTACGCCTCGAACGCAGTCCATCGACGGGATAGTGCCCAACGAGTCGAGCCCTTCAAGTGAATTCCTTCAAGAGCTCTCCGCGCTCAGTACTAAAGATGATGACACCGCAGCTGAGCCGGCGGCCAAGGTCGCGGCAGGTGTTTCCGAGAAGGGGGGCAATTGGTTGGGGGGTGCCTTTGCTAAGGGGGCTGGTTCTGATTCGTGGCGAGATGCCGATGGGGATGGTTTCTCTGATAGTAAAGAGGAGGGGGCGAACTCGGACCTCAACGACGCAAGCTCGGTGCCCCAGACAGAGTCCTCAAATCAACTAGACAGTCGTGTGCGTGAGGTCGATCCAGACATGGATGGACTTTCGAATGATCAAGAGGCTCAAAAGGGAACGAATCCTCAAGTGTCGGACAGCGATGGAGATGGCAAATCCGACGGCGGGGAGGTTCTTTCGGGCGGAGATCCCTTAAAATCGACCATCTCGTATGCAGATGCTGACGGAGATAGCTTAAGCGATCCCTACGAACAGGGGCG
Source organism: Bdellovibrionota bacterium (assembly GCA_044237895.1). Taxonomy (GTDB): domain Bacteria; phylum Bdellovibrionota_C; class UBA2361; order UBA2361; family OMII01; genus OMII01. The sequence goes on from JBIIEK010000174.1 coordinate 3,465, forward strand.
TGGTCTCGACCCTAAGAATCTTGATTCTGATAGCGATGGTCTCCGCGATGATCTTGAGCTGGTCGTTGGGAGTAATCCCCTGAAAGTCGATTCAGATGGTGATGGTATCTCAGATGGTAGGGAGTTCGATCTCGGTTCCGATCCGATCTTGGGAGAGCCTGACAGGATTCAGCAGTAGATTCCGTTCCCGGTACAAGCGGCCACGTGATGGTATAGAATGGGGTCTGTGGAGCGGAGTGCTCCAGGACCAATTGTCATTCTAGCAGATAAACACAAGCCCTCGTATGAAAGTGACAGCGCCCCTGACGGAACTACCTCCCCCCACGTTCGAAACTCAAAGGCTAACCTTGCGAGCTTTGCAGAAAGGGGATCATGATCTCATGTTCAGGGTGTACGCCGGGGATCCTATGGCCACGAGGTACATGTCGTTTCCATGTGCATCGAGTTCTGAGGAAGCTCTTCCGTTTCTAGAGGGTGTGATAGCGAATTTTGCGGGCCAGGAAAGCGCTCACAAGCAGTTCGCGTGGCTCATCTTTCGTAAGGACACGGGAGCCTGTATCGGCTCGGTAGGGCTCGGTGTGAACACCCCGAAAGAGATGGGCGGAGGCTACATCTTAAGTCCGTCGGCGTGGGGCGCAGGATTTGCTACCGAAGCTTGGCAGGTGGTTGTTGCATGGGCTAAGGCACAGCCAAACGTTCACCGTGTCGTAGCGGAGCATCATCCCGATAATCCAGCCTCTGGAGGTGTGATGCGAAAAGCAGGGTTGGAGTGTGAAGGGCTACATGCAAACCATTCGGTGCTTCCTAATGTTGGGCCAGATAAGGTCGATATGGTTGTGTGGGCGTGGAATCGTTCGAGGTAAAGCTGGGCTGCTTCTATTCTCATAGAAGCACGTCCTGTGCGGGAGGCGTTAGCCCCGAGCTTGCGAGGTGCGCGCGGCAGCCGACCCGCTGAGTACCCGCTCAAAAACCTCTTGTGTCTGTTGGGCCGCGATGTCCCATCGGAACTTTAAGGCTTGCTCTTTACCGGCGGGGATAAGCATCGCTCGTACTGTGGGTTTTTGTACCTCCAGGAGCGCCTGCGAAAGTGATGCAGGATCGTGCGCGTAGAGAACAGCGGCGCCCCCGACCTCAGGCATCGAGCTCCAAGGAGAGGAGATTACGGGACACTCGCACGCCATCGCCTCGACGATTGGGAGGCCAAAGCCTTCGTATTTGGAAGGATAAACGAGCGCTACGGCTCCAGAGTACGCGGCGCAGAGATCTTCGTCTCTCAGCATTCCGGCTATGATCTCACATCGTACCGTCTCGGGGCTTAGGCTCTCATTCGTGGTGCTTCCAGTGACGAGAACTTGGTACTCATCCTGTGTTGGTAGGAGCTTCATCGCCTCAAGGAACATCTCTGCGTTCTTATAACCCTTTCGTCCACCTACGAGCATAAAGTACGGCTTCGTGAGGCCGTAGCGAAGGCGCACTCGCTCGATCTCTTCGGGAGAGGCCCGTTTGAACATCGCGTGATCGAGGCCACAGTAGGTAACAACGGCTGCTTTTGGATTGATGGAGGGAAACAATTCAAGGAGATCGGCGCGCGCCGATTCCGAGATGCAGCAGAATCCCGATGCGAGTTTGATGGCGAGGTGCTTTGCGACCCAATCTGGCTCGGAGAGATCCATCCCTGTTTTCTCAGGTATCATATCGTACATAGGCATGACGGATGGAATGCTTTCTACCGAGGTGTAGTAGGTCGAGACGAAAAGGCCAGCGTTCTCCTGCTCGCATATCGCGGAAAGCATCGCTGTCTCGTGTTCAAGATTACTGGTATCGGTGCGAGGAAGGATTCGATACCTGATTCCCGGAAAACGCGGTGCGTATCCACTTCTATCGAGCACCACAAGTCGCTGAGCAAAAGGGGTGAGGGACCACTCCTTCAGCAGACAAGCCCACATACGATAGACACCACTTCGTGCTCGTTCGAAAAAGACACCGTCGAGGACTATGGTCTTCTCGCCCTGTGGACGCCTTGAGCGGATGTATGAATCTGGAACCGCTATAAGGTTCGCGTTTTGAAATTGCAAACCTTTCTCAAGGAGTTGTTGAGTAACACCTGCTAATACATTCTCCTCGGGAAAGTATTGCGCCAATACCGCAAGAGGTTTGGCTTGCTTGGCGATTATTCGAACAAGAGCGATTAGGGCCTCGTCGCTTTCTGGATAACGCGTTGGGTTGTCGCAGCGTTCGTTTGCCGACTCTGTAAGTCGAGCCTCGTAGTACTCCTCCCAGAGATCGGTACGGTCGCTCGATGATACGAGGGATAGGTGCTCGGAGAATACCTGCCATTGACCGTGTGTCCACTCAGCGTGATGAGTTGGAGATCTATTTTCGAAAGTTTGGGTTGCACATGAGAGAACCTGATTGACGGAGCTAAATGAGCATCTCGCGGCGCAGCGTAACCAGAGATCCCATTCGCTTGAGCTTGGAAGGTCTTCGTTGACTGGGCCTATCTCATTAAGAAAAGAGCGGGAGATGAACACTGATGCTCGGTGTGGTGTCGAGTTTTCCTGCCACCAGCGCAGAAGACTCTTGAGAGATGTCTGAGACGGCGGGCGGTGTTCGCTTATGACCTTGCCCTCAACATCTATGATAGAGGTGTTGCCATAGAGTAGTTTGCACGAAGGATTAGATCTAAATGTATTCGCCACGAGAGCGAGGGCTCCGGGAGAGAGGAGGGCATCGGCATTCAGGAAGCACACGATCTCTCCGCGTGCTAATCTGATAGCCTTATTCAGTGCCTGTGACTCTCCATAATTCCTCTCTGAGAGCCAACGGATATGAGGAAAGCTTCTGATGACATCTAAGGTGTTATCGGAGGAGATCCCATCAACGACGATGTGTTCTATGTTTGGATACTCTTGCGAGA
>JBIIEK010000175.1:0-6341 GCA_044237895.1 Bdellovibrionota bacterium
AATTGGCTTTTTTTCGGCGACAATGGGCTCACTACCTATGACCCACGCCCTGTTACCGAACGCTTTACCATGCGGCAGAGTTACCCAAATCACCACATTAAGACCATCGCATGCTGCCAAGACCTTACTGCGCGCCTCTTCACCCATGGCGTTCGACTTACCGAGGGCAAACTCACACACGATACGAATGGAAGGATGATCCCAGATATATTTAACGACGGCGGCCCCATCGATTGCGTCCAGTTAAATCATTACTTCTGTAAAACGATCGAAGAGTGGCGTATCAAACGGGATAAGGGGCACTGTGACTGGGACCCATCATTCCGACGTCCGGATTCTGATTACGCCCGACATAATTTTAATGAGATTTTCGACGATAAAGCCATGACGTTTTATAAAACGGTTGCCCAACGTTAAGAGGCACACTAGAGATGTCAAGGATGAGAGGAGACTACACAAATAGCATTCTGATAGTCGCGTTCACCTTCGCGTCGAACTGCAACAATATCGAGAGACTTCGCCGCTTCTACGCGCCCTATTTCAAGAGGATTATTTTCTACTCTGATATTCCCTACGACTCGGCGATAAAAACCTTTTCCGAGGTTCACTATCTCGACATCCGCAACGGATGGGTGGTGTATCGAATCTTCGAACACTGCCGAGAGCACTACGCTGATGAGCTGGCAGCGTGCGACGGCATCTTCTACACGATGGATGACAACATCATTAACGTGAACATCCTTAACTTTTATTCCACCGATAAAATTATATACGAATGCGCTCTATCCGCTCCTGATTACAATCTCCACGACGGACTAAAACCCGTTGAAGAGCACTCCGGCTGGCATTGGAGCGAGGAGAATAAAACGAAAGTCAGGAACGCTCTCACAGACCCCGAGTTTCAACAATTCGGTTTCAACACAGTACGAGGACAGTTTGCCGATTACTTCTACCTTCCGAAAAGGTATCTTACCCCAGCACTGTTCAAGCTCTTTACTATCTTCGCGCGACACGACGTGATTCTAGAGATGGCGATACCGAGCATCCTCTCATTCATTGAGCCCGACCTCTCTCAATATCACACTCACCGATCTCACGTGCTTTGGAGCAAGGAGGAGAGAGCCAAGCTCAATGAGAAACCCTACCTCCTTGATGTCTTTAAAAAGCAAGCGCACCTCACCGTTCACCCAATTAAGTTTAACCTCAATCCTCACGTGGGCTCATGGCTTGACGAGCTCTTCGCTCCTCCGAAGCGGAAATGTGTGGTCATAACGACGATTAACGCCGGAACGGAAGCGATACAAAAGCACACGGCAAACAGCGACTATGACACCATTATCGTCGGCGACAAAAAGACACCCGCTCACTACTCTCCGACTGAAGGGATCTTCCTGAGCGTCGACGTACAACGAATCTTATTTCCTGAATTGGCCGATCTCATCCCCTATAATCATTACGGCAGAAAGAATCTTGGCTATCTGTACGCCATAGCGCGGGGATACGACGTCATTTACGAGACAGACGACGACAATATACCCCTTGAACATTTCGACTCCGCGCTCGAACCCTTACGCGTTGAAACAATCAAAGAGGAACGAAGTGCGTGGATCAATATATTCAGATACTTCTCAAACGACACGCACGTATGGCCGCGAGGATATCCAATATCACTCATTAGAACCTCTCCTGAATTCACGCTGCGAGAATCGGGATCGATACAACCTTCCGTCATAACTGGCCTCGCGGAGAACGATCCGGATGTCGACGCCATATTTCGCCTTACCTGCAATCACGAGGTCACATGGAAGAAAGACAAGAGAGTCCTTATCTCGAATGAGAATGTCTGCCCCTTCAATAGCCAGAATACCTTCTGGGTCGATCCAACGCTCTTCGTAAGCATGCTGATTCCATCCTCCGTCTCATTCCGCTATTGCGATGTGCTGCGCGGAATAATCGTGAACATTCTGATGCGCAAACTCGGAAAAACCCTAATGTATATATCAGCGAATGTCCGCCAAGAGCGGAACGACCACGACATAGCCGAGGACTTTAAGTCGGAGTACGAGATGTACGTCTGGAACGAAACCATCCTAGAGTTTATCGACGCGGATGTGCGGGAAGAGATGGGTGTGAACGAGACGCTAAGAACGATCTACAACAACCTCCTTTCCAAGGGCGTCATCAAGGAGCTCGATCTCAGAATCCTTACGCAGTGGATGCGCTACTTCGACTCATGAGCGCCCTACTTCCCAGCGGTCTCGATGTGCCGATCCCATCCGATGTGACGAACATATCCCGTTTCATTCACAACCGCGCACACTTTAAATCCCCAATACGCGTAGTGATGGCCTATCGCAGCCTCATTTGAAAATTCCTTATAGGTCTTTGGAAGCTCTTGATAGTCTTTGAGCCTCCGCAGGCCAGGATTCCACGAAAAGCCATCGTATATTCCAAGATACCCCCTCTCGAGATCCACGACTTGGAGATCTCCTACCGTACGGACCGTATCCATTTTAACAGGGTGCCCATTGATATCTTGGTATTGCCGAATCTGCACCTGAAGAATTTTTGGGTCCGATTCGAGAATCACCTTTGAGTGCTCGATGAAATTCGGCTTATAGAACTCCCAATCATCCTCGCAGTGAAAAATGTACGGCGTCTGAACATGGCTGTACGCGAGATCGATCGAGCTAATATGACCTACTTTCGGCGTGTTCAAAATGAACTCAATATTTCTGTTACCATATCGCTCCACGAGCTGGCGGTGGCAATCTTGATCGGCAGAGTCTTCTATAAGGATGAATTTCGCGAGCGGATAGGTGTTGTACTTAAAAAAGGACTCCAGCGTTATTGCTAGGAGATCCAATCTATTGCAACTTGTTAAAACTACTGTTGTATCACTCATTTTGAAATTCGCGTAAAGCTACTATACTTCGGCGTGGAATACCGAATGCATGGCCTGTAGGGTAACACTATCGAGTTGGATCATACGAGACGCAATCACAGCGCCGTGTGAGCACTTGGGATAGATGCCTACAAAGACCTCCTCAATAGGAAAATATGACCACTCCTCCCAATCTTTCACAACGAGCCTCGGACCTCTACAAATCAATACAAACGCATATTTGCGCTCACCTTGAGAACCTGGAACCAACCGCGCGATTTAAAAGTGACGAGTGGGAGCGACCTGACTCAAAAGGCGGCCACGGTGGTGGAGGGCTCACTCGCATCCTCTCGGGTGGTACAGTATTTGAGAAGGCCGGTGTCAATTTCAGTGCCGTAAAGGGCACGATGCCGGCGGCTTTTGCCGCGAAGTTGGGAGGCCCAGCCGAGGATGTTCCGTTCTTTGCTACTGGAGTATCACTCGTCATTCACCCCTATTCACCGATGGTTCCAACTACTCACGCGAACTGGCGATACCTTGAGCTCGGGAACGCGTGTTGGCTTGGTGGAGGATCTGACCTTACCCCATACTATCTCTATGAAGAGGATGCCGTTCACTTCCACTCGGTTTTAAAGGGTGTATGCGACAAGCACTCACCTGCTTATTATCCGCGCTTCAAAAAGGCATGTGACGAGTATTTCTATCTTCCTCATCGCAAAGAAACCCGTGGCATCGGAGGCATCTTCTACGATTACCTTGGCAGAGATGAGAAGGTCGATCTTGAGGCAACCTTGAACTTCAGCAGCGACCTCGGATTCGCGTTCACTGAACAATACCTTCCGATCGTGGAGCGACGAAAGGAAACTCCCTACACCGACAAGGAGAAGGACTTCCAACTTCTTCGAAGAGGGCGATATGTAGAATTTAACCTTCTCTACGATCGGGGGACCCACTTCGGACTACAAACCGGCGGGCGCATTGAATCAATCCTTATGTCCCTTCCAGCAGTTGTTCACTGGGACTACTGCCCTACGGTCCAAGCTGGTTCTCGCGAAGAGCAGCTCATTCAGACCCTTATGAATCCACGGGAATGGGTCAAATAGCCTTATCGGGCACATTGTTGCTATCGATCCGCTCAAGAGAGCTTTAGACTACCGGCAGAAATGCCGATTCTTTCGGGACTCTCATGAAACCAACGACAAAGGTACTCTTTGGAACAGGCTCCTTTTTTATCGACGTCTCAAAGATAGCCATCTTTGACGAAGTCCTATTTGTACCCGCCGATGAGGCAGAGCGCGTTAAGCTACTTGGAGATCGTCCACCTGCCGGCGCGCGAAAGGTCGTCAAGATAATCTCCTCCGTCAACGGCAAGGAGACCGAAGAGATCTTCGAGCCAGGCCAAGAGATCTTCCGAATATTCAACCCAGCAACCCAGCAGTACGAAACGACCCCAAAACCTTCGTGGGCTGAGGTTCAAGATCTTCCGCACTCGGTGATGAGTGCAGAAAAAAAGCTTCGCGTCCTGCACTCACATATCAAGCTCGCCCATTGCTGCTTCTTTGAGGAATACCCCGAACAAGTTCTCGCTATGAAATTCATCCCACGGAACGCCGTAGTGCTCGAGCTAGGAGGAAATGGGGGGCGAAACTCGTGCACGATAGGCCACATCCTCTCCCCCAACAGTCAAAACCTTGTGGTCTTTGAATCGGCGGAACGTCCCGCTCTTGTACTCCGAGAGAATCGCGAACTAAACAACCTTAAGTTCCATGTAGAGAACGCAGCCCTCTCCAAAGTCCCACTCATGCAGGACTACTGGACCACTAAACCAATCGGACCGACTGGCAAGATCCCGCAGGGCATGGTCCCAGTGAAAACGATGACCTGGAGCGCTCTTCAAGCAAAATACGGGCTCCCGTTTGATACCCTCGTTGCTGACTGCGAGGGCGCGCTCTACTACATACTCAGAGATGAGCCTACCTTACTTGAGAACTTCCGCCTCATTATCCTTGAGAACGATTTCACAACGCAGGAAGAACAGGACTTTGTTCATAATGAGTTTATGCGACATGGTTTCCGGGTTGTATACGAAGGAGAAGGGCCGCAAACTCCGCCCAAGAAGGGATTCTATCAAGCGTGGCGCCGAGAATAATTCAAAAGTAAGCGCTTACGTAGAGAGTCTCCCATACTACCGCGGCGATGTAGGGACGTGAACTCATCAACACGAGCCACTATCCTCCTCCGTCCAGGCCGTCTCATGCGCAATCTTCGCTTCCCCCTTCCGAAATTAGACACGACGGGCTAGGATTTCAGCACTTTCACAATCCTTAGGAGATACCATGCTTCCAACTAAAGCTTACGCCGTTCAAAACGAAACCAGTCCACTCGCACCGTTTGAATTCAACCGGCGAGCGGTCGGCGATAACGATATCTTAATCGAGATCTTATACTGCGGCGTTTGCCACTCCGACATACATCAGGCGCGCGGAGAATGGGGCAACTCAATATTCCCTATGGTTCCAGGTCACGAGATCGTTGGCCGGGTAGCGAAAGTCGGCACAAAGGTAACCTCGTTCAAGGTTGACGATCTTGCCGGCGTTGGGTGCCTCGTAGATTCCTGCCGGACCTGCAACAGCTGCAACGCGGGCGAGGAGCAATACTGCCAAAAGCACATCTCTTTCACCTATAACGGCACCGAACAGGACCAGAAAACTCCAACTCAGGGAGGATACTCGTCACAGATTGTTGTGGACCAAAAATACGCCCTTCAAATCTCTAAATCGTTAGATCTCAAGGCAGTTGCCCCTCTGCTTTGCGCGGGCATCACCACATATTCTCCGCTAAAGCATTGGAACGTCGGACCCAAGAGTCGCATTGCGATACTTGGCCTCGGTGGGCTTGGCCACATGGGCGTAAAGTTCGGCAAAGCGTTTGGGGCTCACGTCACGGTCATAAGCACCTCCAAGAATAAAGAGGCTGACGCTAAACGCCTTGGAGCTGACGCATTTCTCGTATCGACAGACGCTGATGCCGTTCAGAAAGCGGCTGAGAGCTTCGACCTCATCCTTGATACAGTATCCGCCGAGCACGACCTAAATTCCGTACTGTCGATGATCAAACTCGACGGGACGCTCGTTCTCGTTGGAGTTCCCCCGAAAGCTCCTGAGATTCACCCCTTCTCACTCATTCCTCGACGCCGTTCGATAGCCGGTTCGATGATCGGTGGAATCAAGGAGACTCAGGAGATGCTCGATTTCTGTGCCGAAAAAGGGATCGTTTCGGACGTAGAGATGATTCCAATGAAGGATATCAACGCTGCCTACGCCCGCATGGTCAAAGGCGACGTTCGATACCGGTTCGTTATCGACCTAAAGACACTGTAAGTCACCGCAGAAGGGCATGGCAGGTCCGCCTGCCATGCCCTTCTTCCCTCTCTCCCCCTTTCCCCCTGTACCCGGGC
>JBIIEK010000034.1:0-21762 GCA_044237895.1 Bdellovibrionota bacterium
TAATACACCAACGAATACGCCAACAGACACGCCGACCCAGACGCCAACGGATACACCGACGGATACTCCAACGAATACGCCAACCGCGACGCCGACGGACACGCCGACCGACACGCCAACGGATACGCCAACGAATACTCCTACGGACACGCCAACAGACACGCCAACACAGACACCGACGGATACGCCGACGGATACGCCGACGAATACACCGACCGATACGCCGACCGAAACGCCGACAGATACACCTACAGCGACTCCAACAGATACTCCGACGCAGACACCGACGGATACGCCGACTATTACTCCAACAGAGACCCCAACGGATACGCCGACTAGTACACCAACGAATACGCCAACAGACACTCCGACGCAGACACCGACGGAGACACCAACTGATACACCAACGGATACTCCGACGGATACTCCGACAGATACTCCTACGGACACTCCGACACAGACGCCGACTAATACCCCAACGGATACTCCGACGGATACGCCAACAGCGACTCCGACAGACACTCCGACTGATACGCCGACGCAGACACCGACGAGTACGCCAACCGAAACGCCGACCGATACTCCTACGGAGACACCGACAGCAACGCCGACAGATACGCCGACCGATACGCCGACGGATACTCCTACGGATACACCGACGGATACACCGACAGATACCCCAACGGCGACACCGACAGATACGCCAACTCAGACTCCTACGGACACACCAACAAGTACGCCAACGGATACTCCAACGGACACCCCAACGGTAACTCCGACGGAAACGCCGACGGAAACACCAACAGAGACCCCGACGGCAACGCCAACTGAGACGCCGACAGATACACCGACTAATACACCGACCGATACTCCGACGGATACGCCAACGGTCACGCCGACGGAAACTCCGACAGATACGCCAACAGATACTCCTACGGAGACTCCAACAGATACGCCGACCGATACTCCGACGGATACACCGACAGCAACGCCGACAGAGACTCCAACAGACACTCCTACGGATACTCCGACCGATACCCCAACGGATACGCCAACGGTCACGCCGACGGAAACTCCGACAGATACGCCAACAGATACTCCTACGGAGACTCCAACAGATACGCCGACCGATACGCCGACGGATACACCGACAGCGACTCCGACAGATACGCCAACGGATACCCCAACGGATACTCCGACCGAAACCCCAACGGATACGGCAACGATCACGCCGACGGATACTCCGACAGATACTCCTACGGAGACTCCAACAGATACGCCGACCGAAACGCCGACCGATACGCCGACGGATACACCGACCGAAACGCCGACCGATACGCCGACCGATACTCCGACGGTCACGCCAACTGAAACACCGACCGATACTCCGACTGATACACCAACGGAGACGCCAACGGATACTCCGACGGATACGCCAACGGACACGCCGACAGAGACGCCAACTGATACGGCAACCACTACGCCAACCGATACGCCAACGGATACTCCGACGGATACACCAACGGATACTCCGACAGAGACACCAACTGATACGGCAACTAATACGCCTACCGACACACCAACGGATACACCGACGGATACACCAACGGATACTCCGACAGAGACACCAACTGATACGGCAACTAATACGCCTACCGATACACCAACGGATACACCGACAGATACTCCGACAGACACACCGACCGATACTCCGACGAGTACGCCAACCGATACTCCGACGGTAACTCCGACCTCAACGGGCACTAGCACGCCGACGGAAACACCAACCGAGACGCCAACAGTTACTCCGACGGAGACGGCGACGGAAACGCCAACAATGACCCCAACTGCTACACCGTCAGAGACGCCGACTGTTACGCCGACGTACACACCGTCGAGAACGCCGACAGTTACGCCAACCTACACTCAGACTAATACTCCGACAGTGACCCCGACCGTCACGCCGACCTCAACGATGACCGATACTCCAACGGTAACGCCAACAGCTACAGAGACTCCGCCAATAAGCTCCGTGGTCTTTAAGCTCACTGTGCGAGAAACTCCGATAGCGGGAGCGCCGATCCAGATCAATTCGACTACCCAGTACACGGATAGGGATGGTCAGATAACGGCGTCCTTGAATTATGGGCAATACTACTCAGTAAGCTCAGGAGTTGAAGCGCTGTCGTTCTCTACCCTCTACGATAGTGGTGCTAATTTCATCGCGCAGAGCCCAGTAAGTATCGCAGCGACCCGACTCATGAGTGCGATAAGTGGTCCGTGTCGAGTGCTTGTGGGCGGCGTATCGAATATCTACTTCACATGCGTTAATACGACTGAGCGAGTGCTTTCAGTGCCGTTAACCAATCCGTCGGACGACCCGGCGATAAATCTCTCGCTTAACTCGCTGTATGGAGATCCAAGGTCGCCGCCGCCAGCACCGCCCGTCGACTTCGCTCCGGGTACGACAGGGTTCGCCATCCCTGAATCCTACTTCGCAAGTGGAGGAGGTTGGCAGTTCCTCGGACAGAATATAAATGTCGCGACGGATCCTCCAGTCTGTACTGACCGTGGAATCCCAGGAGCGTGCGAGGTGATAGATGCGCGGTTGCTGCGAGGTCCATTCGATTACACACGACAGGTGGTGGTCAATTTGACTAAGGACGCCCTGAAGGCTGCCAAGGCTGGCAAGTGGAAGGGTGGAGGGGGCGCCTTCAGCGTACCGTTCTTCAAGCGAGGAGGCGCCGCACTCGCTGTAATGGAGAAATCCTTCATCAACAGCTCGGGACAGAACTTCGCGTGCGAGGTCACTCCTATGAGTTGTCGCACCACCAAGGTACCGAAGAGGGCCCTTGCTCGGGCGTTCGCTAATATATTCGAAGGCAAAGTGCCGAAGGGGCTTGAACCGCTGCAGGCACGCGCTAAACGCGAGAGAAAAGCGTTCGACGCACAGCTTAAGGCGTTGCCTGATGAATATACAACGTGTCCGTAATAGGCGATCGCCATCGGCCGTAGCTTCGACTCCGCCTTCCAGAGTTTTCGGGGGGAGGGGGCTCTCTTAGAGAGCCCCTGTCCGCCTGGGCCGACCAATCCTCGTAACGGTTAGGACCTCTTATTCGCCGGAAGGATGGTCTTACGTATTCGGATCGATTGTGGAGTCACCTCTACGAGCTCGTCGTCTCTGATGAAGTCGATCGCCTTCTCGAGGGTCAACGGCGTAACGGGAGAGAGGATTACGTTCTCATCCTTAGCTGCTGCTCGGATGTTTGTGAGCTTCTTTTCCCGACATATGTTGACGTTAAGGTCGTTGTCACGATTGTGCTCACCGACAACCATACCTTCATACACCGGGTCTCCCGGTTGAACGAACATCTTTCCACGCGGCTGGAGTCCGAAGATGGCGTAAGGGATAGCTTCTCCCTGTCGATCGGCGATCAGCGATCCCGACTGACGAGACATAAAGTCTCCCTTAAATAGCTCGTATCCTTTCAGGTATGAGTTCATAATTCCCGTGCCGCGAGTGTCGGTGAGGAACTGATTGCGGTATCCGATCAGGCCACGAGAAGGGATTTCGAACTCGAGTCGAACTCGTCCCGATCCGTGATTGACCATGTTAACCATCTTGCCCCGTCTGGTTGAGAGGGTCTCAGAGAGGATTCCGATGAACCCTTCGTCGCAGTCGATTACGAGGTGTTCGATAGGCTCGTGTTTCTCGCCGTCGACCTCTTTGTAGATGATCTGTGGGCGCCCTACGGTCACCTCAAAGCCTTCTCGACGCATCGTCTCGATGAGAATGGCCATCTGGAACTCTCCGCGACCACGCACGATACAGCTTTCGTCCTCTTTTGAATCCTCGATCTTGAGCGCAACATTGAAGAGCGCCTCCTTGTGGAGTCGCTCCTTGATCTTCTGAGGCTGAACGAGCTTGCCCTCTTTTCCAGAGAAAGGAGAGGTGTTCGCCACGAACTTCATAGAGATGGTTGGTTCGTCGATGGTGATTCGAGGAAGCGCGAGAGGGTTCTCTAAGGTACAGATGGTATCCCCAATAGCGACATTCTCGATACCGGAGAGGATGATAATCTCACCTGGATCGGCCTGTTCGACCTCGGCAAAAGAGATTCCTTGATAAACCTGCAGCTTTGAGACGCGAAGAGCTTCGACAGCGCCACTCTCTCCTATGCGAGCGAGGCGCTCATTCTTGCGCGCTGAGCCGTTGAACACACGCCCGATTGCGAGGCGCCCGAGGTAATCAGAGTAAGAAAGGTTTGTCACGAGCATCTGGAAAGGCTGCTCCGGGTCGTATGACGGACCTGGGATATGCTTTACGATCGTATCAAAGAGAGGAGCGAGGTTCTTACTCTCATCGCCCATCTTGTGCATCGCGATCCCTTCGCGACCGATCGCGTAGAGTACTGGGAAGTCGAGTTGATCCTCAGTCGCGTCTAGATCGATGAAGAGGTCGTAAACCTCGTTCAGTACCTCTTGTGGACGCGCGTCTTGGCGGTCGATCTTGTTAACGACCACGATGATCGAGATCCCTGCCTCGAGCGCCTTGCGGAGCACGAAACGTGTCTGCGGAAGGGGGCCTTCCGAGGAGTCCACGAGGAGGATGCATCCGTCGACCATCATCATCGCGCGCTCCACCTCTCCGCCGAAGTCGGCGTGGCCCGGTGTGTCGAGGATGTTGATCTTAACGTCTCCCCATTTAACGGAGCAGTTCTTAGCCGCGATTGTGATTCCGCGCTCTCGTTCGAGGTCCATGCTGTCCATCACGCGGTCAGCGACCTCTTGGTTGGAGCGGAACAGGCCGCTCTGTCGGAAGAGGTGGTCTACAAGGGTAGTTTTGCCGTGGTCTACGTGAGCAATGATCGCGATGTTACGGACGTTTGGATTTATTGATTTTTTTGAGTCACTCATGGTGGCCGCATGGTAGCTCACCCTGTGTTTTTGTTCAAATTAGGGGAATGTTGGGTTCTTTAGAGGCGGTCTGAGTGTGTTGTAGTGGCTACCTAAACATGAGGAGGTGGGGTACGAGTACCTCTAAACTGATGTTTTTGGAGGCTCGTCATGTCCTCGGCCACTAACCACAACGAGAGGCCCCTGACCGTTCGAATCGTCGTCGCGATGGTTTTGGGGGTGCTTGCAGGCCTCCTCTTTCGTCATTCGATGATTCCCCTTGGCTTGGCAGGAAAGCTGTTTATTCAACTCATTAAGGTACTGGCTATTCCGCTGGTGTTCTTCAGTATCATCGATGCGATGATCACCACTCAAATCTCTTGGAGGAGCGCTGGAAGGCTCCTAATCGTGGTTCTCATCAATACCTCGATAGCTTTAATCATTGGACTAACCCTCTCTAACTTCGTTCAGCCGGGGCTCTACTTTCAGCGTAGCGCACAGGCGGCGGCGCCGGTGGTGGCTCCAAATGTTGAATCGATCGATTTTGCGCGGGTGTTTTCGTCAATTGTGCCAACCAGTATCGTTGCACCATTTGCCGAAAATAACGTCATCTCGATTGTGCTCCTGGCCCTACTACTGGGTTCGGCTCTTCGACAGCACCTCTCGGGCGGAAAGGCTGAGTACGAGCTTGTGCAGGCTGAGCGGTTGGTTCGAACTGCAATTTCTGTTTGCAACTCTGTCTTAATGCTCCTTGTACGGCTGGTTCCGATAGCAGTTTTCTGCGTTACCGCCCGCACGGTTGGTGAGTACGGATTTGAGCCCTTTAAGGGGCTCTCCCTGTATATCGCTCTTGCCGTGATTGGGATGGCTATTCAAATCGTGTGCGTGTATCCCGTTTGGATCTCTCTTGTCGCGGGAATTCCCCTGAGGCGCTTCCTGGAGCTAGCTAAAAAGCCTGTTGTCTACGCCTTCGGTACTAATTCAAGTCTCGCCACTCTGCCGCTAACGCTCGATGCCCTAGATTCGCTTCACGTATCCAAAAGTTCCTCACGTCTCGGAGCGTGTGTCGGAACGAATCTGAACAACGATGGTATTGTTTTGTATGAGGCGATGGCTGTCTTATTCGTCGCGCAAGCTTTCGGCTTTCATCTCACCGTTGGCCAACAGATAACAGCTGCGCTTATGAGCCTCGTTGCCGCTATTGGAGTAGCGGGAGTGCCAGAGGCCGGGGTCGTTTCGCTCTCTCTGGTGCTCACCGCAGTTGGCTTGCCGCTCGAGATAGTCCCCCTCCTGTTGACGGTTGATTGGATCGTCGCTCGAATGCGGTCGATTACGAACGTGCTGAGCGATATGGCCGTCTCGATCGGAATCGAGGGCCTCCATCACGGTCGAGTAAGAGGTGCTTAGACCGCCTTGGCTAGGGTCGCAGCCGAGCGCTCGCGCGCGTCGCCAAAGTAGCGCGAGCACAGAAGATCTGCCGCGTGTTCCGCGCCTTCCTTGAGGTCCCCTATAATAGGCCGTTGACGCTCCTGAAGCTCCTTTCGTGCGTTCCACGCTGTGATTAATTTATCCCCCAGAAGTTGAGGCGTCAGTGATGCTAACTCTAGGCTGTAGTCCTCGCACTCCAGGAGGCGGAGGTATCCGCGAACCTTAGGGGCATAAATAAGCCCTACAACAGGAGTCTCCACCGATGATGCGAGTACTATCGAATGGAAACGCATTCCCACTAAGACTCCACATCGTCGAATGACGGCTTGAAGGTCATGACTAAGATAGGTTGAATTGGTGAGAACCTTTCCATCGCACATCTCCGCAAGCTCTCGACAGGTCGCCTCGTCCATCGGGTGTGTGCAAAATATCATCGGCTGAAAAGAATCTTTGACGTTCGCTTGAGCGCGTTTAACGCCCTCAGCGATAGTTTTTAGGAGTCCCTTCGGATCTTGCAATCGCTCATGCTGGTTAAGCCATGTGTCGAGGTATGCCGTAGCGTTGATCGCCATAGTTGGCTTCTCGGGATCTAAGCCGATCTCCTTCATAATCTTTACGGCTACGCTGTCGTCGGAGACCGGGTTAATGAAAGCCGCGTCGCCTGTAAGTTCCACAGGCTGCGTAACGCCGATATCTTTCGTGAGCTTCTCGCTATCTCGCTCGCGCATCATGACGAGGTCGCATCCGTTAATGGTCCATTTTGCGAAGAGCCGGCTGATGGCGCTCGGGAATGGGCCGATGCCAGTGCTGTAGCACACCATTTTGCATCCAAGCAGACGCGCAAGGGGTACGAGGAAAACGAGTGTGATGAGGTAATTGAAAGCGGGGTTAAAGAGCTTCTTTCCGAAGATTATGCCGTCGCAAATAAGAGCCACGTCGCTCTTTGCGAGGCAGATAAGTGTTGGGAGTCCAAGGAGTCGCAGGCTCAGGGTCCAGGGCATTACGTTCACAGCGTTTACGTTGTAGCGGTCGCCGTAATGTTTCTTCGTCCACTCAGGTTTGATTGAGGGAACATAAAACTCCGCGTCCGGGAGTCGTTTCGAAAGGCTCTCCATAATGCTCGACATGATCGCCATGTCACCGAGGTTTCGGCCCGAGTTGTTTCCAAGGAGGGTGATGCGAGGATGAGAGCCTTTCATAAGCGTTTTGAACCGAAGTGTAAGCGTTACGTCTGGAGGGGTATGTTTTAATGTGATTGGGGCGTTATATCAAGTTTGCCCCCCCCCTAAATTATGCCGCCTGCGTGGATCCCCGAACGCTCCTCCCGTGACCCACGCCTGGCTCATGTCAGCAACTTGCATGGAGCCCCCATTGACCTCCCCATCGCCCCCTGGTACGACCAGTTTATTGCGAGCGCCAGGGAAGAACGGTGAAATTCCGTCGCGGTCCCGCCGCTGTATCTGGGAATTGAGGCCCACGCACTCCACTGTCCTTCGTCGTAGGGATGGGAAGGAACGGCCTCTTAATGCCCAGGAGCCAGAAGACCTTCTCGCAACGGTTTGAAGCTACACGGTGTATCTGTAGCTTCTCATGAGAATCGGTGCCCTCGTGGATTGGGGCTGCGGTTAGTAAAACTAACAATATTTCAGGAGACGTATGCGTGAACGTTTGTTTCTTCCTACCCGCATTGCGTATGGGCTTTTTGCGTCCATCGTAGTGAGCCCCTCCCTCCTCCTTGCTCAGGAAACAGAATCTGCCCCGGAGGTTGATCAGATTATCGTCAGTGCTAGTCGCTTGGAGACCAAGCAGTCGAACGTTGGAAGCTCGGTCTCGGTGGTAACTCAAGAGGAGCTTCAGCAGGGGCGTTATCCCAACGTCGTGCAGGCGCTCAGAAAGGTACCCGGGCTCGATATCGTTCAGAGTGGCAGCGCCGGAGGAAATGCGGCGGCGTTCATTCGAGGTGCTGATAGTGACCAAACGCTCGTGTTGCTCGATGGGATCGAGTTAAATAACCCCGCATCCCCTAATCGGTCCTTTAATCTCGCTAACCTTACTCTCGAAAATATAGATCGAATCGAGGTAATCCGTGGCCCTCAAAGCACCATCTACGGTTCAGACGCGATGGGGGGAGTTATCAATATTATCTCCAAGAAGGCGAAAGATGGTGTGCATATGAGCGCCTCCTCCGAAGCTGGCTCGTACGATACCTTTAATCAGGTTGGCTCGCTCTCTTACGGTGGTGATGGAATCGACTTCACAAGTGGTGTAACGCGACAGGACGTCGGAAATATATCGGCGGCTGATGCGAGGTACGGCAACTCGGAACACGATGATTACCAAAACACCTCGGTGTCGGGTAAATTGAGGTTCTTCCCCTCCGAGATGGTGGATGGTGCTGTGACCACGCGCTACACCCGTTCAAACGCCGCTCTCGATAATTCCGGAGGCGTTGGGGGTGATGACCTCAATCGCCGCTATCACAACGATGAGTTCTTCTCAAAGGGCGAGGTTTCGACTCACCTTTTAGGCGATACGTTAACGCCAAATGCTTGGATTGCGTACAGCAATCACTCTTTGCACGACAATAATAATCCAGATGCGTTAAGTCAGGATTACCTACGCTCAGCCTACGAAGGCGATCTCCTTGATGTCGGTTCTAAGGCCACGTGGACACCCACGAAGTATTTCTCCGGTGTGTTCGGGGGAGAGACGCAGGACGAGCGAGCGAGTTCAAGCTACAAGTCAGATGGCGCCTTTGGACCGTATGAAGATAATCTGAGCGACAAATCCGCGCGGACGAATAGCACGTTTCTTGAGACCCGTACCTCGTATAATGAGGCTGCTTATCTCGACGCTGGGATCCGCTACGATCACCATTCGATCTTTGGAAGCGCTACGACGTTCCGTATCGCGCCCGCATGGCACGTCACTTCGACGACAAAACTGCGCAGCTCGGTGGGTACCGGATTCAAGGCGCCCTCACTCGTGCAGCTGTATTCCAGTTTTGGAAATCCTGACCTCGATGCCGAGCGTAATAATGGATGGGACGTTGGCGTGGACCAAGAGATCCTAAAAAACAAGCTAAGCACGGGACTCACTTTCTTCCATAATAATTATCGGGATCTTATTACCTTCAATCCCTCAACGTACGTGCTTGAGAATATCGATAGCGCGTATACCCAAGGTTTTGAAGCCACAACGACGGTGACTGTATCTGAGATGGTCTCCATCAAAGCGGCCTACACGTATACTGAAACGAGGGATCGAGCGACGGAAGAACAGCTGCTGCGGCGACCTCTCAATAAGGGAAGCGTCACCCTGGTATATGCTCCGACGAGTAAATTCACCTCCCAGATTCAGTGGCGCGGGTATGGGGCGCGCGATGATTATGATTACTCAGCGTTCCCGCCGGCCCGTGTAACACTGGGGGGGTATGCGCTCGTTGATCTCGCGGCCTCGTATAAACTCACCGACACGGTTGAGGTATTTTCTCGCGTTGAGAATCTTTTCGACCAGGAATACGAAGAGGTGTTGGGGTACGGGACGCTCGGTTGTTCAGCCTATGGTGGCTTGAAGGTGGCGCTGTAAACTATGCTCGGGGTGTCTGATACATCGATAGGGATCGTGTCGTCGTTGATGATACACGTTGGTGTGGCGGTAGCCTGTTTCGGGTCTCTGGGAGATGGAACCGGATTGGGCAACGGGGCGGTCGAGGTGGCTATTCATGGCCCCGATGAGCTACGGCAGGACGTGGAGCCCGTCGACACAAAAGGGACGCCTGAGCGCCCTTCAACGGCCCTCAATGGGGCTACAAAGGCCAGCCCGGCCCTCCAGCCCCCGGTTGATGAATCTGCGCCATCCTCGCCGCAAGAGGCCCCCAAGAAGCGCCCGGATACTCGAGATAGCGTTCTAGAGGAATCCCCTAAAACCAAGCAGTTACAAGGAGGAGGGGGCATTCTTGGTCAGCTCTTCTCTCCCCCCGTCGCCATAAATGTTCCTAAGCCGGAGTATCCGACGGTGGCTCGTCGCCGAGGAGTTGAGGGTGTAGTGGTTGTAAGGATTCGAGTTGACGAGAACGGTAGGCTTTCAGATGCGAGTGTGGTGACGAGCTCAGGCTCAAAGGATCTTGATGAATCTGCACTTGGGAGTATACGTGAAGCAACGTTTCGACCGGCGCTTCGGGCCGGGATTCCAGTGGCCGCCGACAAGAAAATTTCAATTCGTTTTAGTCTAACCGAATGATCAGAGTTTTAGCCGCGCTTATCCTCCTCATGCCGAGCGTCTCGTGGGCGGCAGATGGATCATGCTCGCGGATCGTGTCGCTGGCCCCAAGTGTTACCGAGGTTCTCTTCGAGCTTGGGCTCGGAGACAAGGTCGTGGGCGTGACTCACTATTGCCGCTTTCCACCGGAGGCTCAGAAGCGTGAACGGATCGGAGGCTTTTATGACATCAGCATTGAGAAGATAGTCTCGCTGACACCTGACGTTGTCGTTGCTCTTCCGGAGCACGCGTTGACTCAACAAAGTCTAACGCGACTGCAAGTCCCAGTGCTTCAGGTGGACCACTCGACGGTTTCAGGGATTAAAGAGAGCTTTCGCGTAATATCCCGGCGGTGTGGGGCCGAATCTCGGGCCGATGCGCGATTGACCGAATTGGAGCGTAGAGAGGCATCCTTACGCACTCGCTTTGACAGACCAGATACATTGAAAACCCTGGTAGTCGTTGGGCGCGCATATGAGGGATCGTCCACATCCAGTATCTATGTGTCGGGGAAGGACGGCTTTTATTCAAGCATCCTCTCGCTTCTCGGTATGAAAAATGTAAATGCGGAGAGTACCATCTCGCTTCCAACGATCTCACCGGAAGGGATCTTAGCTCTAAATCCTGAGGTAATTGTCGAGGTGGTCGGCCAGGATGATCCGATGAGAGAGGAGGATCGCACAGCTCTATGGAAGCGATATCCCCAACTCCCTGCCGTACAAAAAGAGAGGGTTATTGTCCTCTCCTCTGATTACGCAACGATCCCGGGGCCTCGATATGTGAATCTCGCGGAGGACCTGGCGCGCGCTGTCTATCGTGCGGAGGGCGAGAGATGAAAGCGCTTCTGAATCTAACGGAGCTCTCGCTCTCAAAGGACGGTTCTACGCTTCTTAAGAATATCTCGCTGACGGTACGAGCGGGAGAAAAAGTTGCGCTGGTTGGTCCGAACGGGGCGGGAAAGAGCTCTCTTATAAAGGTCATGGCGGGATTACATCGCTCCTATCTCGGTAGTGCCATCCTCGAGGGGCGGGAGATCTCATCGATCGCTCCAAAGGCGCTCTCGCATTTGGTGAGCCTTGTCCAACAGCGTCTAGAGTTCCTTCCGTCCTTCACGGTTGCAGAGTTTTTAGAGCTGCACGACAGCTGCGTCGAAGATGTAGCCGACCGGTCTCTGAAATGTCTGGAGGACCGTTATCTATCTGACCTGAGTGGCGGTGAGGTGCAGCGGGTGGTGTTGGCTGGAGCGATCGCTCAACAATCAAAGCTGCTGCTCATGGATGAGCCTACCGCACATCTAGATCCCGCAGGACGGATGGAAGTGGAGAACGTGATCCGTCGCTATCATGAAGAGCAGGACATTTCATATATTCTTGTTACTCACGATATCGAACTCGCGGTTCGGTGTGCTGACCGCATTATCGTTATGCGACGGGGGGAGATCCTGTGGGATGGAGATGTCTCTGATCCTGTGCTCGTTGCAAAGCTATCAGAGGGATATGGGTGTCCGTTCGTCCGCGTCCAGCATCCCACGACTAGTGAGATGGTGATCATTCCGGGGTAATACATGAACAGTTCGCATGCTCCGAGACCTTCACGTCACGCGCCTCTCTGGATCTTCTGCTTGGCTGCCCTCGTGCTCGTGGCCGTGGCAAGTCTTAGTTTCGGCTCTTCTACATTGTCTTTAAGCCAAGTGCTCTCCGATCCCCAAGCTCAGATGATCGTGTTCGATATACGGTTGCCCCGCTTTATATTTTCAGCCGTCATCGGTGGCGCGCTGGCGGTTATTGGGGTCACCTATCAGAGTCTTTTTCGAAATCCCCTGGCGAGCCCGTTTACCCTTGGGGTCTCCTCTGGGGCGGCTTTAGGCGCTTCTCTCGCGTTGGTGCTTCCGCAATGTGGAGGTGCCGTGGAGAGTGGGGCGATACTGGGCGCTGCTTTGAGTATCTTCGTGATTCGCACGATTAGTCGAAGGCTCCCAGTTGAAGGGGGAGGGGCGCTTCTTCTTGTAGGGATAGTTTTTAGCTTTTTCTGCTCTAGTCTCCTCACGATGCTTCAGTACTTAAGCGATTACTCGCAACTCTTTCGAGTCTCTCGGTGGATGATGGGAGGTGTTCCGATCGTCGGTTTGTGGGACTTGATGATCGGAGTTCTTGGCCTGATGCTCTTCACCTTATGGGTCATGCGCCGCCATCGTGAGTTTGATCTGATGCTGTTCGGAGACGACCTCGCATCCGTAAAAGGTGCCGATGTGCGGCAGCTGTACGACAGCACCTTTATCCTTTCATCTCTGCTCATTGGCTGGATCGTAGCCAAATGCGGCGTGATAGGTTTTGTGGGTATTGTCGTCCCAGCGATGGTGCGCCTCCTTGTTGGGCTTTCTCATCGACGCGTTGTTCCGCTCGCCTGCCTTCTAGGTGCCTTGCTCGTCTCTCTCTGTGACCTCTTGGGCAGGGTTGTTCGTCCGCCGTTTGAGGTGCCTGCTGGTGTTTTTACGTCGGTTTTAGGGGGACCTATCTTCATACTTTTGGCGATACGAGGCGTTCGGCGTTTGAGATAGAAGCGCCCCGGTTCTCTTTTTGTCGCAAAGGCGGTAACGTCACCGGTATTCATGACAGCTCAGCCACCGTCCTCAACTAAATTCTTTTTTGAATTAACCCCCGAAAGAGTGCTCGATGCGGTCGAAGCGCTCGGCGTTCGATGCACGGGAAGGGTGATGGCCCTCAATAGCCTTGAGAACCGTGTGTATGAGGTTGAACTGGATGTCGATCTCCCTGAAGGTGCGGGGCGATGGGATGCTTTTCGCGTGGTGAAATTCTATCGCCCCGGACGATGGTCTAGAGAGCAGATCCAAGAAGAGCACAGTTTCCTTGCTGATTGTAAAGCCGCTGAGATTCCTGTGGTTACGCCACTTCAGTTTCCGAATGGCGAGACGGTGGCAGAGGTGCCGGGGGCTGGTATCTGGTACGCGATATTTCCAAAGGTCGGCGGGCGCATCCTCGATGAGATGTCCGATAGCGAGTTGCGGCAGATCGGGCGATTAATTGCGCGGATGCACGGGGTGGGGACCTCTTCGCGTTTCAAGCACCGGATCAAACTTACGCCGGACAGTTACGGATTCTCTAATCTGGTGTTTTTGAGAGAGAACAAGCTCATTCCCGCTTCAGTGGAGTCCCACTACTGCAACGTCGCCGAGCGGATCCTGCGTGCGAGTGAGCCGTGGTTCAACGAGGTAGCGACGCAGCGTATTCACGGCGATTGCCACATCGGGAACATCCTGTGGCACGGACAGGGATGCTTTATCGTTGACTTTGATGACAGTCTCGAGGGCCCCTGTGTGCAAGATCTGTGGCTCCTCACCCCAGGTCGAGACGAAGATTCGATTCGTAGGCGAGATCAATTCCTCGAGGGCTATGAGATGATGCGGCCGTTCGATCGATCCTCGTTACGGCTTATTGAACCACTTCGAGCGCTCCGCATGATTCACTTCACTACCTGGATTGCTAAGCGTTTTGAGGATCCCGCGTTCAAGCAGATATTTGTCGATTACGGCACAGAAAGGTATTGGCGAGAGCAACTTATCGCTCTTCAGGAGGTCGGTGAGGCTCTGGGTATCGGTTGATCCCTCGCCCGAAGGAGGCCTTTCGATGGCTTACCTGGGCGGAAAGGTGTGGCAAAGGGTTTCTCCCTCCCCGTTGGAGGAGTGTTTGGACTACGAATCCTATTAAGCCGTCCTGTGAAAGCTTCCCAGTAGTAAGAATCTTTAAATAGGCTATAGTTACCAAACAGTATGGTCCTCGGCGTCGCCTTGTTGGTTCTTTTAATAGCTTTAAATGCGTTCTTTGTGGCAGCTGAGTTTGCCATCATCAAAGTTCGCTACTCCGCGGTTGAGACCGATGTTGCGTCGGGAAGTACGATCGCTCAATCCGCTCAGCAAGTTCTCGATAAACTGGATAAGTATCTCTCAGCGGCGCAGATAGGTATTACCCTCGCTAGTCTAGCGCTTGGATGGATCGGAGAGCCCGTTATCGCCGAGATATTAGTGCACGGAGCCTCGACATTGGCGCTCCCTATCTCGGAGGACCTAGCTCATAAGATCGCGATGCCTATCGGCTTCGTCATCATCACCATCTTGCACCTCATCTTTGGAGAAGCTGTTCCTAAGTACGCGGCGATTTACTATCCGCAAGAGTTCACCTATGCGTGCGCTATTCCTCTTCGTATCTTTGCGGCGATAACCGCGCCTCTTGTGTCGATCATAAATGGTGGCACGTGGCTTATCCTTGCGCCTCTCGGTATCAAAGTAGAATCGGAAACGGAGACTCATACGGAGGAGGAGTTGCGCCTTTTGCTCGCCGAGAGCGCTCAGAGTGGAGAGGTCGGTGCCATTCAAAAGACCGAGCACGAACTGATAGAGAAGGTCTTTAAGTTCGACGAGCGCGTGGTTCGACAGATCATGGTTCCGAGACCTCAGATGGCGGCGATAGATGTAGAGATGTCGCTTGAGCAAGCATTGGAGACCGTTTCCAAGGAAGGATATTCACGAATGCCCGTCTACTCGGGCTCGAAAGACACAGTGGTTGGAATCGTTCATGCAAAGGAGCTACTACGTCGGATGTTGGACAAGCAGCCGACGAAGATAGCGGACCTTATGAGACCCGCTATATTTGTCCCTGAAACTAAAAAGATTGGCTCCCTCTTAAGGGAGTTGCAAATCAAACGTAACCACATGGCGATTGTGGTGGATGAATTTGGAGTCGCCTCAGGCTTAGTGACCCTAGAAGATATCGTCGAGGAGCTCGTTGGAGAGATCCAAGATGAGTACGATGATGAGCGTCCCGTCGTAGAGAAGAGGAAGGAGGGTGACTTCATCGTGAATGCGCACGCTTCGATTCTCGATGTGAACTCCCATCTCCCCGTCGCTCTTCCGGAGTCGCCCGAGTATTCTACAGTTGCTGGCCTTCTTAATGTTCTCTTTAGCGGAATTCCAGAGGTCGGGCAGTCGTGTAGGGACGGGCAGTACTCATTTAAGGTGCTCAAGACCTCGCGGGGTAGCGTCGACACCGTGCTCTTAAAACTTCTTCCGCAAGACGGGGGAGAGGCCTAGTTTTGGGAGGCCTGAAGGTGGTCTAACCGTTTGGATGGATGAAGCCTTTCGAGGGGTGCGCGCTTTTTTTTGCGACGCATTGAGGTCCGTTCGGCGCTGCAGTAGAGTTCCTCTGACTTATATGTGGAGGTTGTCCCATGGTGCAAACAGCAAATATGGCCAAAATAACCCTAGATCAATTTGAAAAGTTTCATGCCCCGAGCCTGAGGAGAGCCCCATCCAGAGCGACCATCAAAGAGATAGTGGGCACAGCGCTCGTGTCGCTTATTACCGCGCCCTTTTTCTTTGCGACGTTCTTCTGTATCCCGATGATGGGGCAGGTGACGGTTGGGTTTGCTGGCTTGCTTACGGCGATTTACCTCTACTATCGCCGTTCTCCAGTAATTGTTGCGACGATCCTTTTGATGGCGATCCTCCTCTCTTCAGGGGTGTTCGCTTCGATTCAGACGGTCAAGAATAAGCTCGACGTTACCCTGTTCTTCCTAATTGCGCTCGGTATCCCAGTGAGTGCTATGTATTCCATGTTCATCGGTATGAAGATTTGGGAACTTCGTGGAGGAGGAGAGTAGGGTATGAAATGGTATATTCGTGGAGTAGTAGTATTTCTTTCGTCTTTAGTTACCGTCACGACTGCGTGCGCAGATAATGCGTACGTTTTTACCGTAAAGGGGATTATTAAAGGTCTCCCGGGGGATGGTCGTGCGGCAAATGAGATCCTTGTGAAACATCAGCCGATTCCAGACTACCGCGACGATACCGGCGCTATCACCGGAATGATGGCGATGACGATGCCTTTTTACGTTGCTGAGAGCGTCTCCTTAAAGGACTTCAAGGCAGGTGATCCGATAGAGATGAAGGTTGAGCAGCATCTCAAACCGACGTTTTCTGAGGTTGTAACGTCGATTAAACGGGTTGAGTAGGCATTTGTCATTCTCGCCGTATCGTCAATCGATTCGGCTCAACTCACTATGAATATCGGTCGATTCTCCTAGCGTGGCTCCAGACAGCCCGATAGGGAGGATTGTGAAACGCGTTCTCTTAAGCGCCATCGCTGTTTCTTTTTTTGGGTGTGTTGAGCACTTTGTGTCTGCGCCTGCGCCCGAAGACCAGGGGGCATTTCTCGTTCACAGGGTGCGCTCCCAGGAGGAGAGCTTTCCCAAAGTACTTACGTGGTACACGGGCACCACCCTTTCTCAAGAGATCGTGGCGCGGCACAATCCGTTCGTCCTGCAGCGAGAGCTTCGCGTTGGTGATACCATCAAGATACCAGTTGAGCTGATCGCAAATGACCGACCCTTTGGAGAGGATGACAAGCACACGTCGACTCCCACCGTTGACCTCCTAATGGAGGGAGCGGCCACGCCAACGCCAGTGCGGACGGGAAGTGCAGCGCCTTCTCTCGAAACGTTCGACGATGAGAATTCCCCTGACAGCATTTCCGAACGCGCCTTGGTCACCCCAGCGCCTTCCGTCCCTTCGTCTGATCATGGAGCCCGAATGCAAGAGCTCGAACGAGAGATTCAGGAGCGCGAGGCAGAGTTGCGAACCTTGCGAGGAGGCGCCGACACCACACCGGCGCCGTTATTTCTTGATGCTATGCCGACTGCCAACCTGGAAGTGCTCGACTAAACCGCGAGTCCCTCGGTTTTGGTGCGTGGGTCGCTTCGTATAGAGTTCCTGCAGCGTCCATGATCGCCCCGATGCGATAATCTTTGGGCTCGGTCTCTTTGGGAAATCTAACCACGCCACAGATGCAGGGTGCTCTGACACCCGTCGTTTGAGGAAGAGTGAAAGGCTCCTTCCAGACGCGATGGACCGCAGCATCAGCAAGGATCCGAGCCTCCATCGCCTGCGGGTTGAATCCATATGCTGATGTGAGTTCTACCATAACGGTCTTATTCGCCAGGCGCATAAGCAGCTGTTTGTAGGCGGCCCGATGCTCATCGAGTACAATCGGGGGCGCGGTAGGGGTCAGAAGTTCCCTAAACGCCCTGATAACGATCGGATTCTTCCATCCACCACCGCAAAGCCCATAATAGGCGGGCATCTCGCAATCTCCCGGCACGAAGGTCAGGGAATGCGCTACGCAGTATGCTGCGAAGTATTCGGCGGTCCGCATACGATCGGGCAGAGAAAGGATCTCTCCATCGAGGGGAGCCTTTCCGAGTAGCTCCTGGGGAGCCCGATACCATTGAGGATCGGAGGAGCGTGGAGGTTGTTTGGTAAGAAAGTTCGACCCGTCACTTGTAATTGCGCTCTGGTTGAAGAGTACTTGCAAGAGTGCCTTGTTGACCTTTCCAGTTGCTCCCACCGCACCATCGATATCGTGAGTTTTGTGACACTCCTCGCGCGCCAGCATATCCGAGAAGTGGTTAAAAGGCCCTGTGTCCCAACCGAGTGTATGAGCGGCTTTGGTTCCGACACGATGGGTAATGATGCTCAGGTTCCCCGTATTTCCAGCATTTGCGAACGCAATCGGGAACTCTCCGTGAGCCTTAGCGACCTCAGCGAGGTGAAGGTGGTGTAGCGGTGCGAGAGGAGCGCCTTCACCTCCGTGCATGATATCATCCGACCGAAAGTCGTAAATGACAGGGATGCCGAGCATGTTGGCAAGCTCCTGGCCATCTCCGAGTTGGATTGTATACGGCGACGTATCTCCCTTTGAAAGAGATGGGGGAAGGTGAGCGCACGTTTGCCCGTGAAAGCCGATAACATCGATAAGACCTCTATTCGCGAGGACCCCATCTTGAATGGCGGCGTCGATAGTGGAACGACAAGCTTGCGCTATGAGATATAGGTAGTCGGAGTGGAGTCGAGAGAGCGCGGCTCTATCGTTCTGAGCCTCGCCAAAAGCGATATCCGCCTTAGCTACGTCGCCGTTGTGCACGCGCAGAAGATCTCTCAGTGCTCGAATACCATCCGCAAGATTGGATGGAAAAGGCGTGAAGCCACTGGCTAGTTCTATGATAGTGCCCCCGTGCGCGAAATCGGTAATGACGGTGTCGACTCCATCGAGGGAGTTTCCAGTCATGATACCGAGCGCGATAAGGTGTTCTTTCATCGTCGTAAAAGTATAGTCCTTAATTCGAGAGCTCAGCAAATGTGAAACCGTAGCCGACGGCTAACGAGGGAGGAGACTCTGGCTCTGTGCGCTTCCTACGTATTTTCGGTTATAGGCATCGCTGCTAGTGCGGCGTCTGCAGGATCCAATACCCCCAAAAGCTCGTATACCATGAATGCTCCTTGGCGGCCTTTGACGGAGACCTCTCCAAGGGGACGGGCTACGATCTTATCTGCGACACGTTCGTAGACGTTGTCGCTGATACAGATGGTGGTTCCGAACTGCTTGTTGACTCCCTCGAGTCGCGATGCAACGTTTACGCCGTCACCGATAGCGGTGTAGCTCAGTCGTTCGGTGGATCCAACATTTCCTACGAGGACCTCCGCGGAGTTCAGGCCAATCCTTATACGAAATGTCTCTTTGCCCTCTTGAGCACGTTGGGCGTTAATTGCTCGAACTCGATGAGAGAGCCGCAGGGCGGCTCTGCAAGCACGGAGTTCATGGTCTCCTACGTCGTTCGGTGCACCCCAAAAAGCCATCACGGCATCCCCGATAAATTTATCAACGGTGCCGCCCTCGGTCGCGATAGCCTCTGTCGCGGCTGAGAAGAACTGCGAAAGGAGCAGGAGTAGCTGGTCGGGAGCGATCTTCTCAGCCAGTGTTGAGAAGTTCTCGACATCAGTGAAGAGCACCGAAAGCTGGCGCTTCTCAACGCCAAGAGCGAGAGGCCTTCCACTCTCGACGAGCTGGCGCACCACTCCGAGTGGAATGTATTGAGCAAAGGAGCAGAGCGCGCTCTCCAGGAGGTCTACGCCCTGATGAAGCTCGGCTACTTCGCGAACTGGGTACGTTTTTCGCATCAGTGAGGAGGGGCTGAAGTCCATCGCGCGGATCTTGTTCAACTCGGTAGACGCGCTCGCGATACCGGCCGACAATTTTCGAGATAGCAACCGTATTGCCAGCCATTCAAGAGGGATGATGACTGCCAGGAGCCAGAGGAGGAGGGTATTAGTTGAACGAAGGGGGCCGATATAATCATCTTCGGGAACGATAGTGACGGCTCGCCAGTGTAGGCCCAAGCTATTGGGAAGGGTGGCGACCGAGATCGAGCTCGGGACATCGTCGATCGTCGCCATAAACGTGAGTGACATATCGCGCAATGTCGCGGGTTCGCCTCGAGCGTCTCGGACTACATTTTCCGCCTGGCGGACAGCGGCGTCTAATTTTTTCTGCAACGTGGGATCCGTCGCCTCCTCAGTGATAAGGGGAGGTGCTATGAGGTGGCCGGTGTGGTCGATGATTGCGGTGACGCTATTTGGGCTCACCCTGTTGTTAGCGAGGAATTTAGAGATCTCGAAGACGGGAAAGTTGGCAGCAACTGCGCCGAGGAATGCACTGTCTCGAAGGATAGGAGCCGCGATAGTTATCTCTGTCGAGCCACCGAGAGCGTTGGGGATTGGATCTGAGATGAACAGCCCACGCCTCGCTTTAGCTTCCATGTAGGCGCTATGACGTCTCGCGTCGAAGGGATTGGGTCGCGTAATCGTGGATAGAGGAATTGGCCACTTCGCGAAATAAGTCTGATGCCGCAGTTGAGGCTCTCCGTTGACCAGGGGTTCCGTGAAATAGGTTTGCCACTGGGCATCTGCCGGAATGTCGGGTTGCTGGGTTCGAAGGCTAGTAGTGATGCGTGTAGCGGCTCGTACGGAGCCATCTTCAAGTGTCAGGTAGATGTCCCCAAGGTGG
The DNA here is from genome assembly GCA_044237895.1 of Bdellovibrionota bacterium. Classification (GTDB taxonomy): domain Bacteria; phylum Bdellovibrionota_C; class UBA2361; order UBA2361; family OMII01; genus OMII01. The sequence continues at coordinate 20,496 of JBIIEK010000034.1, forward strand.
TCTACGATTAAAAGCGAAGAGTGTAAGACGGACTGACTCTCGGGCTTGGAGAAAAAGTTGGGATAACTTGCGGCGACTTGAGCAAGGCCCTCTGCCGTTGCGATCGCATTAGCAAAGAGTCGTGTGATGGCGTGGTAGGTGACCAGCTCAGCGTCGGCAATGTCATCCTGCAGGAGCTCTCGAGCCGAATGTGAGTTTTTAATGTAGGCGACGCAGATGACAAGCGCCAAGATCGGCACCGTGAGCATCGAGAATGCGAAGAAGAGTACGGTGCTGAAATGATGCGAGTGTTTGCGTTGCTTCATTGAATGGGTGCACTTTCGCGACCAGCAGATCATAGCTGGTCGCCCGGTGGTGGGATAGGTGTAGATGCGTAGAAGGGCATCGAGGAGGAGCACAGCTAAGAATCGGCAGTGCTGGTGGTTGCAGGAGGGGTAGTGGTCTATTCGTTATGGGAGAGATAGCTCGTCGTTTCCAATGCCGGTTGGGAGAGCCAGCGCTCAAATGCCGAAAGGGAGAACCTGGGCTCGAATGCCAAATGGGAGAGCCTGGACTCGAATGTCGAATGGGAGAGCCTGGGCTCGAATGCCGAATGGGAGATACAGCCGAATGGGAGAAACGAACGGGACCACGAGCCAACGTAACAACCGCCCATCTCCTAAAGGGGGCGAAGCGCACTTGCCAGTGAAAAGCTGTCGCACCATCGTCCCCAGTGATGGACGAGTGGACCTAAGCGGGGTCGAACCGCTGACCTCTACACTGCCAGTGTAGCGCTCTACCAACTGAGCTATAGGCCCTTACGGAAGTGAGGGGAGGTTAGATGAAACCCCCCAAGGTGTCAAAAATTGGGTCGATTCAGTTTGATAGTTTTGTGGAGTTTCGCTAACCTGTGCGCTCGGCGGGCTGTGGCGCAGACCGGTAGCGCGTTCCCTTGGGGTGGGAGAGGTCGGAGGTTCAAATCCTCTCAGCCCGACCACTAATCCCCTTTCATTCGATGATGTCCCCTATTTGGTGTGATCGTTAGTGTGAGGCTTTACGCAAACGGATTCCCAGACCTTCGAGTACTTAAGAAACACCGATATAGCCTCTATTGTCGCAACGATGAGGCCGGCTAGGCCCTCTCTGTAACCCTTGCGACTTATATAGAACTTAAAGAATCGAGCCCACGGACGGAGGAGGATTGCAAGGACCGACGGCCTAACTCCTCGGTTTATGAGAGTCTGAGTGGCGTTCGAGGAGAGGGTATACATTCGGCGCAAGTAATCGG
>JBIIEK010000176.1:0-6297 GCA_044237895.1 Bdellovibrionota bacterium
CCCCGCTTAAATCCGGGCCCATCCATACGCCAGCTCAATTCGTGCGTCGTCAACAAGCAGAACAGGCCGCCGAACAGGAGACGAAGACTGAAACGCCAACTATTCCGGACATTAAGACAGCGCCTCGCTCGATCGTGGTCGTATGCCCAACCCGAGAATTGGCGTACCCGATCTCACTTATCAAAGATGTAGCAGCCGATACAACAACGGCAGACTTCGGTCAGTTCAATACTGGAGATGTCCTAAAATCTGCTGCAAAATGGATAGATTTATCAGATTCTGAGACTATCTGGCGGGATTAGGCGTTTTATAAATTCAACAATCCCGTGGGATGGTAAGTGACGAGGCCAACTCGCCTTTTCCTAACCAAAACTTAATGTGCCAAAACCCTTGTGAAATATGCCTCAGATATAGAAAATGAGGCTCTCACAAGGGAAATACAGTGATTCAAAAGAGTATCGAAGCAACTCAAAAACCTCTCATCGGAGAATCTCCGGATTGGGACGTTATTGCCCATGAGCTGATTTCGCATCTCCGGAGTGACTACGTAAAGCTGACGGGATCACGGGTCGCAGTTGAAGCAGTCATCAGCTCCACTGTTGAGGGAGAAGCGGTAACGTCTCTGGACGTAGCGGCCCTCACTCCGAAGGGCAAAGAGATCGTGCGATACAAACTGGCACCGAGACCGATGGGCGCGCTCGCGAGTGATCTTGCAGCCACCATCAGCTCCGCGCAACTCGCCGCCATGCCGACCGAGCAGCTCGTCTCAGCTATCGCTCGCCTCGTTGACATCGACGGCTCACACTATTTCGTCCACAACATTCCCCCGACCGCCGTCGAAGCATCAACGACGATGCACCGGGTCATCCCATCTTTTTCTGCATTCGCCCGAGACCCAAGGACTATGGATGGTCAGTTCATCGCAGACCGAGTCGTGGGCGACACTCGCATTCGAGCGAAAGCAAAGCTCTTTCCAGATTTTAAGGAGGCGGTGATCGAAGCTAACGCTTTCAGTCACGCCTCTACTCAGGCCTCCGTATCCCATGCCTTCAAAGTGCGTTGCCCTGACAGTTTTTGGAAGCAGCCAAAAACTACCGCGGAGATCACCGCTGAATTGATGAAGGTAACGTGGGAAGCGATGGACTCCATTACGACAGAGGGTCCTGCTGTAGCGCACAAAAGATTCTCCTCTCCTCAGATCGATGACCGGATTGCGCACGGCGTCATCAATCCACGAACCGCAGAAAAGAACCTCGAACTACGTTCGGGCGCTCGAGTCCTTTTAGAAGTGGGCGACTCAGTCGCGTGCATCGCGACTCAGGCTGTCGGCTCCGAAGATAGCACTATGTTCTCGTGGGTTATCGCCGCCAAAAACGGGGCACTTTCTCCAGAGGACACCCGACTGATTACTGCCCGCGCCGCGGTAGAGAAACTGGCGTATGGCAGTTCAAAGGAGCGTAAGAACGCCATCGCGACGCTCGACCTCATGGCTCACAAGGCATTCAAAACCCCCTCGCTTGAATCGGTAGTGGGCTACGAGCTGGCGGATTCTCTGCGGCAACAGCTCAACAACTCCATCGCCCGGGTCGGAGATCCTCGTTCCGAGGCGCGTATCTTGGACAACCTCGATGGCATTCAACACATAGAGCTCGTATTCCGAGATCCTGCCTACAGCAGACGCCGACCTCAGGACCCGTGGTTGATGAGTCTCGGTTTTGGCCAAGACGGAGAGCTCAAGGTTGAACTCTTCAATCCCCTAGGCAACCACCTCTCCGCGCTCCTACCAGCCGAGACCGTGAACAATCATGGTGGAGTTGAACAGCTCAGTGGGCTTCTCACAGGCCTCTTCGATAAACAAACAACGGGTAGCTTCCTGCAACTTAGAGCGGTCACTGAGGACCTTGCAATCGAAGGAGGGGGAGGGTTCAGCGATCCGGAGCGAACGCTAGACCCTTCAAAACGGATGCCGTCTACCCGAGATGTTGCAAGCAACCGTGCGTACGATATCGTGGCAGAGCTCGCCAAGGTCTACCAATCAGTAACAGGCGCTTCGATATCAGAGATTCAGGTAACCCGTCGGCCCACTAATCAATACGACGTAGCCTTTTGCAACCAAGTAGGTAAGAACAAAGTTCAGTTACATCTGAACGTTTTGCCTGCTGGCATCTCACGAGTAGAGCTGATTCATGATACCTCAGGGGCTCATGAAGCCGAGTCTTTCGCGTTTACGCCGCCACTTCGGCTTCCACAGGATCAAGGTGAGCTGACGCGGATGTTCGAAGACTTTAACAGCATCATAGCGGCGGACGATGACGCTACGACGTCCCCTCTCCCGAACCTAACGTCAACGAGGCTTTATACCCGCCTCAAGTCACACGAAACGCCTCACACTCTCTCTGACTAGAGGCATTCTAAAAGGTCGGTGACACCTCGCTTCAGCTTAGGTGACGACGCTTCGCAATCGGGAGAATACACCGGCACGCATATCACTCAACGCCGCTATCAGGATACTTTGGAGGTGGCCGCTCAGCTCACAGATTAGTGCGGCTCGGGGGAGTTTTCCGTTGACCTTCCCGCAGTGGTATCTGATACTCTCTGACCCAATCATTGATAATCTTCGGGGTTGACCGGACGAGTCAACGAACCGCTTACTAACGAGAACTGCGCTACGGCTGGTCGATGGAAAAGGTGCGAAAATACCGAGACAGGGAGCGACGACCAGAGCCGCGAAGCAATCTCGGCGGACGAGTTCCTCCTCAAGCTACCGAAGCGGAAGAATCGGTGCTCGGAAGCATCCTTCTCGACAATCAGGCTATCAACGTATGCCTTGAACGCATCCGAGCCGAGGATTTCTACAAAGCGTCCCATCAAACTATCTTCGAAGCGATGATGGTCCTTTCTGATAAGAGAGAGCCGATCGATAGCATCACTCTTGGCCAACAGCTGCGTTCAATGGGGCAACTTGAAAACATCGGAGGCGCCGCGACGATCTCCTACCTTGCGTCAGCGGTTCCAAACGCTGCGAACGTCGGATACTACGCTAAAGTTATCAAGGAGATGTCGATCCGACGACGCCTTATTCACGAGTCGAACGACATCATCAACTCAGCCTTCGAGCTTGAGGGAGATATCGAGGAGTTTCTCGATGGCACCGAACAGCGCATTCTCGGAGTTTCAGATTTCAGAACCCAAACCTCTTTCAGCCGAGTAAGTGATGTCGTTCAAGACTCAATTCGACTCGTCGAGAAGTTGTACGATCAAAAAGAGCCGGTTACTGGCGTACCGAGCGGCCTGGTGAAGCTCGACAAGATGACGGCTGGATTTCAGCCATCAGACCTCATTATCGTTGCTGCTCGTCCCTCTATGGGTAAAACAGCCCTTACTCTCGGCTGGAGCCAGTACGTTGGTATATATTTCAAGAAGCCCGTTGCTTTCTTCTCACTAGAAATGTCCAAAGAGCAGCTTGTGCTCCGGATGCTGTGCAGCGAGTCGCGGATCAACAACTCCAGCGTAAGAACCGGAGATCTGACCGACCGCGACTTCGCTCGTATGGTTGAGGGTGCCAGCCGAATATCCGAATCTGAAATATTTATTGACGACACCCCAGCCCTGACCATCACTGAGCTTCGAGCAAAGGCTCGTCGCCTACATCGCGATCATCCACTCGGAGCTATCATGGTCGACTACCTTCAGCTCCTCAGAAGCCCCGCGTACAGCCACTCGAGAGAGCAAGAGATATCGGATATCTCACGCTCCCTTAAAGCTCTCGCAAAAGAGCTCCAGGTGCCCGTCATCGCGCTGTCTCAACTCAATCGCTCAGTCGAGTCAAGAAATGACAAACGTCCAATGATGTCAGACCTTCGAGAATCCGGCGCCATCGAGCAAGACGCGGACATCATCATGTTCATCTATCGTGACGAGGTGTACAACAAAGAGACTCAAGACAAAGGGGTCGCTGAAATCATCATCGCAAAGCAACGTACCGGTCCTACGGGTGCAGTGAGGGTCGCATTCAGTGGCGAGTTCACCCGGTTTGATAATCTTGATGAGAGTGACACCGGTATGCTCTCCGCGGCCAACGATATGGACGGGGATCCGTTCTAACGGTTTTTACGTTCAGTGCAGGCGCCCCTCTCATCGTTACCGCGATCATTATGCGATGCTCACGAACCCGCGACGAGCGGGGATAGGGTCCGACCTCAACCGTTACGACTCCTCTTCAGCCTTAATCGAGTAGAGCTCCTTCCTCAGAGAATTAGGCCACGTGCTTAACTCAAAATTATCCTTTTGAGCGAAGTCGATCACCTCCTTACGCATCTCACCAAACCTCTCCTTCGCCTCTTCCGTCTCCTCCGCCGGAGGTGGGAGCTTATTCTTCATCAACCACCATGCCACGGATATCTCCCCCGACTTCTCTGGGGCCTCTAGGGTTCGAGCATAGGCGATATCCTCAGCCTCCGCTGCGCCTTCAAAATCATTCTGCGCGTATTTTGCCATCGCTACGTAGTGGTATCCCACCGCACTACTCAACTCAGCAGGTAGAGACTTATGATACTCAACGGCTTGACCGAAAAAGTTAAGCGCAACGAGGATACGAAGATGTGCGCCGGCTTGCGCTGGCGCTGGATACAGCGAAGCTCCCTCAGCAGAGTAACACACCGCTTCCTGCTCATTTCCTATCCCAAAAGCAATGTTCGATATAGATCGGGCCAGCAGCGAGGCCTTGTAATAATTCCCTGACGTTTTGTAGAGATGAAAAACTTTTTTCAATTCTTCGACAGCCTGAGCATAACGACCCTCAGCAACATGAATGTCAGCGAGCGCTTGGCGATAGCTTGGATTCGAAGGATTTCGTGACAAGAGCTCGTTGACTATCTCCTCGGCCTCCTCCGTTTGTCCCGTCTGACTGATGACAACGGCGGTATTGAATGCGACCGCATCATTCGTAGGCTTGAGGTACCTCGCTTGTCGCAACCTGACCTCGGCGTCAATAAAACGACTCGTCTGAGCGTATCCAAGAGCCTCAGAGACAAGTCCCGATACCATGAGGTCTTCAGTCGACGCGTACTCTACTTGCGCCCCATCGCTCGATGGAGACGTTATTGAGAAGCCTTTGTGAGTTTGTGGGATTGCGCATGCTGTCAGAAGCACGAGCAAAGAGAGGAGATATCTCGCGCTCAACTGAGCTCTCGTATGAGGTACGAATTGTCTACACATCATGAGGATCTTACCACTTCGCGCCAATAAAGATAATGCACCCTATCGCTGCCACAGCATAGGTAACTTTATCTTGAAGCGCAAAGACCAAAGGATCGTCATGAACGAGCCCTCGTCTGGCAAGCAACCATATTCGACTAACCCAATACAAGAGCAAGGGACATCCCATCCAAATTATTGAGGGATTCGCATAGAGCTCAATAACCTCCCGACTACTGACGTAGAGAGCAAGGACGAGAACGGCGATATATCCACTTGCTGTTCCGAAGGATGCCACCTGCTCTAAATCAGTGACGCTATATCCGCGCCCCCATGAACGAGTTTCCTTTCGTTGCTGCAGAACGAGGAGCTCCGAAAATCTCTTCACACATGCCAGGCTAAAGAAAAGGAACATCGAAAGACCGAGCAGCCACTGAGATACGTGAACCCCTGAGGCCACGCCTCCACCGACGATTCGAATCGTATAGAGCATCGCCAACATAATAATATCGACAAGCGCGAGGGATTTGAGTCGATATGAATACGCCGTGGTGAGAATGAGGTACATCCCTAGAACCACGGCAAACTCAATTCTTACGGCCATGGCGAGACAAAATGATACGACGAAAAGAATAGGCGCAAGCGCAAGAGCAGAAGCCAAAGGAAACGTCCCGGCAGCGCACGGGCGCTTGCGCTTACGCGGATGCTTCCTATCCGATTCAAGATCGAGAAGGTCATTCAAGAGGTACACTCCCGACGCGCACAACGAAAACGAGAGTCCCGCGCCTAGCGTCTCTAGCCAGCCCGAGATGTCAAACCACTTATGCGCCAGCAACATCGGAGCGAGTACAAGAAGATTTTTGAGCCATTGATGAATTCGAAGTGCTTTCAGGACAACTTTCAACGAACACTTCTCTTTTGGCAGAACCGTCACCTCAGAGAATCGCTGCTGCACCTGCCTGGATAACCGACCACCCGAGGATACGCACACCACGTGGGCAGCTTCGCGCCACACCTCAAAGTCCGCCCGAGAATCTCCCACATACTCCCAGGGAGCATCTCCAAGCGCGGCATTGATCGCCTTCGCTTTTTCACTACCCT
>JBIIEK010000179.1:0-6224 GCA_044237895.1 Bdellovibrionota bacterium
GTTCGGTAGCATCTCCGCTCTTACGTCGAGGTCAAAATAGGTGGTCATCTCGAGAAAAAGCCCCATGACGACCAGAAAAATACCGGATCTCTCTACTTCGAAATTGATCGTTGTCTCGATTGTTCCCGGTTGGTGATGAGAGAGATGCCCATTATTAATTAAGAGGTCTCGGGACTCGAGGATAACTCCCCACGCGATCACGATGGCGCTGATGGTCTCGCACCTAAGGTCGATGATCATATCCGTAGAGGCTGTGAGCATCGTGGTGTACACAGCGAATCCGATCAGGCCTAGTATGGCGAGGTTTCCAAGCAGGATCGAATACCATGCGGAGATAAGTTTAAAAACGAATCGCGAAAGGATCATCGTTTCTCCTCGTTTAAAAACTTAGAAGAAGCTTTTAGTCGTCGATGTGTGATGCATCGCCAATGTGTTGCCCTAAGGCCCCGTAGGTGCAGGGCCGGTGTGCTTCTTTAAAGAGAATGATGCAGCACCTGCTAAACTCTACAGAGTTTCTTGTGTAAGGGTCAATTCAGGATTAGTCAGTTTCGAGTGAAAATGGGGTGAATTTGGTTTTGATATCGTAGTAATCCTCCCGCTCGACTCTTTTAAGTGCGGCCACTACTCGGTACGTCACGGGGGTGCAGAGCGCCTCCCATAAAACTTTAAGAAGGTAATTGTGTGTCATTACCAAGACAATAGTGGGGGTCTCCCAGGTTCCGTAGAAAGCAAGGGGGTAGAAGATAACCGAATCGACAAGCTCCCCTACGACCGTTGATCCGATAGTTCGGCTCCAAAGAGCTCTTCCTTTCGTAAGAATTTTCATTTTTGCCAGCGTATATGAGTTGCAGAACTCCCCGCAGAAGAATGCGATGAGAGAAGCCAGAGCTATTCGAGGGGTACCACCAAAGATAGTCTCAACCGCGTGCTGATTTCGAAAGTCAGCGCTCGGTGGGAGGGATACAACGACCCACGCCGTGACGGATGCGAAAGCGAGCGCGGCAAAGCCGGCCCACACTACTTTACGTGCGCGTGCATACCCATATACCTCGGTGAGTATGTCGCCGAATATGTAGCTTAATGGAAAGAAGAGTATCCCAGCGCCAAATTCAAAACCCCAAAGGCTCGCTACTTTTTGGCTTCCAATTATATTTGAACACAAAAGGACGGTTACGAACGCGGCCATGATGAGATCGTAGTATCGGAAAGTTCGAGTCATGGAGTAATTGCACTATGCGCGTGCTGATTCGACAAGGCTAATTGTCTTTCTACGCAGTCGTGTTTCGAACCTTTCGCTTGTCGATGAGCGTGTAGGTAGCGAAGAGAGTGGCGTACATTGTGAACATGGCGAGCCACGCAAATGGAAGTAACAACGGCTGTCCTATCAAAGTCATGCCGTCATGCGCTCCGGGGACCAGCCGACTACCGAAGCCCATAATAATACCCCCGATCGAACACCGGCAGATTCCTGACATGGTTGGGGGTTTCGGAGACCATCCGCGCTCCGTGAGTCCACCGACTATGGCGCCTGTGAGTAACGCACACAAAAAGCAGAGCCGCTCGAGGATGAGATCGTTCTTCTGTGCCGCGAGGTCCGCAAGCAGCTCGGTGTACGACCAACCACCGAACACTATCGCGGTAAGGGCGAACGAGATGCCCACGACTACCGCGGCGGACAGAGGGCTCCAGTACGAGCGAAGCGCTTCGCGAGCTATCCCCTTCATGCGTAGGTGTCGAGTAACCTTGTGCAGTCGCCAGCAGAGGAATGCTGCCACGGGAATAATCAACACGGGAGCAGCATCAAATACGACTGAGGTATGCGCGTCATGGGTGGGCACTATCGATCGAGCCAAGGAAAATTTGATGAGGCATCCAATGAAGAACCCTACCGGTGTGGCGAGGTATGACCAGTATCCTGACCCTATCGCAGCTATCGAGCCAAACGGGCATGCTTGATTGATGTATGCTCCAAGTGCTAACAGCACCGCACCTACGATCGTTGAAAGTCCGATTTCGTAGTTGGCGCTCTTAAGATCAAAACCGAAACCGAGATGGGCGATTAGAAACACGCCGAGCACCCACAACCATGTTTCCGCAAAGGCCTGTAGTCTTGTCCAGCTATTCTTAAGAGCAACCTCCTCAATCGCAGCGAGGGTGCATACACCGCCCCGAAGAATCGCGAACCCGAATGTCCCAGCCAGAAGAGATGTGAGAGCAACGGCCGAGAGGGGTAGGGTTACCATGGGCGAAAGATACGATTCGCGGCAGGTTTCGGTCAACACGGGGGTAAGCTTAAATACCAAAGTAGTACGGGGCCCGAGGCTGCACTGATAGTCGATCCGAATCTTGCGGCTTCGATATAAGCTCGGCAAGATGAGCGACGATGCGAAGCCGTTAGCGGGTGCGAATTGTGGAAGTGAGGCGACGAGACGCTATGATAAGTAACGAGGCAACTTTTCGAATTTTAATCTTCTCCAGTATCCTCTCTGTCATGAGCGCTTGTGGGGCAAGTAGCACCAGCTCTGACTCGGTGCGAATAGGAGTGCTCTATAGTTTGAGTGGGGACCAGGCCTCATTGGATGAATCTTCCTTAAAAGGCGCTGAGCTTGCGGCGCACGAGATTAATGCGGCGGGCGGCATTCTAGGAAAGGCGCTCTCGCTTGAAGTGCGTGACGCGAAGACCTCGCCAGAGGCGGCTGGGGAAGGCGCTCGCGAGCTGTACGGCGACGAGGGGCTCTCCGTTGTTATGGGGCTGAGTGACACGGGGCTAGCGAATCCTGTTGCTATTGAAAGTCAATCTAACGGAAAGCTATTCGTGACTTCTGGGGCGACCGGACCGGGCTTAATCGAGGAGGCCCCAAGCTCTACCTTTCTGGCGTGCTTTTCAGACGTCACGCAGGCTCGCGCAGCGGCCGAGTTCGCTCGGAGAGTGCTGGCGCTGCGGTCGATTGTAGTAATTCGTGACGAGACGTCTGAGTATGCACGCGTTTTGAGTGACTCGTTTGTCAGTACCTTTTCATCTACTGCGCGAGTACTTGGTCGAATTTCCTTTCAAGGTTCGGCCCTCAACCTCGACCGTGTAGTGAGCGAGGCGCGCGCAAGTCGAGCCGACGGCATTTTTCTTGCGGCTCAACCTGATGAGGTGGCAGCGGTGTTACAGGCGCTCCGTGAGGGCGGAATTGTCTCTCCGATTATCGGTGGAGACTCGTATGATTCACCCCGTATCTTGGCTCTCTCAAGTGATGTTAAGCAGGGGGTTTATTACACGACACACGCGCTTCTCTCGGGGCCCGCACAGTCCCCCGGGGCGTCGGCTTTTATACAAAGCTATACGAATAGATATGGGGAGGCGCCTGAGAGCGCTTTCGCAGCGCTCGGATACGACACGGTGCATTTGATAGCGCAAGCGGTTGAGAAGGCGGGAGGGACTGATGTGTCCTTGTTACGAAAGGCTCTGGAGGGGACTTCAAAATTTTCGGGAGTAACGGGATCTATCTCCTATGGAATTGGGAAACACATCCCCCAAAAAGATGTGTCAGTTGTTACGTTCAAAGATGGCGTGGCGGTTCTCGCGTCGACGGTTGCTGGAAGCTAGTCCTGGGTGGATGCGTTAGGTCAATCCCACCGCTTCGCGCCATAACGCGAGAGCGTTCGAGGAGAGGCGCCCCCCGTGTTGTCCGACAACCTCCGCAGCCAATCTCGCCGCTCCTTTGCCAGCCGCCTCAAGAGATAGGCCATGAGAGAGTCCGGCGAGAAGAACGCCCATGAACGCGTCGCCCGCCCCTGTGGAGTCTACAATAGTGATGTTCGTGTAGGCCGGAATCCTCACCTGCTCTTTATTGTACTGGAGCAAGGCCCCGTCCTTTCCACAGGTGACGGCCACCCCTGAGCATCGAGACGCTAGCCATGAGAAGGACGCCTCAGCCGAGGTTTGTTGGGAAAGTGTCTTGGCTTCGCTTTCGTTTAGAATCAGAAGCGATACCTGGGGAAGGATATCGGAGATGATCGCCTCGCGCTTTGTGCTTGCGGCGAACTCAGACGATACGTTGAATGCAACAGGCGCGCTGAGTTTGTTCGCGAGGGTCATTGCGCTCGAGAGGGCGGAGCTGTTTTTGCTTCCCGCTGTAAGGAAGTGACCCCCTTCGAGAAGGATCCAATCCCGTCCAATGATGTCGGCCTCTCTAAGATGGGTGTGGTCGAACTCGATTCCTACACCGAGGTGGGTGCGCATGGTTCTTTCCCCGTCGGGAGTGATCATGGAGAGACAGGTTCCGGTATGAGCCTCCGGAATGAGTGCGTTCGGAGTTGCAACTCCGCACGCTTTAAAATCTCTTTGAAAGGTTTCGCCATATACATCGGCGCCTGCAAGGCCGACGCACGTTCCTGATATTCCAAGAAGCGCGGCACATGCCAATGAATTCGAGCCAGAGCCGCCGCTACGAAGAGTTCGATTTGATTGGGTGGCGACGAGAAGATCGTACTGGGTGTCTTTGTCAGTGAGTGCCCAACTGCCGGGAGTAAGCGCTCTCTTTTCAAGAAATGAGTGGTCGCACGTAACGAGGATGTCAACAAGCGGTTGCACTATTGCTGTGATGCGTTTTGCCACAATTCCTCAATAATAAGCCCACTTATTGAGTGTGGGCGCCGTGAGCCCCCCTTGTCAAGTTCGAAGGGAGCTAAAAAACTCCTTGAGAAGGCCTTGGCACTCTGGTGCTTTAATATTTCGAATAACTCGTGGGAGCGCACCTAACCGCTCGTCTAGGCTTAGGTCGTAGAGAGAGCCGACGGCTCCTTGCTGCGAATCTCCAGCTCCGAAGATTATGACCGGTATGCGGGCGAGTCGAATGGCCCCAAGACACATCGTGCACGGCTCAAGAGTCACGCACATAATACAGTCATTGAGTCGCCAGGTGCCTAGTTTCTTTGATGCTTCTTGAATGGCGTGAAGTTCGGCGTGGGCGATGATGGTTTGATCGCGCTCTGTCGTGTTGCGACCTCTTCCGATTATCGTGTTGTTGTGCGCGATGACCGCGCCGACCGGCACCTCGCCAGACGCAGCAGCGCCCTTCGCTTGAGCGATAGCTTCGAGCATGAGTTGGTCGATAAATTCAGGAGAGGGAGTTTGTTGCATGGTGATGTTTAGTTGGGTCTCAGTTGGTCAAATTCGAACCGGACGCCCTCTATAAAAATGGACGTCACGGACGTCCATTTGGGGAAAACTAACTCACCTATACACCTGTTGGTTAGCAATGCACTTAAGGTAGGGAGCCTCAAGATGAAAGTGCCCCAATCTTAAAATGCCCCAATTTAAAAATGGCGGAGAGAGGGGGATTCGAACCCCCGATAGGGGATTAGCCTATACACGCTTTCCAAGCGTGCGCCTTCAGCCACTCGGCCATCTCTCCACTCAGGTATGCACAGCATATGTTTCGCTAACTACCGAAAGGCTCCACTCTGCCCCCCTGTGCGGGGGAGAAGTGGCGGAAGGGAAGGGATTCGAACCCCCGATACCGTTTCCGGTATTCCGGTTTTCAAGACCGGCGCCATCAACCACTCGGCCACCCTTCCGCTAGCGAGGCCGTAAGGTAGCCCGGATCTTTTGTAACAATCAATGGTCTTTGGGGTTTTTGCCTCCAAGAGGCGACCTAAGATAGCGACCCCAACCGTCACATTCAGACACCCGGCATCATATAACTCCTTAATACTTCTAAACTGGGGGCTAGTTGCCTTGCCAAAGTTTGTAGATTTGCTACCTTTCTCCCCCTTGCACGCGCTCTTAGCTCAGCTGGATAGAGCATCTGACTACGAATCAGAAGGCCGGTGGTTCGAATCCTCCAGGGCGCACCATTTTTTCCTAAAAAGTCTTGAGGGACCCTAGTCGCCAACGACAGTGTTTCGCGGAGAGGCTTTTCGGGTAAAGATGGGCAGTGTGTTTCCCCTACCGCGGAGAGATGGCCGAGTGGCTGAAGGCGGCGGTTTGCTAAATCGTTATACTGCCAAAAGCGGTATCGGGGGTTCGAATCCCCCTCTCTCCGCCAATTTTCATATCCGACGTTGCATCCCTGGATGAATCGAACCTGTGAGGCCCAAGGGCCGCACGAGCTACGCTGAGAATCCCCCTCTCCCCTCCAACTGGATTCCACGTTGCATTCGTACCTCCGGCCGGCGAGGCCGCCGGCCCTCCAACGAACCCGCGACATTTGTACCTGGAGGGCCGGCGGCCT
>JBIIEK010000149.1:0-7474 GCA_044237895.1 Bdellovibrionota bacterium
CGCTGCGCTATGAGATCGCGTCGTCTTCGGGAGAAAACGTGCTCGCTGTATCGCAGCGGATACACCTGCGCGCGTTTTCTCCCTGCATTCTCGCGTTCTCGTAGCTCGCAGAGCCTCGCCTGCATGGTATTTTTGAAATGGCTTCTAGAACAAACCTCACGTATTGGAGTTCTCATGAAGCAACAAGGAGACCGCGGCCCCGCTCTCGATGAAGCTATCTCTCTTGATCGGCGAACCTTCATTCAAGGATCTCTCGCCGTTCTTGCCGCGCCCTCTCTCCTGCGTGGTCTCGTGGCGGCAGAGCCGAAAACGGGCAACGTTCCATTGCTCACCCATGGAGTTCAATCGGCGCTCATAGATGCACAGAGCGCCATGGTGTGGGGACGGAGTGATCGCCCCTCGAAGATGATCGTGGAGTGGGACACGACGCCGGCATTTCACAAAGCTCGTCGAGTTGTTGGGCCACTTGTTCTCCCCAACGACGACCTCACTGGAAAAACCATTCTTACTGGATTACCCGAGGGGCAAACGATCTTCTATCGAGTGCGTTTCAAAGACGCCGATGGTGCAAGTGAGGGGCCTCCGATCGTGGGGCGCTTCAAGGTGCCGTCTAGGGAGCTAGCACCCGTGACCCTCATATGGGGAGGGGACACCGCGGGTCAGGGATTCGGCATAAACGATCAGTTCGGAGGGATGAAGCTCTATTCGGTTATGGAGCGACATGAGCCAGATCTTTTTATTCATTCGGGGGACGGTATATACGCCGACCATCCAATTCTTCCAGAGCTTACCCTTCCGGATGGCAGTGTGTGGCGAAATCGCGTCACAGAAGAAAAATCGAAGGTTGCTGAAACGCTCCAAGAATTTCGAGGTAATTGGCGGTACAACCTTCTTGATGAAAATCTCCGGTCCTTTAATTCCAGCGTCGCTCAATTCGTTCAATGGGATGACCATGAAACCACAAACAACTGGGATCCCTACAAGGTATTAACGGACCCTCGGTACACTGAAAAGCGGTGTAGTGTGTTAAGTGATCGTGCGCGCAAGGCGTTCCATGAATATGCACCGGTCTGGGTTTCGCCAGATGATCCCACTCGCGTGTATACCTCAATGAGGTACGGGCCGGGTATTGAGATGTTTAAGCTCGATGCTCGAAGTTATCGAGGGGCAAACTCGCCGAATGATCAGCAAAAGCCCGGCGCACCTACGGCATTTTTCGGGATTCGACAACTTGATTGGCTAAAAGTGTCCCTGCTGAAGAGCACCGCGACCTGGAAGATAGTTCTCTGTGATATGCCCCTTGGTGTTATTATCAAAGATGGCGATGAAAATTTTGAAGGAGTTGCCCAGGGTCATGGGCCAGCTGAGGGAAGAGAGTTGGAGGTCGCAAACCTCCTCCGATTCATCAAAAGAAACTCGATTGAAAATGTCGTATGGCTTACTGCGGATGTTCACTACGCAGCGGCGCATTACTTTGATCCGAGCAAGGCTCAATTCACGGATTTTAATCCGTTCTGGGAGTTTGTGGCCGGACCTATCCACGCGGGCGCGTATCCGCCTGGGCAGCTGGATTCGACGTTCGGTCCGCAATTGAAGTTCTGCAGTACGAGTGAGAAAACCTTGCCGAGCACTCCCCCAGGACCTGATTCGCAATTCTTTGGGAAGGTGAGATTCGATCCGAAGAGCGCATCGCTTACGGTCTCGATTCACTCGCTCGGAGATAAGAAGCTGTTCGAGGTAGAGCTCCCACCGCATCGAGCGTGACGTGGACTCTCCTTGATCTCTATTCTGTGGGGATGTAGTCCATACGCACCTCATGAATGCGTTTGCAGAGTGGAAGCATCAGGGTTGCGAGCAACGCAGTCGTAATACATCCGCCTAAAGCAAGAGTTGATGAGAGTCCGTACCTGTCGATGAGCAGTCCCGTTCCTGGGCCAAGAATCCCATAGCTTAATCGAAACGCGAAGCTCTTCATGGAGTTTGCCGTTGCTCGAAAAGATGAGGGTATCTTCCAGTTAAATGCATCTGTAAATATCACCGCCGCGAGGCCTCGGTTGATGTAGAAGAGAAATCCAGCAGCCACACCGAGCCATGAGTTTAAGAGTGCCATTCCGAAATATCCGATACAGGCAGCTATTGAGAGGGTGAGAAGTACACCAGAGGCGCCAAATCGTTTTTCGAGTAGGTGCGTGATCTTGCTACTGCCGGCGGCTAAAAATACGGACAAACTCCACAGGATTCCAAAGTAGCTCATCGGGACGTTATGCCGAGCCCAGTAGGGCTGCAGCAGCCATACAACGCAGAAGCTTGAGAGCCCCCAGACAATGGAATTGATGAATATCAACCGGAGAATCGTCTCGCCGCGAAGGATATAGTTGGCAACCACTCCGAAATTTTTGAGGGGGGAGGAGTGTTTCATTTTCTCAAGCGGCGGTTCTTCCAAAAAGAGGGAAACGAAAAACGGAATCCAGCCAACAAGAGCTTGAGTCCATACGATCGGAGTAAATGACCAAAGAATGAGGATGCTTGCCGTGATTGCGGCCACCGCCTCCCCCATGAGGCCCCAAAGATGAAGAGAGCCTATTCGTTTAAGGCGGTTCGCATCGTTGGGTAGAGAGTCGTAGATGATTGCGATGTCCGCGCCAGAAACGAAACTCCCACCGAGGGCAAGTATGATTTCATAGAGTAAGAGTGTCTCGTAGGTCTTTGCGAACGGGATCAGACTGAATGCACACCCACTAATGAACGTGCCGAGCATGATCGACGCTTTTCGACTCCACATATCCGCTATGTATCCTGTAGGGATCTCGAACAGCGCGAGGCTTATCCCAAAGATCGCTTGGATCTCTAGCACCTCAGTCATGGTTAATCCGAGCGAGAGCCAAAAAGGTACGAGTATCGGCACTATCACGAGAAACATGGAGAAGAAGCTGTGAAAAGATCCGAGGATCAGGTTTCGTGAAAGCGACATCCCATCAGTATACCACCCCCTTTGAGCTACGCGACCAACTATGAAGCGCTCTGAATCTAGTTCTGATTCGCCGTACTTATCTGATTTGACTCTTCGGGCTGGGCCACTCGACGCACGAAGGCACCTTAGATAGTTTGAGGAGATCGAATCAGGTGCACAGTCATTCGGTCTGAGTTACCCCTTTTTCTTACCTTTCGGGTGCTTCTGTTCCAAACTCTGGGGGTCCCCATAGAGGGAGTGTTTTAGGCGCTTGATGCGCGGGGCGACCGTCGAGACGAGGGCGTGATAGCTGCGTCCGCTGAGGGTGGGGCGAAAGATGTAGCAGTGGGCATGCTCTCGTATCTCGCCCGCGAAAACGGCTTTATGCCTCGCTTGTGAGCCTAAGAAATCGTAACGCTCTATCCCCAATTCGACGAGGTGCTCAATGATCCTTCGAGCGAGAAGTTGTCCAGGGGAGCTATGAGAAAAAGTTTCATCATACGCGATCTTTGGTGAATAGTATTTATCTCCAGCGATGAAGCCCATCTCCATTGCAACGAGCTTCCCCGAGGCAAGGAGCGAACACATACGAAGCTGGCCTCTTTCTCCGGCTCCTTTAAGCAGCTCTCGATAGAAGGTGGTCGTTGCGGGGTCGCATTTGATAGCGCTGCCCGTCTTTCCTTTCCATCCAGAGCCCTCCAGGTCGATAAATTGAGTAAAAAGCTCCTCGTGGTAGCTATCTTGAACCTCAAAATCGGGATCTCCGTGTTCCGTAAGCTTGCGATAGTATTTATCGAGCCTCTTTCGAGCATCTTTGTATCGAGTAGGGCAGTTTTGGAGTGCTGGGCTTCCGGGTGAGGGGAGGAGAAGATAGGGGCTTCGCTGAGTTGGCCAGAGCGCTGTGAGGTGTCCATCCCTCTGTGCATGTTTCATGATCGATTCAAAAGCACCTCCTCGGGGAACGTGGGTCGCCTCTACGGCGCTCCAATCGTCTCGCTCCTTCAAGCAATTCCATGTGGCGCTGGCTACCGCGTCTCGATCTTCGGGGGCGCAGATAAAATCAAAGCGACACGAATGAATGTTGGAAAGGCTGCAAAGTGCGCGAGCAGGGATCTTCTCGAGTATTCGCCCAGTTGTCATGAGAGGGAGCACTCCACGGAGCCCTGTGTCGTCTCGTATCGTAATAAGGTGAACGGGGTGCCCGGCGTTAAATGATTTCGCGAAAGCGATAAACCAATATGGATGAAAGAATGGCTCTTGATTTGGGCTGGTAGCACAGAGGGCGTTCCACTCCGGAGCGAGCGCTTCTAGGTCTGATGGGGACGCCGCGATGCTTTGCGCCCGCATGACACCGCTGTTCGACGGGACGAGCCGTACTGGAGCTCCTTCTTGTGGATCGTTTCTCTGCGCTGTCGCCGCCATTCTCTCTTCTCCTCCCACCGGAATCGAGGCAAAACCCCCTCTGCTGTAAAAGCGGTTCGAGGGTCGCATCTCAAAGTTCGTTATGAGAAGGATCCTCAGGCCCCTGTACTTGAGGTGCCTAAGGCTTATCCAAGCTTAAAAGGTAGAGATCGACGCGACCCGACGCCCTCGCAGCTGGTGGGGTCGGCTCGCCTTCCAAGCTCATGTTGTCTGTGCCGAAGATAGCGAATGCGACAGTGCTTCGATATGACTGTGCGTAGGTTGTAAGGTCGTTGCTCCGAAGTTCGTCGCTATTTTAACGGTAGGAGTATATTAGTTCCTGAGCCGTTACCGACACTGACTGAGAGAGGCGTTTTTCCATCCCATCGTTGCGCTATCTCGAGCTGAATGACTTCGGGAGAGCTCTTAATTGCACTTCCTTTGATACTCACAGATTTTGCCTCAGCTTCGGCTCGGACGATCGTTATTTCGCCCTGTTTGCGCTCCTTCTCAAGTTCAAAGGATTTGGCAAGGGCCTCTTGTTCTCGCACTACCTTCTGTTCGATCGCCTGCTCTAACTGCTCGGAGAGGTCTATGTTAGTGAGCGAGAGGTCGACTATCTGAAGGACATCGCCCACCGCCTGACGGAGTTTGACGAGGGCTTCGTCTTTTAGTCGCTCCCGGTTCTTCACTAAATCCTCCGCGCGTGATGCCGCGGTAACCTGTTTGAGGGTCTCCTGAATGCGGGGCTCGATGAGAGTGCTGTAAGGCTCTCCGCGATACTGTTGAAAGAGTTTAACGACTTGGTTTGCCGGGACCCGGTACATTACCGAAAAGCTGAACGACATGTTTTGGAGGTCGCTGGAGAAGCTGGGGGCCTTACCGTCCGCCTTAAGTTGCATGATCGGAAAATCGACGATCCGTTGAATGAAGGGCCACTTGAAGCTTATTCCCTCGGGGAGCTCCGTAGGATTAACCTTTCCGAGGGTGACGGAGATGCCGCGGTGTCCTGGAGGTACGATATGGTACATCTGAAAGGTCAAGAAGGCGAGTATGACCACTCCGATGATAAGCGTGGTGAGAGTGCGCTCCTTCTTCCCAAAGTCCTTCCCCAGATCGATCACTTGACCCGTCATATCGTGCTCCTTTTTGTGAGTTATTGGGGGATAATCCAGCACTTTGTCATTGGAATCAAGAAGGTGTTTCAGCGAGGGCTTTTATAAAGGCACGCTCTATGCGAGAACGGGGGGACCAGTGAGGAACTCTGTATGATGGAACTCTTATCAATCGAAAATGCGATCGCGCTCATCACCCTAACCTCTCTTGAGATCGTTCTGGGCATAGACAACATCGTTTTTATCGCCATCATAGCCGGGCGATTGAAGCTTGAGCAACGGCGTTCAGCCCGTCTAATAGGACTCTCCCTCGCCGTAATTACCCGATTGTTGCTCCTGTTCACTCTTTCGTTTCTTGCGTCGCTCACCGATCCGATACTGCAGATTGGCTTGATGGATCACGCCTTGAGCGGTCGAGATCTCATCCTCCTCGCAGGGGGGCTCTTCCTCATTTACAAAGCGACTAAGGAGATTCGGGAGAAAACAGTAGGACATGAGAGTGAGCTAGATACCAATGAAGTAGGGGATAGAGTCACGATGAAGGGGGTTGTCACGCAGATCATCCTTATCGATATCGTATTCTCGCTCGATTCCGTCATTACCGCGGTTGGCATGACCAACAATCTCCCTGTTATGTCGGCCGCCGTGATCCTTGCGGTCGGCGTAATGCTCCTCTTTTCGGGATTCATCGTGGAGTTTATCGAGGCTAATCCGACGGTGAAGATGTTGGCGTTGTCCTTCCTTCTAATGATCGGTGTCGTGTTAGTAGCAGATGGGCTGGGGCACCATCTTGAGAAGGGCTATATCTACTTCGCCATGGCCTTCTCTCTTGGAGTTGAGATGTTGAATCTGCGCGCCACAAAGACCCGAAAGTCCGTATAGCGGATTTAACGCTACAGCAATCAACGCTACAAAAATCGAACGCTACAACGTAGAAGCGATAGCGGCCGAGCCAAAGAGTGCCGCGTGGTCGTCCTTAATAATAAATACGGGGGTGGCTTCGACGCGCTCTCTCTGTTTGCCCTTTTTGAGGTATCCCTCGAGGAATGAGCCATTCGAGAGGAACTGAGAGATCTTCGGTGGGATGCCACCACCGAGATAAACTCCGCCGGTAGCGAGATAGGTAAGAACGATGTTGCTGCAATGGGCTCCGAGCATCGAGCAGAACATCGTCATGGTTTGAACACAGATATCGGAGGAGCCTTCAAGAGCAAGCTTGGTGATCACCCCCGCTGGAGATTTTTCGGCCTCCGGCGTCTTCATCTCGGCGGGTTCCGCTCCGCGACCAGTGTCTCGGAGGAAGGAGTAAATATTCCCCATGCCTGGACCGCAAAGGATGGACTCGACGCTTACGTGGCCTAACTTCCCCTGTAGGTACTCCAGCAGTTCGATCTCAAGCCGGTTTGTAGGGGCGAAGTTAGCGTGGCCTCCTTCAGAGGCGAGGAGAACGCTCCATCCCCCTTCTCGGTGAATGAGGGAGTGCCCGAGGCCCGTGCCTGGAGCGACGACAACGCACGAACCGGCTCTGTCAGTACTGGTTGGGTCATCATAGATCGTGGTGAGACTACTTGGGTTAAAGGTTGGAATTGCGGCGGCGGTGCTTACGAGGTCGTTTACGAGCTTCACCTTCGTGATGTTGAGTGCTCTTCCGACATCGACCATCGCAACCTCCCAGGGGAGGTTGGTCACTTTGACACGCCCGTTTACCACCGGTCCTGGAAGGCCGAAGCACGCCGCTTCTAGTTTTCCGTTCGCCGACGCTCCATGCTTCTCCATGAACTTGGAGATGATCTCTTCAAGGCTGGCGAAATCCTTGCTGACATACTGTTCGGAAATAAGTAACTCTACTTTTCCAGCACGCCTCTCGAAGAGTCCGATACGAGCCTTGGTACCACCGACATCACCTGCAATGATCATGTACTTCTCCAGTGTCAAAAACTAACCGTTTTTTAGCAGAGAGATGGTGACTTAGCCAACACTTTAGGGGGGCGTAATGCAGCGTCTAGTC
>JBIIEK010000069.1:0-13743 GCA_044237895.1 Bdellovibrionota bacterium
GGCGGCGCCACCTCTGAACGGCGTTTGGCCTACCGGGGTGATGAGGGTCTGACCGGCCACATGGATAAGTTCCGTCATCGCGGTATGAAAGCCTAGAGTCCCTTTGATGTCCGAGATTGTTCAGGGATGGCCAACACCGGTAGAAATCTCTCGACACAACATGGACTTCCCCACCTACGCTCCATATAATCCGAATACCCGGAACCCAGTTCCGTATATTCGTGCACCTATGAAGATATTGATGCTTGGATGGGAGTATCCTCCGCATATCGCAGGGGGGTTGGGCACGGCGTGCCAAGGGTTGACTACAGCTTTGGCTACCCAAGGCGTTGACATCCACTTCGTGGTTCCGCAGCTCTTCGGAAATGAGCAGGCGGCCCATATGTCTCTCTTTGACGCTGATAAACGTCTTGCCGCTGGAAGCCAAGATCCCGGACCTCTCTCAGAGGGCAGCGCTGTGCACACAGAGGTTCCTACAACGCGAATTCCTGCGTTCTTGACCCCGTACTGGAGCCCCGGTCAATTTAAAGAGGCTTTGGCAGCGATTACACACCAACACGTCGCATCGCTCAATCCCGCACTTAGAAAAGACCCGATCGCGCGTGCTCTCATCGATGGGGAGATCTGTGGAATTGACCTGATTACGGCTCTTGAGCATGAACAGCCTACCCTTTGTACTGAACAAGGGAAGAATGCCGGCAGGTACGGTTCGGATATATTCGAGGAGGTTGAGCGCTTCACCATGCAGGTGGTGTCCCGTTTTGCGAATGATCAATTCGATGTGATCCATGCGCATGATTGGATGACTTTTCCCGCTGGAGTTGCGCTTGCTGAAAGTTCAGGTAAGCCGCTCGTCGTGCACATCCACAGCCTGGAGCACGATCGGAGTGGTCTCTTTGTAAATCCGCAGATAAATGAAATTGAGAGATTCGGCCTGTCTCAAGCGGACAAGATCGTTGCAGTAAGTTACTTCACCAAACGTTCGATAGAGATCCATCATCACATTCCAGGAAGGAAGATATCGGTAGTGCATAATGGAGTGTATGCCCAAGAGGTAGGCTCTGAGGCACGTTCTCGAAAGAATTGGCCGAAACACGTTGTGCTCTTCCTTGGCCGCGTTACCTTCCAAAAAGGGCCAGACTATTTCGTCGAGGTGGCTTCTAAGGTTGTTCCGCATATTCCAGACGTACTGTTCGTGCTTGCGGGCACCGGGGATATGCTCCCAGCGGTAAAGGAGCGGGTCCAGCAGCTTCGGTTGTCCGATAACTTTATGTTCCCAGGTTTTACGCAGGGAGATGAGCTTGAGGAGTTGTTCTCGGTCGCTGATCTCTATGTCATGCCCTCAGTTTCAGAGCCCTTCGGAATTACCGCTCTTGAAGCTATCAGCTTCGATACACCGGTCATTATCTCCAAGCAGTCCGGAGTTTCGGAGGTTATCGAGCACGCCTTGAAAGTTGACTTTTGGGACATTGATCGCATGGCGGATCTTATCATTAACGCCTTGGAGCATCCTGAGTTGCGATACGACCTCGCTGCTATGGCGCGCGAAGAGCTAAAGCGACTTCATTGGGATGCCGCCGCTTTGAAGACTATCGAGGTGTATCAGGACGTGTGCAGGGAGGATCCCGTATCTTGGAGATAGGCTCTCCCCGGGGCGCGAAACTATGCCGGCAGTTTGTCTCTATTTTCAAGTGCATCAGCCGTATCGACTCAATCGATACTCCTATTTCGATATCGGCACCGACAAAGAGTATTTTAATACCGAGATGAACCGCTCCATCATGCAAAAAGTGTCGGAGCATTGTTACGTTCCCACTAACAGGCGCTTGCTCCAACTTATTCGGCAGTATGATGGGGCCTTTAAGGTTACGTTCTCGATAACGGGTACCGCGGTTGAGCAGATGAAAGTGTGGGCTCCAGAAGCGCTCGAGTCTTTTCAGGAGCTCGCTGAGACGGGATGCGTCGATTTCTTAGGCGAAACCTACTACCACTCGTTAGCGTCCCTCTATGATAAGGAGGAGTGGCGAGAGCAGGTAGAGCTTCATTCTCAGATGCTCGCTCATGAATTTGGTGTACGACCCTCAGTATTCAGAAACACCGAGCTGCTCTATAGCGACGAGATCGGCAAAGCGGCGGCTGCGCTCGGATTTTCCGGGGTTCTCGCCGAGGGGGTTGATGAAGTTCTTGGATGGCGGTCTCCTAACTTTGTGTATCGAGTTCCCGACACTGAAGCAAAGGTCCTTCTTCGCAATCATAAGCTCTCTGATGAAATTGGGTTTCGCTTCGTGTCTCATGAAGATGGAGAGGAGAGGGCTCTTACGGCGAAGAGGTACGCGTCATGGATTCATTCCCTGACGGGCAACGCCGACCTGGTCGGTCTTTTTCTAGATTATGAAACGTTCGGCGAACATCTAGGTAAAGAGACTGGAATATTTGAGTTTCTAAATGAGCTGCCGGCCGCAGTGCTCGATCATCAGGATTGGCGCTTCTCAACTGCCGGAGAAGCGGCCGCACGTATTCCAGGGGTTAGTGAACTTTCGTATCCTCACTTGACCTCGTGGGCCGATATTTCCCGAGACGACAGCACGTGGCGGGGGAATAAGATGCAGAATAGCTCATTGGGTAGAACCTATGACCGCAGCGATCTCTTTCGTCCACATGAAAATACAAACGATTCGATCCGTCCGTTGTTGGAGACGTGGCGGAGATTGCAGACGTCAGACCACTACTACTATATGAGCACAAAAGGTGGTGGGGATGGAGTGGTGCATCAATACTTCAATGCGTTTGAGAGCCCTTACGACGCGTTCATTTCATTCTCAAACGTCATGAAGGATTTCACCCGTCGTTGTCGAGAGTATCAGGTCACCGGGCAGGTGAAGGTCGGTCCGAGAGCTCAAGAGCTCTCTGGCCATTCTCGGGTGCGAGGTACGTAGGTTCTCCCGGGCTTACATTAAGGATAAGCAGGAGCCCTCGCGTGCAAGTCCCGATGGATGTGGATCGTTAGCCCAATTTTTTTTGTAAGTATCTGGTTTGCAGTAGGGGAGTCCGTCAATCAGGCTCTGCTGGAGCCTGAAAGTCAGGGATGCCTTTTAGCCTTCATACGGTCGTGTCGGGTCCAGCGTAGCTTTTGTACCCTCCGCCAGCGGCCTGCCCGCCGAAGCGATGGCGAAGGTCGGCCCCGCTCGCTGAAGACTCCGCTCAATGAATGATTTTTTCGAGCAACGCTCGGGCTTTATCGTAGACGCTGCCTGGTTGATCGCTTTCTCTCGGTCCACCAATGTTGAGCACTCGTATATCATTCGCGAGTAGCCAGCGGGAAAATTCCTCTTTATCAAACGGGGCGTCTACGGGCTGAATCCAGTACGGCTTATCGTGTTTTCTGGCCATTTCGCGAGTGTAGCCAGTTCCGCGCATCAGGTGATTTTCAACCAAAACGAGCGATCCATCTGAGTCCCGCGCGTTGAACTCTGTGCGCCAGGTAACTTCAGCCTGCTCTGTTTCTCTTAGGGGATAACGAGAATCAATAACGCCATCTTCGGCATACCTACCCTTCGGACACCACCCTCCTATCTGAATCTTATGGTCGAGACCAAAATCGAGCGCCGCTCGATCCACCCCCGACTGACCACCCGAGACGATCTTTTCCAGAAACGCGCGAGGCGAAAAGCCCTCCGGCACGATAATCTCATCTGGCCGCTTCCCCTCTTTGTGCACAACCTCAGCTGGCACTGTGGTGAGATCGAGGCGTATAGAATAATCCGTAAATGAACGTTTCTCGGGGTCTTGCTTTTCGCATCCCCCAGCGGCAATTGCGATCCCAACGACTCCAGTGATCACGTCCTTTTGAAAACGGGCCATGAACAAAGTACCTCTCCCTCTCTTTATCTTCTCTCCGGTATGGTGAGCTGACCACTCGCGATGACTTAATAACCACGGCCGTGTTCACTTCCCGTCCTCGGCTCTCGGGTACACCCTATCTTTAAAAAGAGGGCGAAGTTATTGATCTCGCAGGATAGCTGAGGCTATTTCTGATGGACGCTGCGACCAGGCCTTGCTCAATGTATGTGTTTTAAAAACACATACACCTAAAGCTCGCATAGTAATTTGCTAGAGGGTGCTTTAGGCAAGTCCCTGATCTTTTGGTATTAAACGGTACGATTTTAAATCATAAGACGCGCGGCTTTTTACCGCGCGGTCTCTGAGAGAAAGGGTGGGGGGTGGGGTGGGCAAAATTGGAAAATTAGTTGGCAACCCCTCTCACTGCGCCTTCTCGGTGTGTGGGCGCTATCTCCTCCCCGTTCCGGTAGTGAGCGCCACTTGAACGCTTTCGCGCAGACCCGAAGGGAGTATGAGGGCTGTCTTCACCGATGCGCCATCCAGCTTTAGGCTCTTCGCAAGGTCTCGCAGAACGGTCTTCAAATGATTCCTGCCGATTGTTGCCTCACACACCACACGTTTAAGAGACCACTGTTTTCCGGATCCGGGAGCAAACTCTATCAGCCCTTTGATTACATCCCCCGATGTAACAATAAATGACTCATGTTTTGACGGAAGCAGCTGACTCTCAAGGGCGAGGTGCTGCCTTGACCGTACAAGCTCCTCAACCAAAAATCCGCGAGCCCGCTGTAGTTGAAGCACGCTCTTGCAACTATTGTAACGCAAAGGGTTGGTATCGGCTGGCTCACTCCCCTGTTCATACGCAAGCTTTGCAAGAACCGCGAGGCCCCGATCTCTCTGACCGCTTTCGATAAAGCGGGTTGCGTGCATAAGGCGTTCGCCGATCCGCGCATGATTCGCAAGGAAGAGTCTACTTCCCTCCGGGGTAATCGACACCGAGGTGCTGCGACGGTCAGAGAGCTGTGTCTTCTTCGTTACGAATCCCTGTGCCTGAAGATAATCACATTCTCGTGAGAGGGATGAAGCCGAGAGGGGGAAGTGGGCGACCAGATCACTAAATGAACAGGCTCCACCGCTACGCCAAAGGTCAAAGAGAATCTGAAACCGCGACAGCGGCATACCACTATCGGCGTAATTATCGCTCAATATGCCGAGAGATGCTGTCAAACGGCTGAGCGCCGCTTTGGCGTCGCGCTTGGCAAGATTGAACGAGCACATGTCGTCAGCGAGCCCCGTTAACAACTCGAGGAGATCCTCTTGTTCTAGCGGCGAGATGGTTGCAGAGAGGTCCTTGAAGATTCGTGAGTTCACCTGGTCAATAGCGCGTACGGCCTGTTCTCCGGACGGTGTAAAGGAGATAATTTTAAAGCGCGAGTCGGTCGAGGAGCGATCCGTCGTAATAAGGCCTCGCTTGGCGAGATCCGACAATAATCGTGAGACTCGAGGGGTGGGAAGCTTCAGGTAGTGGCCCAGCACAGTTGGAGTCAGCGTATCTACGCTCATGACGATTGTGAGCGCGATCGCATCAAAAGGTGACAGAGGCGAAGGGTGGGCGAGACGCGCCTTGCGATTGCGACGCTGCACAAGGAGCAATGCCTCGTGAATTCGTTTGCCGATATCTTCCGATTCCAACCGCATCCCTTGAGGTTATCACGTTAAGACTCGTAAGCTCTACTGCTCTTCGAGCCACCCTGCACGTATGCATCTCAAGATGCACAGGTTGGTTAAAGAGGCTCATCCCCCAAGGGGGCCCAACACGGCGTGTTCGTTGCTCTTTGTAGGTGATCGTGAGTATCTTTCTATGCGATGTGCGCCGATTCTCAGCCTTGCATCAAGTGGTTATCAGCCTCTTCTCTCGTAAATTCACCTAATTCTTTTCAGTTTGCAACGTTCGTAGAAAGCCGTTCGAGAGTATCGGAACGGCATGTAATGCCCGTTCTCGGGAGCGACCAAAAAATACCGCGATATTCCGCCTCTCGTGAAAGTGAGCGCCTGAGTATCTCACTATCCAAAGCCCTACGTCGCAACCGAGGGGAGAAACGGCACTCTTTTGACTTAAGGTGCACTTATCCTATCTGAAATGCTTGAGGGTGCCCGAGCCGCGAATGAGGATGTGGGTACACGTGCGCTACTTTCCGAGTCTTAGACTTGAGTGTTCGACGGATATCTCACCATCTCATGTCCAATGACTCCTGATGGCTCGTCAAACTTCATGCCGAGATCGCAATTCTCTGTCGTGCCTGTCATCAGGAAACCGTACTTTTTTTCGTAAGCGGTTAAGAATGGATTATTGCCAGATACATTCAGCCGTATTCTGCACTCTCGACCTTCATGGATCAGCATCTCTTCGAGGAAGCGCCCTCCTATACCAAAACTCTCAAGGGCGGGGCTGAGATTGAAAGAGCCGAAATATTTACTTCCCGGGGTTTCGTCGACAAAGCGAGCAAATCCCTCGATGGAATCGTTGATTCGTAGCACATAAAATCGACTTTTTGCATCTCGTAAAGAGCCGTCGAACAGGTTGTTGATTATCTCACCAAACCGGGGAGGATACAGAAGCGCTGAATTGTAATTTTGAATCGCTTTCATGCGTTCAATATCTTTGGTTGCCAAGGATCCTCCCCGGACCTGGCTTATGTTGATGTGACAGATCTCCTCGAGAGACTTCACGCTCTTTGAGACCTCTTCTTTAAAGAGCGCGGCGAAAATGACAGCGTCTCCCTCAAGCTGTTTCGCAAGCTCAACGAACGCGCGGTTACTCGAAGCATTAGGAGCAATATCGCTTGTGAGCATTCGTCCCCAGGATTCAAGTAACCTGTTTGCTCTGCCGAGAGTCATCTGTCTCACCCGATTTGTGAGCGCCGCGGTTCCGTCTGTGGAGAGATTCCGTGACGCGATGACGTGCTCCGCTGAGAGCGCCGCTTCAGCGATGTTTAGGAAACCGACCAGAGTCGTAGCGAGAGTGTTCGTCGGTAGGTCCTCTGCCAGAGACAGAAGAGAGCTAACCGTCTCCTTCTTTTCTGCGTAGGCGATCATCGAACGAGCGATTAGAGGAGCTATTTCGCGATGCGCGCGCAAACATGTGCGTAAGCGATCGAATGTTTGCTGGTCGCAATCTCCAAGAAAGGTAAACAGTTGAATCTGACTGGATCTTGATATCAAATTGAGGTCCAAAGATAGGTTGCTCTGAAGAACTTCACGGATATCAGGCAGATCAAGCGCTTTGGCGATATCCGCTAGCTTTCGGTTGTCGCGAGCGCCAATCACCACGCTCTTAAGAGCTTCAAACGTCGCTGGGTCATCTTTCTGCGTGAGGGTAAAGATGCTTGGCAAGGCTCCTTCGTGCACGTAGAACATCGGATTTGGAGTGGTATCTAGGGATATCTTCAGGAGACGCTCCATCTCTCGTCGGAGGGTTGGATCCTTGGTCGCAGCCACTAAATCTTCGATAGAAACAGAGCCGTTAGTTGCATGGAACGGTACGAGCGTTGTGTCGGATGAGATCTCTTCGTACGTGTGCGTATCTAATTGTATCGCCCGCCGGGAGATCCTTTC
The DNA here is from genome assembly GCA_044237895.1 of Bdellovibrionota bacterium. GTDB lineage: Bacteria > Bdellovibrionota_C > UBA2361 > UBA2361 > OMII01 > OMII01. The sequence goes on from JBIIEK010000069.1 coordinate 7,456, forward strand.
CTCGAGGCGGGTCAATTGAGACGTAACCTTTCGCGACAAGACCCCCCACTGTTCAGGGGAGAGTTCCGATATCAAGATTTGAAGGGCGCCGCTAAACTCGTTGTGATCGTGATTGAAAAAAAATATAGCAAGAGACTCGGCGTCGGTTGGATGCGGATCGCAGAAGAAATCATAATCCATAAACTCTAAAACGCGCTCCGAGATCTCGGGAGGACGGGAAGCTATGACCGCGTCCGATATCACTGATATAAGGATAGCTCGAGTTGCGACATCTTGCTCAAGGTTGTACTGGAGCAGTAGCTCACACAATAACGGATGATTCGCGGCGGCGTTCGCGATGTGACCTTTATAAGTCTCTTCGAAGGTCCTGATTCTCTTCTCTGCCCAACTTTTTTTTTCACTTGATTCATTCTCCTGGAGTTGGGTAGCTTCTTTGAACGCCTCCTCGCAATCCGCGAAGGCCGTGCGCCACTTATCTTTCGCGAACGTCGGTACCCATTCACCTCTCACCCCTTCCAAAGCTTGGTCAATTTGAAGGCCGCTTCCGTCTCGCTGCATCCGGTGTTCGGCGAGAGGTCTCAAAACATACTCCTGTACTCGGAGCAGCCAGGCCGCTTTTTCTGCTGGGTCCCTCCATTCATTCGGACAGTTGTGACGGAGCATGCGCACGGTGTGCAGGCCGAAGGGTGCTTCAGGTTGCTCCTTGAAAACCGCTGGATTGAGCTTAGCGTACGCGAGTGGAGATAGAGTTGGCCTGTCACATATGGACACTGTGTCGTTGCTTACCTGGCGAATGATAAGGTCGTCGCTTGGTTGTAGCTCCACAGCGCAGAGCTTGTTCAGCCTCTCTGTGATGGTGAACTCCCCCACCGAGAGCTTACGGGCTCGCGTACCGAGGGCAGAGAGCTCTTTGCACGTGGGGTTATGCAACGAGACGGCGTCTTGGCTCGATATTCGGGCAGCGATCAAGCACATTCGGACAAGAGGAATGGATTCAGTGTTGGCGAGGATGCTGATAGCTGTGTTGAGAATCTCGACGTTACCATTGCAGTCGGTTTCGTAGCGCTCTTCTCTGATCGCTGATAACCAGAGGCCTAAGGTGGAAAGAGAGGCGACGGTTTCCAACTGTTGTGCCAGGGATAAGGACGTCAGGCTGCCTCTGATGGACTCCGCAAGTTCCGTTCCCGCTGAGTAGATTCCGTTTGCGTAGGAGAGCTGTCCCATCGCGTCGTATATGGAATTGTAGGTATCTCTTGCATGGGGTTCTGTCATGAGATTTTCGGTGGCGGTCCTGACGATAATCCGCCCCAGGTCTTTTGAGGAAAGGTTGGCCTCCCGGGCGATGAAATCGGGATCGTGAGGATAGAGAAGTTTTCGGATCTGTCGCTCAAAGGCGTGGCTCCTCGCGTGCGCGTGGTTAGGTGAGAGGGGCGAGGTGCTTTTTGGCGTTTCCGGAATGATGGCGCTAGCTGGCGCCGACCTCGGTATGACTGAATCGTCTGGAGCAAACTTGGTCATAGAACCTTAGGGGAGGTCGCACTAACTACCGCGTCCGTCACGGACGCGCTCATCCAGAGTAGTTATGGGGATTTTTTGGCTAGTTGTATCTAGAACGAGGATGCGTTTAATAAGGCCTTGATATTACTCCCATTCACGCAACTCCTAAGCGGCAGGATAGGTGATTCACCCACTCGCCCGCCGGCTAATCCAAAAACCAGGCGTATTTCGGGGGCTGGATGGCCGCGGAAAAGCACAGTTGGTCATCACACCCCACCCCAGAATCTCACTCGCGCCTCGTTTCCATTCTTGGGAGACGACACTCTCTTCTCAGAGACCACGCGACTCACCCGCGGAAAATTATGATTTGAAATCACACGGAGCGTTGACGTGCGGATCTGTCTCGCCAGCTTGACGTCGCGCTCTCGGGTCCATTACCTCTTCGAAAAACGCACTGTCCACAACTACGATAAACTGCCCATTTTTCTGCGTAATCAGCAGAGGCTGACGATGTCGAGCCAGGTGCCTTGCTACGGCTCGAAAGAAGCGAATGAATTGCTTGGCGCACATGATTGGGTCGATTCGGAGCATAAGAATATCCCTGAAAAATATGCTTTTAAAACATACCTGTCGAGCTTCAGCGCAAGGAGTTGCGCGGCATTTTGCGGGTAAGCAGCTGGTTCTACGTATCTCTTGATGTGATTTCAAATCGGCAAAAGCGAGCCTTGGAGAGCGTCGAGCCCCGCGCGGTCTCTGAGAAATCGCGCACTCGGAGGGGTCTTATGCTGCAAAATGCAAGTGACTAATAGTATGAAATAGTTTGGTTCGTAATAAACAAAATAGGGGATAACAATAGGTTGTAAGAAATATGCCGCAAACACGTAACTAGGTACTTGTAATTTGCAATAATCAGTACATGAAGACGGTGGCGACAACGTCACTGGCGAGGATTCGAGAGTACGGTTGGCGGCGTAAGGAACAAGAGCTTCCCCAAGCGGCGGAAGGTTCTCAAGAAGGGGTTTTGAAAAGAGGTTAGGCCGAATCCATTCGCCCGAGCGGAGAGAAAGCTCCGCTCAGTCGAATGAAAAACAACAAATGGAGGATGTATGATTAAGGAGACGTCTGAGACTAGCCGAGGATCTAGTGAATTACGAGGGGCGAAGGAGCAGCCTTGCGCCGTTTTCGAGAGTCAATTTCGCGAACTCCGCCCAGAGCGCTTCTGGGCAGGTAAGGTCACTGTCGCTGATGATTCGGTGGACTTGAGCCGCTTAAAGGAAGCGATCGGACAAGTTGCCAAGACAACGGGCGTGACGTTCTCGGGGTTCCTGCGCGAGAGCCCCCAGGGAATCGTGTATGAGATATCGCGATACCCGCGACGCGCATTTGGACCGGTCGCCTCGATTGAGACCTATGAGGAGAACCTTGAGAAGCTCGCTGTTGGATTGCGTGAGCAGGGGATCTCGGCACGGAGCGCCGCAGTTGAGTTACCGGAGCGACAAGTATTTCGTGTCGTTGTTGGACTTGAGGAGGGCTACTTCAACCACGAAAAGGGAACCTTGCTCGATAAGGTTCGCGCGAAGACAACGCCAGGCTGTGAACCAGATGAGGTCCGCGAGGTAATGGTTCTGTTTGAGAGGGCAGGAGTCGCTGAGAGCGTAGCTTGTCTCGCGTCGCAGCCATGCGCAACACGCGCGGAGATAATTAAGATCCTTGAAGCGGCGGATCTAGCGAAACACCACTCGCTCTCGGAGATAAGAGCCTTAACGAGCGAAACCGTTGAGCTGGCTTCAGTGCAAATTCTCGCTGCTGGTCCGTGGGGCAAGTACGAAGAGGCGGCAGCGCTCATTACCGGAGACCCGGAATACCTAGATGCCGTCAAGCACGTCGCCGCGGTCTTCCATCAAGCGCGCATAGCGGTAGAAGAGATCGGCCCCGACGGAGGCGCCGCTCACATGGTAGAAATCGTGGCGTACTGCCCGGACCCCGACAAAAATTAGTCTATGGAGCGTTAGGCCTGGCACGTCTAAAAGGCGAACGTTGCTACTTGGTTCTTTTACAAGAAAATAACGGTAGAAGATTTTCCTGCTGTTTCCGATCAACGAGACGCGCGTAAGTCGTCTAGTCGATCGGGAACAGTAGTGGCATAGCGGACGAAGGTTTTTATTAAGAGGGTTCTCGAAGAGGTTTTTGTCGTATCGACCCGAAGGATTTTTTGGTTCTTCATAAACACCGTGAGTCTGCTTGCATGTCAAAAGAAGGAAAGCGTTTTATCTGTAAGAGTAGAAGCGTAAAGCCGCTTAGCTAGCGTGCTCACACGCTCGTAACAACAAAACACTTCCTCTTAAACTAGAGAATGAACTTGTAGGACTAGTAGCTTGGCGCGGAGCGCACGGCTACTCAGAACATCCTCAAGCGCTCTGTAGTGAGACACACATCCTGATACGCAATTTCGCTCGCGTCTCTTCCCTCGATTCCGAGAGAAGTGACTTCGCGAAGTTGCTTCCTTTGTTGACGCTTGCGAGCGTTAAGAGAGGAAGCAACCTCGCGTCGGTTCGCGAGTGTTGGAACTTCCAAAACTCCAAAGAGAGGAGGATGCCATCATGAGCAATGATGGCGAAACTCCGATTCTTGGTCGGCTGGCTTCCGGAGAGGAGGTGGTAGACCGATACAGGTCGCACCTCCATCGGCCCGTGCTCGCTCTTCTGCCCGAGGCCTTGTCTCGGGTCGAGAGTGGGCGGCGAGGATTTATCCTCGCCGAAGTCAATTTCGGCCTAGTCATCGGAGTAACCACCTGCGTCGCCACTCGGGCGGGCGATGAGGTGGTGTACGCGAAACGCCCGAAGAGGGCCGGATTAAGTCGGTTCGTAAAGAACCGAGAGGCTGAGCCCTGCTCGTCCGTCGTCGTCATATTGAAGGCGGCGGATGAGTTTCCCGCGGCGTATGTTCTGGTGACGGCCTTTATTGGGCAGAAGCCAGAGCCAGAGCCCTGGGACCGGAACGCTACGGCGAACAGCCGGGCGTTCTGGAAAAGCCACGCGCTCGTGTGGGGTTCGGAGGCCGTCATCGACGGCACCGAAACCACGCACTGCCCGTGGTGAGACGTTCGGTCCAAGCCATGACCTAAAACTAGCCAGTAATTCTACGGGGAAGCTCCGTAGGGCGTGATGAGCCGAAACTATCAAACCTGCCTATCTCAGGAGCGTGTTTCAGTACGAGCGCAAGATAGGTGCGCTCGATTCCTACCCTCGGGTGATTCGCCACCCAAAAAAGCGCGAGTCCCGCTAGGCGTTGCACACCCCTTAATGAAGGTGTGCGCGGCGCTCAAGGGAAGAAAGGGAAGAAATGGACATTAAAGAAGCTCTTTCGCGCGACTTCGTCCGAGTAGACGAGGTCGCGCGGATTCTTTCCCTGGCGCTTCAGTCAGGGAAAAATGTGTTGCTATGGGGCCCCGCGGGCCACGGGAAGAGTGAGATGGTCGCGGCAGCGCTCGCGACCGCCGCAAACGACTCGGACGTCTACGTCCAGTCGTTTGGGGAAGGTATGGACGAGGCCACCCTGTGGGGTGGCCTCGATTTTAGGAAGCTGGAGAACGACCACGTTCTCCAGTACTTCCCGGACAACAGCTTCCTCAGCCGCGAATACGCGGTATTTGAGGAGCTGTTCGACGCTCCGGCGAGCGTGCTGTTGGCGTTGAAAGACACGCTGACCGCCAAGAAATTGCGGAAGGGTTCCCAATCGTTCGCCATGAAGACGAAGGTCATCGTGGCGCTGACGAATAAGGCCCCCGGAGAGATCAGCGACCTGGGCCCCGCGGCCCACGCGCTGATCGAGCGGTTCCCCCTCCAGCTCGAGGTAAAGTGGCCGAGCTACGGCTCGGCCGATTACCTCGAGCTTTTCCGGAAGGTCGGCCCCCGGCTCAAGGGGGCAGACCTTAACGGCCAAGAAACCGTCTTGGCCGAGGTGATGGCCAAGGCGGGGGAAAGCGGGGAGATCGTTTCTCCCCGCACCGCCATCCACGCCATCGGCGTGGTCAAGGCGGGGGCGGCCCTTCGAGGGGCCGCCAAGGTCGAGAAGCAGGATCTTCTCGACCTCATCTTCCTGCCGGGGATGGCGGCGTTCGCCGCCAATCTCCGGCAGGAGATCGACAGGGCAACAGAGCGAGCCCAAGCCGAAAGCAACCTTCGGGTTGCTGAGGCGAAGCTCGCTCAGCTCTTGAGCGACTTGGCCGGGGCTGACACCCCGATCAAGGCGCTCCAGTGCGCGAAACGCCTCGTCGTCTTCCAAGACGACGTGGCCCAGTTGGCAGTTACGGACGGTCTCTCGGACCGCCGCAAGCGGTTGAGGGATTCGGTCGCTCAGAAGGCCATGGAGGCGCAGCAATGCGCCCTCGACAACACCCGCATCTAGCGGGAGAAAGGAGGCGGAAGATGCACACCTTCCGCACGTCTCCTCCCGCAACGTACATCCCTCCCTCGGGGGAGGAGATGCGGGAGGCTGCCAACGGGGTCGGGCTGAAGTCTTTCAGCCGCGACCTCGTTGCGGATCTGTGTAACCTGGCGGCGGGGGGGAGGGTCCTCCCGCCGTCAGCTTATCGGGCGGTTGTCCAGGAGACTGCGGAGCGGACCCTTCCCGCTCCGCAGGATTTTTGGGAGCCCCGAAACCAAAAGGTTTCGGGGTGGAAACTCCGCTGCGGTCAGTGGACCACTGACCGCATGGCTGCGGTCACTGACCGGGCGGAGGGGCTACTGAGGTACCACCAGAACGTCTGCGATTTCTTGCAGACGGTGGACC
>JBIIEK010000210.1:0-4839 GCA_044237895.1 Bdellovibrionota bacterium
TCGACGCCTCGCTAGAATTCCTTAGAAGATCGACTCATCCTTGAGGTTAGTTCCCCTTCGCTTTAGACCAAATCCTCAATTTATTTAGGTCCCGGTAGATCCCGAAAACTACTAACTTCATTACCGCGAGTTCGAGTTAAAAAATAGGCGGCTCTTCAATCGATTGGTGAAAAGAAAATACCCGGACAGCACTAGTAAAATATCGTCCGCTCCTGTGTCCTAAACGATCCCCCAATCGTTTAGGACACAGGTTAACGAAAGATCTTTCGACCTTCTGAAAAACCTGTGTCGTAAAAACCCCTCCTTTCTTAGATTTGAGTCAACAAGATCTGCTTACTTTTTGGAAGGAGCAGAATCCTTGTTCTCAGGTGACAGGAAGTCTCCGAGGATAGAGAACGCACCCTCGAAGGACGATCTACCGTTGGAGTTGCCGACGGTGATTACCCTCTCCGGAACGAACTTTTGTGCATTGGAAAGCGCTGTCTCGAGGAGCTTCGGATTCTTTTCCAGAAACTCGAAACTCTTCTCGATCAACAGCTCGTACTGACGAAGCCTCACGACCTCATCCTTTCCAAGTGCTTCGACCTGAATCTTCTGACCCTCGGCGATTGCAAGAAGCTTTTCCTTCTCGCCCTCACCTTCAGCCTTGAGCTTCTCACGAAGCTTTTCGGCAGCTTTCGCTTGAACCTCCGCCTTGGCAAGCTCGGTCTGAGCTTCGGCCTCGGCCTTGGTCTTTTCACGAATGACGCGCTCCTGCTGAGCGAGTTGCTCCTCCTTGTAGCTCTTTTGGAGCTGCTGAGCGAGTTGCTCACGCTTGCGCGCAAGCAACAGCTCGGGAGGCATACCCGGTTCGCCGAAGCGAACATCCGTGATGCGAATCCTTACCGTCTCACACTCCGTCTTCATATCCTCGAGCACCGCTTTTTCGAGCGTTTCTCGATTCTCGAAAACGTCGAGAGCCTTGGGAGCTCGCTTGGTGGTAACAAGCTTCTTCCCATTCGGAGCGGTCGGGTCGTCGACCTCGGTCGTCACCTCGAGCACCGCCTCACCGCCAGTGACGTTGCGCGTCACCGAACGGAGATTTGGCGTAACGATGCGATTCTCCACCTCGGTAATGTCCCCGATGGCAGTCGCAACGTACGGCGCGTCCTCTGGGGTTACCTGACCCATGACGCGCATCTCAAGGCTACCCAGCCATCCTTCCAGCATGATCTCTATGGCCTTATCAGCCGCAGTCGAATCCTGCTGAGCGGGAACCTCTCGCACGTTCTGCTTGATGTCCCCCTTATCATCGACCTCCAGGTCGATATAACGGCGCGGATATCCACCCCGATAGCTCCAGGTCTGAATCTTCGTATCCATCTGAGTCACCTTGTAGGCGCCCGTGTGGATATAATACAGACCCGGGTACAAGGGTTCATTCCAGACGCCGATGGATCCCACCGCCACCAGGTGCACAGAGAGGACGTCCTTATCAGACCTCCCCTTCACCTCAGTCACCTGCTGCGGCTTCTCCCTCTTGAGGTTACCGAAGTCAACCCGGCTGTGAACGTTGCTCGTCACAACACCCACGAAGCCCTTCTCGATCTCGGTAGCCTTGCCAGGGACAGTCGACCACAGGAACGTGTTAAGCCGGTATGAGCCGGGCTTAAGCACGGTGGTTTGAGGCCCCTTCTTACCTCCTGTCGCCAGGTAGTATTCGGCGTCCTCGATCATCTTCTTCTCCTCCTTCGGATCGAAGGCATCCGCGAACGCCTGGTCAGGGGCCAAGGGCTCCCCGTCCTTCGCCGTCAGCATCGCCAACTCTCCCTCTCGCACTTGAACCACGTCAGCCAATTCGACGTCGTAAAAAAATGCAAGAAAGGGGATGTGGTTGAACCCTTGAGCGAGTACCTTCGCCTGAGGTCCATTTTCCCCATCCGCCGCGAGAATCCGGCCCGGAGCCATCGGACGCCCACCGTAGTGGCGCGTCATCAGACCCACCTTATCCCCTGGCACCGTGACGGTGCTTGAGAGAAAGTAGACCAGAGCAGCAGAGAACAATCCGGCCGCAACGCCGAACTTCTTCGAAACGTCACGAGAAAAGTTCGCAAACGCCTGAAGACCCACGGCCAGCAGCAACCCTACGAGAGCTGCTCCGACCAACGTCAGGATCGTCAAGATTCCAAGCCACATGTATACCAACATAGCCCGTCTCCCTCTAAAATGGCTTCTGACGACATAGTAAAAACTCACACACCGTGTATGAGTCCTCTCTTGTCGCTTCGTCGCCGACCGCTCGAACCTTCGACAAGAAAGGTCGAGCGGTCAGCGACTGGCCCACCGAGGGAAACGACGCTATAACCCAAGAAAGGTTACGGGATTCACTGTCAGGCGCATCCCTATAACCTCGGCACTTCTATAGTGCCTGCTGTCCGGGTACGTCTCAGGGGCACACCCCTCAAACGTACCCGGATGGTATCTTTTCTCTTCTACCGTTATTCATTTTTTATCTTTCGCATCGTGCTTACATCGGCTCCTCCTCGAAGTTACTTTTCAGACCAAATCTTACATCAACAAGTGCGGTATAAATTCTCGTACCCCAGCCCTCGAAACATTAATCGAGCTTGAGAACCCCAACCCAGATACCTTCCCTGCAACAAGCCACACCGAGCAGATGACGGCACCCTCCGAATGTAAGGTGCTCGGTGTCCCCTCAACGAAATCACGTGCCGACGACACCCTTCTTCGGCAGTAGGCTAACCAATGTGGGTGCTTCCACAGCCGCTTCCAATGAGGCTCAACCAAACATACATTCAATCGATCCGAAGCTTTCCACAGGGACTCGCCGGAGAGTCGAAAAGATTCCCACTCGGTAATAAGTACATCGACAGAGTCCCCATCTACATCGACGATTCCACTTTGGTCACTGGCTAAAGACAACGCCCCGACTGGTGTCGCTACGGCGTTAACACCAGCCAGCGATGCGGATTCAGCGAGATACTCAGCGATGTTGAGATCCCGGACATCGTTGGGATCGTATGCAACGTGCACCTTACGTCCAGTAAGATGATATTCCCGCCACGCCTCCATCAATCGCTCTGAAATCGTGTTAAACTGCGTCGCGCCCGGATACATCTCCACGAGCCAATCCCACTGAGCAACTGCCGTTTCCAAGAGGAGAGCGCTCAACCCACTCGCCATCCCTATAAAACGCGGGCGCTCCCCTCTACTCACCAGATAGTCGATACGAGTAAAGAGTGTGGGAGCATAGTCACTCATCTCCCACGAGCGAGATATCGTTCGAGCCTCTTCGAGGCTGAAATCGAAATCGTTCAGGTGCCTCTCTTCAATCGCCTCATTTGTTAGCGTAATCATATCGTGATAGAGGCACTCTGCTCTATTCTGCAAAGCTTCTGCGTCTTCAAACGAGATCCCCACGCAGAGTCGTTCGTTCCACATACACCGCGATGCACGATTCCCAAGCACGACCCCTGAACGGGCGATTCGTTCAAGCCAGGCATCTCGCGGTTGAGTTATAAATCTCTTCATGGCGTCCTCCATGCTCCTTTCATTTCATTGCACAACGTGAGGGAGAAACCGACTTCGATTCTCACTAATCATCGAAACACTCTCCCTAACTCCAATTCCCGCGGCCGTCCCACCGATTACCCAGGAGCCCACAAGCGTGTACATCCGCGAGAACTGTGGTAGCGGGCATACGGCTTGATAGATCGCGGGATACCCACCGTACGGTCCATCAACCGATGAAGCGATCTCACCTTTTTGAACGATCGATATATTCGCTCCCTCTCGACCAAACACCGGCTTACGCACATATGAGGAGCCTAGCCTCTCCGGATCAAAGTAAGCTGGTAGCAAGTTGGGGTGATCCGGGAACAACTCCCACAAAATAGGTAGTATGGCCTTACTACTCAGTAGAACCTTCCACGCTGGTTCAATGCAGGTCATCGAGCCGCTCTGTATAAAATCTCCATAGTGGTCATCGAAGATCCATTCCCAGGGATACAACTTAAACCACGTGGAGATCCTTTCCCCCTCTGGTGTTTCGAAATGCCGCTCGCATGGATTCCAACGAACCTCCTCGACATGGAGGAACCGAGCATCGATCCCCGCACGTCTTGCCATGTCGCACATAAAAACAGTATTTCCCATATCCTCAGAGTGTCCTGACACCGACGAGAAATGAACTATTGGGTGTTGCGAGGCGACCGCGCGCCACGCACCGATGAGTCGCTCCTCTACAGTGTTGAACTGTTCGTCAGCCCCAAAGAGATCCGCCTTCCATCTCTTTTGGAGGCGAGAAGCTTCCAAGAGGGATGTTGGTGTGTCGGCGTTGTACTCAAACAACTTCGGAGGAGATGTTCCGTCGTATCTGAGGTCAAACCGACCATAAATAGTGGGACCCTGCGCGCGCCATGATTGTGCGATCATGTCACGATACCTCTCGGGGATACCGAACTGCGATAGTCGATCGGTACGCACAACGTACTCCGCAGCGACGAGACACATCTCGTGAAGCGCATTGGTTGCATCCTCTAGCTCTTGAGCTTCACGCTTGGTGAATCGATACCCCACGCCCTCACTCCAGTACGGTCCGCCGAGACTGTGATAAAGGCACCCTTGATCCTCCAGAACTAGCTCCCAGTGCGGTCGTGGCTGAACCTTGATCCTTTCCATCTCTTATCCTCCAAATCCTGCAGATGATGATCGACCAGAGTTGAATCCTCCAACGTGGCCGGCCCTCGACGAGTGACTCGAGGAGGACACTCCGCTGCTGGATTTTCCGAAGCCGCCACTACTAACCGAAGGCGTGGATCTTCCGAGCGGGCCGGAGGT
>JBIIEK010000036.1:0-20791 GCA_044237895.1 Bdellovibrionota bacterium
TCGGACGACTGAGGTGGAGAGGGATTGAACGGCGACCATCTCGATGCTTCCGATGGTCAATTCGGGCCCGAGCTGAAATATCTTTTTGAGCTCAATGGTGTCGTTGTTAGCGAGAATGCTTGAGGGGATATGCGGGGGAGGGGGCGTTTCGAGGGTCTTAAGGGGTGATCCCGACGTTAAGAGTCCTGTCGGAAGAAAAATAACGCAGGTATGAGCGTCGCTTACGTTTGCAGCCAGCTTCGCCAGCTTTTTCAAATCTTCCCGTATCTGACCGATCGACATGAGTCCGGTAAAAAAAGTGGGTGGAGCTACCCTTGCTTTAAGCAGCCTAAACTTACCAAAGGGAGGGGAAACCTTCAATGTCGATCTGAGAAGTTTCGATCGCTAAAGAGATATTTTTCGAAAGACAGATCGGAGATCAGGACGCGATCATTTTTACGCGCGCGGCGTTGCCTTATCTTTCGAAGTGTGTCGGTCGCGGCGTATCGTTACGCCGACTGGGCGCCGCGCCGTGAGGCGGGCGCACTTCGACGAGGCCGACTATCGCTTTGAGCTGCGGAGCGCGCGGGCTCCGCAGGTTTTGATACTCCTTCCGTGCCGGCTACAAGAACCGCTGCTGGCGCATGGGCCTGCTTCTGATCGAGCACACCTTCCATCTCAAACTCGTATTGGTCTGGTTTTAAGCGACCATCTGGAAGGATAAGGATCTGAACGCCGAACTCCTCTTCAAGTTTTGCGATAAAGCCACGCTTGTTGTTGAGAAGGAAGAACGCTGGTACGGAGGGGAGACGCGCTCGCACCTTCGCGACGTGCCCAACGACCACCGCCGCCTGTATCTTGCGGAGGGCCTCAAGGGCGACCAGCTCAGGATTCTTAATATCTCCGGTTCCAGAGCAGTGTTCGCAACGGATGTGGCTGTGGCTTGTGAGTGACGCTCTTAACCTCTGGCGGGACATCTCAAGGAGCCCGAATTTCGAGAGGCGCCCGAGCTCAATTCGAGCTTTATCGACCGCCACGGAGTCTTGGAGCCGCCTTTCAACAGCGGCCCTATGGCGTTTGTCCACCATATCGATGAAGTCGATGACGATGAGACCTCCGAGGTCTCGAAGCCGGAGCTGTCGAGCGACCTCTTCTGCTGCCTCAAGGTTGGTCTTGTATGCAGTTTCCTCAATGTTCTGAGTGTCGGTCGCCTTGCCTGAGTTGACGTCAATGGCGACGAGTGCCTCAAGTTGCTCGATTACGATAGAGCCACCTGATCGGAGCTTCACTTCCCGAGCCAGCGTGTCGTTTACTTGTTGGTCGATCCCAAAGGATGTGAAGATCGGTTGCTCCTCCTCATAGAGTCGCACGCGAGACCGGTAACGAGGCATCACTTGTCCGACGAACTCCTTAACCGTTGTAAAGGTCTCGACGTCATCAATGATGATCTCGCGAACATCAGGGGTGAAGTAGTCGCGAATAACTCGTGTGGCGAGGTCGTTATCTTTGTAGAGCAAGCACGGCGCTGACGCTGTTTGGTTGGCGACGAGGATACTTTCCCAGAGCTTTAACTGAAGAGAGAGGTCGCGGGAGAGTTCGCTCTGCGAGCGGTCAAGGCCAGCTGTTCGGATGATCATACCGATACCCGCTGGAACTTCGAGCTCTCGACTTAATCGGCGAAGGCGTACGCGTTGATCTCCGTCGCTGATCTTTCGTGAGATCCCCCCTCGGTCGCTTCCTGGCATTATGACGAGGTAACGACCCGGAAGTGAGAGGTAAGTGGTCAGGGTGGCGCCCTTCATGTCGCGCTCTTCTTTGACGACCTGAACTACGAGCTCTTGGCCCGGTTCCAGGACATCCTGAATGCGGACGCGGCCTGAGCGTGAGGTGTTCCCCTTAAAGCATGATGGATGAACGTCATTTATTTGGAGGAACCCGTTTCTCTGAGTTCCGATATCGACGAAAGCCGCTTGAAGACTAGGCTCTATCCGCGATATCCGGCCTCGGTACACGTTACCCTTGGCCTTCTTTCCTACATTCGATTCAATCTCAAGTTCAGCGAGTGAAGAACCTTCGACTATCGCGATGCGGCACTCCTCCGGATGTACCGCGTTGATTATCATCTTCTGATCCATGATCGTCCTCCCGAACAGGAGGTGCTTGGAGAGAGGCGTTGCGCGTGCAAACAAAATATCCAGGCGACACTACGAGGGCTTGGAACAGCTCATCTCGTGTTCTGATAACCGTATCGTATGGGTAGTGTAGTCCACTCACAGGAACATTGCCGTTCACTAATATGGTGACGGCATCCTTCTCTAAAAACTACCCCCAAAGGGGTAGTGTGCTCGAAGCACCTTCCTAAACTCTATTAAAAATCTGTACGTTGGCTAACCAACTAATACCCGTGTACCACATAACGAAGGTAAGGGGTACATTTAACTTCAAAACGGGGTCTTACGCCTTGTTGAGAAGTTCCTGAATGCCTCGGACTAAGTCTTTGGTTTTACAGGGCTTTGTTACTACGATGTTACAGCCTGCGTCTTTCGCATCCTGGTGAACTGAGGGATCGTCAAGGGCCGTAAAAGCAACTATGGGGCATTCGATACCCTTGCTGCGGATCTGGCGCACGGCCTCCTGGCCACTCATGTGAGGCATCATCAGGTCTATAAGTATGAGGTCCGGGTCAGCCTCCTCTACGCCTTCAACGGCAGCTTTTCCATTTGAGGCTCGTACTACGTCGAATCCCTGGCTCTCGAGCATTACATCAACGATATCGAGACTCGTCACATCGTCGTCTACAACAAGTATTCGGTTGTTCACGATCTATCCTTATATCAAAAGGTTACGATAAAAAATCGATCTCTCCGCCGCCTCTTATCAGACGAGCGGTTGTTAGGTTTCTCAGCGGGAGCACATCGGGCTTGCTCCGTTCTTTTACCCGCGAGACCACCTTATGTGTTGATGACGCGAAGCGAGGGGTGGTTCCGAAAAAACTCGAGCCAAGGCCAAACGCGGCGTACTTGAGACCGTGTTTGATATAGGTGTCTGAAATCTTAGTGTTTCTTGGCAAATAGGCTTTACTGAAGGCGCTAAGCTACCGATCTATCTTGGGTGAGGTCGTGAAATAACTAAGAGAAAGCCGTGCCTCCAAGGGCGGCGAAACCTTTAACTCTTCGAAAACCGGGTCGATAGGGGTAGTCGAGGGGTTAATAGTTCCAAGGGAAGTTAATGTTCGCACTGGAGATAGCTTTTAAAGGTGAGCAACCTTCTTCGGAGACGATATTCGTTCGTCGACCGATGGCGTTGATAGGATCGCGCGAGAATTCTCACGTGCTGATCGATGACATGGCATCTCTTGGATACGCCATCCTGATAACACGAGATGTGGGGAGGCGATTTCACCTCTCTCCTATTGCGGAAGGTGGAAACGTCTACACGCCGCAGTTCCTTGATGGCGTCTACGAGGGAGAAGCTGTTATCGATCTTGGTCCCGTTGTTCTTCACCTCACGGCACTCGATACGGACCTTCTGCCGCGAGAGTCAGAGCCGCCAGACCGCGCCGGTATTCGGGTGCTGCGTCAAGCATGCGCAGGAAAGGGACCTAGGTTTCCTGCAATCCTCTTGGTGACGCAACCCTCGGCGACGATTTCGTTTGCTCCGGATCAGCCTGTCCTCATCGGCCGTTCCCGTCAGTGTACCGTTCGGCTTGACGCGGCGAGTATCTCGGATCGTCATGCTCGTGTGGGGTACGAGTCGGGTGAGTTTTGGGTGGAAGATCTCGGTTCATCCTCTGGCACCTTTGTAAATAAGCATCAGATATCTGGACGAGTAAAGGTCGATCCGGGAGTTCCGATCGCACTTGGTAGTGATGTGACGTTCGTTGGGGTTCTAACGGCTGAGGAGGCTACGGGAGCTCTTGCCGCGCCTGATTTGAAAGGGCCGAAACCAGCGATGAGTGAAAAGCGATACCCGCTCTTGATCTCGCTTTCGGAAACGGCGCGCCCCGCTCAGGTGGTGCTTCATCCAGGAGTAAAGATCGAAATAGGCCGGGATCCTTCGAGCGATATGTGGCTCGGTGTTCCGCACGTGTCGCGTCGTCACTGCGCCGTTGAACTCACGATGGCGAGTGTCGTTCGAATCACCGACCAGAGCACCAATGGAACCGGATATGAGGGGAAGGTTTTGAAGAAGGATGAGAGCATTGAAACTTCTGCGAAACCGATGGTCTTAGATTTTGGAGGTGGAGTGACCGTTGGGGTCTGTTTCTGCACAAAAGATGAGGAGAGATTCGTTGCCGCTGGGGGAGCTCCCCAGGCATTTGTCGCAAACGACCCAAATCTTTTGGCGGAAGGGGCTGCGCAAGCGGCGCGGCGCGCGCGGCGCAGAAGTAGGACAACATTCCTTCGGGCGCCCGAAGAGGCGCGTCAAGCGGCGGCTTCTATACGGGGCCGAGGCGCTTTTCGACAACTCTACGTTCGATTATCTGGTAAAGGTAGATTGGCGATGGCTGGGGCGATCCTTGGGATGATCGGGATAGTAACGGTTGTAGGCGGACTTCTTATCGCAGGATTGAAGTAAGTTTGTAAGGGGAGGATTCTTATGGCGAGTGAAACGAGCGAATTGACCTTTGTGAGGTGCCCTTCATGTCGAAGCTTGGTGCCAGCGAGCGCCTCGCGTTGTCGAATCTGCAACAATCCGCTCGAGGCATCCGGTGGTACTGATGGGGGAGAGGGTGTCAAGGCTGCGGGTAGAGTAAGGCAGCGCACTATCTCAGCATCCGCTGAGCAATTGCTCGCCGCTGCCGAACCGGCAGAGACGCCACCGCCCGCTCCCGCGGCGGCTCAACCCGCCTCGCCCGTGCATGAGATCGCGGAGGAGGTCGATCCCCTCTCTGCATACCTCGAGGAGTTCGACGATGAACCGGCAGCTCCAGCTGCGCCTGTAACACCACCGGTGGTTGAACCTGCGATTGCGGGTGCTGGAGATCCCCTCGATCTATTCGATGACTTTGATCTCGAACCTGCACCGGTTGTTTCAGATGCTGCGCCTCAGGTCTCTCAAGAGGCGCATGCGAATCACGATGAGCTTGATGTTATGACAGCCTTGATGGATGAGGAGCTCCTTCCAGAGCCCGCGGAGATTCCCGAACGGGTACCAGCACCGCCTCTCGAAGCGGCTCCCATAGTTGAGAAGCCCCCTGTTGCGGTTGCGCCTCCGATCCGAGAGAGGGTAGTAGAACCGCCACCGCCGCCACCCAAGAGAGAGGCGGCTCCTCCACCACGACCACCGGTGAACCAGCCGCAGCGGGGTGGGCAGCCGAATCAGAAGCAAGGACATCACCATCAGGATGCTCGTTCTCAGCGTGACGCGAAGCAGCATGACGCTGGGGGACAAGACCGGCGCGAGGGGCATCGACATGAGAAGCGAGGAGAGGAGAGCCGCAAGGGCGGACATTCTCAACCGCAGCAGCACGGTGGCAGACACCAAGACCGACATGCAGAGCGCGGCAACGAGAGGCCGAATGCGCAATCAGGAGGACCAAAGATGGGTAAGATGAGACCGGGACGCCTTTTCGGGTGGCTTGTGAGCTTTGAGAGTCCTGATGGTCGTGCGATAGAGTTGCGCGAGGGGAAGTTCTTCGTGACAGGGACAAGCATACGGGGGACCGATCTTGTGGTTGAGGACCCAAGTATCTCTACTCCGCATGCGTTGATGTCTGTGAGCGGCGACAATGGACTGATGGTTCAAGACCTCATGAGTGATCGAGGGGTGTTTCATCGGTCTGGCGAGCGGGGACAGTATCAACGAGAGGACGGAGTCTTTCACCTAGAGCACGGAGATTGGGTGCGCTTCGGCGACGTTGAGTTTCTCGTAACGATAGTGCCCTCGAATAAATAGGCTTGGCGTCTCCATGCGGGTATCAAAGGTCATCATGACGTGCGCTCTATTGCTCCTGATAACGGGATGCGGTTCATCGCCCGTGGCGGATGATCTTAATCAACGCGAGGCGAATCAGATAGTCGCTGTGTTAAGGGACAGCGGCATTGATGCTACCACTGAAAAGGGAAGAGGATCGAAAGCGCGCTACACCGTGAGCGTCGCCTCCTCGAAGTTCGGCGAGGCTGTATCTCTGCTTTCCAAGCTTGGTTTGCCGGGAGAGAAGAGGGCGTCGTTCGCCGAGCTCATGGCTCCTAGTGGTATCCTTCCAAGCTCGCAGGGGGTAGAGGACCTTCGGCTGGACAGAGCGATAGCGTCTGAGGTTGAGGATCTTCTTGAAGGGCATAATGGGATCTCCTCCGCGCATGTTGTCGTGCGTTCGCACTCCATCAATAGCGGGGCGGATTCTTCAGTATCCCTGGTCATTGTAAAGAAAGAGGGCTCGACAGTAGTCGAATCAGATATACGACAGGTTGTTGGTAGAGCGGTCCCTGGAGTGCGGGCGGAGAACATCTTACTTGCGATATCTCAGGCGCCGTCGTCAAACGTGACCACTACAGGGACAAGTGGATTGGTTCCCTTTTTGATCTACTGGAAGGTTCCCGAGAGCGAGTATACGCGACTCGCGTTTCTCTTCGTTGCTCTTCTGGCGCTTGTCGCGGCGATGGCGGGGATTGGCGGGTATATTTGGGGACAGTTTAGTGCGACCCGATCTGCTGAAGCGCCGTCTAGTGAGTCTGGTATGGCCAAGGGTCGACGTGGTACGGACGAGGTATTGGAGGATGAGGTATGAGTCTGGCGAAGTTTCGTTCCCTCCCGGCGCACGACAGGGCATTAGTAGCTGTCGCCGTTCTCGTTGATGGGAATGAAGCTGCTACGTACCTTGAGTGTGATGCTAAGAAAGGCGACCTATTAAAAGAGGCGGCGCAGGAATTGTGTCGTCTTGATATCGACGCTCGGCTTGCGTTCGTTGGAACCACGCTACGACTCGCCCTCGAAGAGGATACGTGATGTGGCAACGAAACAGGAGGAGCTGGAGCAGTATCGAGAGCGGGTGTTTCAGGAGCTGCGACTCCGAGGGGAGAGGCTTAAGGAGATCGACGGTAAGCTGGCGTCAGTTGAGTACCTCATCGAAGCAACTCGGTCTGATCGGACGTTGCTATCAGGAGATACTGCTCGGGTCCTGTCTCGCGCTTCGTACAAGGCGAAGTTGAGTAAGGACCGGGGAGCGTTGCAGCGAAAGCGAGTAGAGGCCCTTGAGGACCTAAAGCGGGCAGAGACGAGATTAGAAGAGGTGGATAACGAGCTTGAGGAGTTGGAGAGGAGTCTTGGTGGAGTAGCCGAAGACGGGGACGACAGTGGAGAGGATTAAGTGAGCGAGCAAAATGTGACATCCTCAGGAGAGGGACAAGACGTTCAATTGTGGGAGCCTCGTAGGGTCCTTAAGCGGGTATCGCGGGAGGATGCCGGACTTGCGTGTGGATTCTTGCGGTGTCGACCCGAGAAATGGTTCCCAGGATTCGCCAAGCATTGGTTGCCGGTGATGCACTCGCTCGGCTCTGACGCTCGTATCACCGAGATTAAAGCGGTTCTTGCGAAGCCTCCGATCGGAGAGCTCTCATTTGTGGGAACGATATCGGGCGAGCAGGTTGTCTTATCGATTGATTCCGCTGGGGCGGCAGCTCTTAGTGAAGAGATCGTGCCCGGAGCCGCCGATGGCTCTGCTCGCCTCGTGGTTGGATATTTCCTCCGGAGGTTGCTGGCGAGTTTGGCTCTCTCGTGGAGTGGTCCACAGGCGGCGACGGTTACCTTTGAGCCCGATATGGATCCGTCAGATGTTGTTGTCCAGGGGTCCATAAAGGTCGGATTAACAATCAATACTGTGTCGTGTGCGATGTGGATCGGCCTTGGCCCCAAGATCGTTGATCTATTGGACGGATTGTGGAGGCGGCAAGTGCAGTCTCTCTCAAAACTGGCGAGTGGTTCTGCTATGGTGAGGATTGAGGTAGCGCAGTTGGGAGTTCCTCCACAAATGCTCTCTGAATATCTTACGAAGGGTACGGTCATCGATCTCGAAGTTAAGGCATCGGATAGTGTTACGATTAAGCTGGGTAATAAAGCGTGGATGCCCGCGCGGTTGTTGGATGTCGGTGGAGTTCTCGGATGCGAGATGATTCCTGGTGCGCTTTCAGTTCCGCCGATAACGGAGGGAGCTACCCAGTTGGCAGTTGAGCTTGGAGCTTTTGAGCGTGAGGGCGCCCGAGTCGCGGAGCTTGGTCAAGCGGGGGCGATTTTGGTTACGGATACTCCGCTCACCGGAGTCGTAAACCTCGTTATAAATCAAGAGAAGGTGGGAGAGGCGCGTCTCTGCGTCTATGAGGGTCGATTCGCAATCGAGGTTCAATAGGGGGTTTTTTCCCCTTCTTTTTTCATGCATGGTGAGCTATTTTTTTCGCCGGGTCGGTACGTGGTCGCGTATACGTCGCTCGTATAAGGAGAAGCGCATGGGTCTGTTACCTCAAAAGTTCTTTGTTCTCGCTCAGGGTTTCCTGTGCGTGGGCGCAATGACGGTGCTTGTAGGATGCAGAGCAGCACCTGCTCCTGATGCCGGCTTCATTGATCAGCCGGAGCTTCTCGCGAAGAGTGAAGATCTCCCGTTTGATGATTTTTGGGCTCATCCGGATACAAATCTTGCCTCGTATACAAAGGTGTATGTGGCGCCTGTTGATACTCAACATCTTTTAAAGCAGTCATGGTGGGATAAGGTGAATATCACCTTCGATGAGCAGGAGTCCGTAAATAAGCTCGCCGGGATCTTTCAAAAAGATATGGTGAACAGCTTTAAGCAGTACGACACCAAAAAGTATGTCGTAGTCGATCAGCCAGATGATCAAACGTTGATCGTTGAGCTCGCCTTGGTTGAGGTGGTGCCGACCAAGATATGGCTGAATACCGTGACGGAGGTTTTCGTCGGGGGGTTAGACCAGGGAACCACCGCATTCGAGGGCCGTCTTCGCGATGGAAAGACTAAGCAGGTTATTTCCGAATTTAAGGATAGGGAATACGGGCAGATGTCGATAGCGAGCGTTGCAGATCTCGAATGGTACGCTCATTCTAGGCACACGTTAAGTGGATGGGCTGACGATCTGCCTGAGATCGTTAACCGGAAGCCGGGGGAAAAGATCTCAAAGATGTCGACAGTTACCCTGAGGCCTTGGTAGGAGTCCTCCGTTTGCGTTCATACGAGTTGTTGAAAGCGTATTTTCGGCTATACTAAACGCCGTTGTGAAATCTATAGCCTAATGAGCCTAAGGGTAGGCGCGTTGTATGTCGGGAAATATCGGCGGTCCTCCAGAGCCTTTTTCACTCTCTCCATTACTTGCTCTCTTGCCAGACGTTGGCGATGTAGGTCGCCTAGAATCGCTTGTATCCTCTCTGTATGCTCGACAGGAGAAGGTGGGTGTTTTAAGGGCGGAGGCGTCGGAGAGAGAAGCTGAGCGTCGATACGCCGCTGAATCGGCGATGCTCAGGCAGATTCTTGAGTGGCTTACTCAGAAAAGCGAAGGTGGTGAGTAATGGACACGCCGTCCCTTAAAAAATCTGAAGTGAGCCGAAGTAGCTATTCTGCTGATGAAGTCGCGGATATCTATAGGCTTGCCAAGTTGTGGTTAGAGACCGGGCAGCACAAACGAGCGGAGACTCTTCTTCACGGCCTGAATGAAGTCGCGCCCGATTTTGCCCCAGCGTGGCTCGGTACAGCGTTCTTGAGGGCGCAGCGAGGCGAGTACGAGACTGCTCTGCACGCTACGAACAGCGCTCTGAAGGCTCAATCTGATATGCCTGAGGCGATGCTCTATCTCGTAGCGATCGCTCTCACAACTGGAGATATCAGCACTGCGGGAACGTACCTTGGTGAAGTGCGAGAAGCGATCGAAGGCGGAACGATATCCAACCAGCACGTGGTTCGGTTTTACAAGATGCAATTAGCTCGATATCAGGCCCGCGGATAAGTGTAACGAGGGATGCATGAGGGAAGGGAATCAGTCTCGAAAGGACGCTACGGTTGCGCCATTAAACACCGTGATTCTCGTGATGCCGGACCCGTTATCCATGCAGGGTTTAGTCTATTCCCATAGCGATCGGGATGTCGCCAAAACTCCGCTGCTGCCAGCGCTCGCCCCGGAGCGCCTTTCCCAGACTCAGGATGATCTTTTAGCTGAGGCGTATCCGACGCTCGATCGTTCGGCTAACGAATCGATGCGAGCCAAGATCCTTGAATTCGCGGAAGAGGTAACGGAGGGGCTTCTGCGTGTTGTTGAACTGGGGCCCCCTGAGGAACGGATTGATGATGCGACCGTTAGGGTCAGATTCTCACACAGCCGGGTTCGGGAGGATGGCTCTCCAGTAGTATGGATAGAGTTCTATTCTCCGGAGCGCGAGGTGTATCTTATACCTGACCTATCGCTCGTTAATACAAGCGCGCTTCGATATGTTGGGGGTGATTATAAAGAGGGGATGGCGGAGCAGTTCTTTGATGGCCCGGCTCGCCTCCTTCTCTCCTATGATCGAGGCACTGACGATTTCGTCGTCCGCCCGTGGTTGTCCCATGCGTGCTCTGAGGAGGCTGAAAGGCATTTCGTTCGGAGCGTGAGATCAGGTGGGGCTGCCCAGGAGTCGTGTCTCGGTGCGCTCCTTGATCAAGCGATACTCTCCTTTGCCCAGGGAAACGGCCTGATAGATCCCGAACTCTCTGAGGCTGAAGCTCACGCGCGTCTTCACGCTATCGCTTCGGGAGAGATTCTCGGCTTTTCAGTTGAAACGAGTGGTGTTCGCCGTTACACAGTGGAATACGCGTTGATTGACGGAGATGAGAGGATTGCCCGCCTCGCGTGCGCTATCGTTATGGATGAGCATCCTATCTGGGGCCTCACGCTTCGTTGCGCCGACATCACCGTGGCATAGGGCTCTCTTTCACGGGGACGTCGATGATGATACCCGAGTCGACCAAAAATCGTAGAAGGTGTTGATTCACATTGGTCAGGTTTATCGTCCCTGCGGTGACCATCCCTTTCTCTGGGTAGGTGAGCTGTTTGACGTTGAACTTGATCAGATCGAGATAGAAACTAAACAGGGTCGATTCAACCGGATACGTCAGAAGGTGAACGTTTTGATGAAATAACCTGGCGGACGCCTCGAGCACTCCTCCCTCGAGAAGCTTGTACCGTGAATCCTCAAGAAGGAGCGGCAGGAGAGCCGCGCTCACGATAAATCCGATAGGGGAGCTTGAGAATCGTCGGAGGTACTCCGTGAGCCTGAAAAACTCCGAGTAGTTACTGACGAGGATGTTATGGCCGAATTTGCAGAGCTGCTCAACGACGGTAAGCACCTCGTCGTCCGTTGATTGTTGTGCTCGCAGGATATTGTTGAGGGTTAACTCGAGCACGT
The DNA here is from genome assembly GCA_044237895.1 of Bdellovibrionota bacterium. Classification (GTDB taxonomy): domain Bacteria; phylum Bdellovibrionota_C; class UBA2361; order UBA2361; family OMII01; genus OMII01. The sequence continues at coordinate 11,362 of JBIIEK010000036.1, forward strand.
ACACTGAGTCCTGCTCCTTCTCTCCAGCGAGCGCTCTAAGCTGCTCTTTGCACGCTCCTACAAGGTCAGGAAACATATGGTGGAGGGCGCGGAATGATCCGCGCTCTAAAAGGATCGGGCGTTTGTGAAAGAACTCTGTGGGGGGAAGGGGTTGTTGATTAACATCGAAGAGTATCGCGTTCGCCAATCCCTTTCGGAGGAGCGCTACAGTTAGGAGGCGCGCATCTATCCCTTCAAACTTGGGTCCTCGTAATTCGATGTAATCGATCTCTAACCGTTTCTTGGTAACTCCGTCGAGCAGGTGCTCAAGAAAGAGGTCCATGTCGTGGGAGAGATAGAAAGCCCCGAACGCCAGGTTGACTCCGAGGAGCCCCAGTGCCTCCTGCTGTCGAACGTTATCACGGTCCATCATATGGACGTGGATCAGGATGTCTGAGGGTTGGCTCTTTGGGGTTGGTTGGAATCGGATGCCCAACCATCCGTGACACTCATTAGTGCCCGCGTAGTTTCTTGCTGATACGGTGTCTGCAATGGCGAAGAAGTTAGTAGTCTCCCCGCGGCTGCTGTCGAGGCGATCGATCAAAAGTTGGTACTCGTGATTGAGCATCGCGATGAGGCGCTCCTTGGAGACGTACCGACCGGTCTTGCCGTAAATGCTATCGCTTACGAGCATGTCGTATGCTGACATCGATTTAGCAACGGTTCCCGCAGCGCCTCCCACTTGGAAGAAGAGACTAGCGATCTCTTGGCCCGCTCCGATTTCAGCAAATGCGCCAAATCTAGAGTTGTCGAGATTGATGTGGAGTGCCTTCTGGAGAGGATCGGTGAGAGCTTCTATTTGTAATGGTTCGGCGGCGTTCATGCCCTCATAGCCTAGCCGATTGCAGGGTAGATCGGAAGCACGTTTTCCTCTGTCTGCTCCACCATGAAGTTAAAAAGCCGTTGTGTAGATGACGGTCTCTTACCATCCGTTAGGGCTTGTGAATGCGGTACGAGGCGCGGCTGCTGCTGGTGGTCGCGCATGGCGCAGTGGAGTGCTGAGAGGCGCGCGTAATCATGGGCAAGGGTGTAGCGCTTAAAAAGAAGTTCCATGTAGTAGAACTTCTGTGGAGCTAGCGTTAGTAACTGATCTGGCGACACGAAGTAATCGGTGAAGCTCTCGGCCCAATCCTCGAAGGGGTCGGTGGTGGCGTTGCTGCTCCGAGCGAAGGAAGCGGTCGCCGCGTGACGATAGAGGATGTTCTCTTTGGATGAATAGCGAAAGACGATCCACTCTGGGGGGGATTCCGCTGTGCGTCCGGGTATGTGCGCATGTCCTGTGATCAATACCGCGCGGTTAAGGGGAATTATCTGCCCGCCTAGGAGTACGGAGTCTCGCCCGATCACCTCTTTTCTCGAAATGCTACCCACGATCCTCCAATCGCTCAGCGACGAGAAGGTAGCGATATTGAATAGAGGGTTGGTCGGCGACCATATCTCGCCCGATTCTAGGCACCAGCGTAAATGCTCTCCTTCGGCTCCCATCTGGATGCTATGCCCCACCTCGTGAATAGTGACACCGACCATGTGGCTTAGTCCGCCAAACTCCTCTTTTTGGTTGTGTCGAAAAACGCGAGGAACGCCGAGCGCCACTCGACCAGATGGACGACGCTCTCCGAGGTTTTCCAGTCTCGCGAAATGGAAGTCCCTGAGCTTGGGCACCATGATGCGATGCCCTTCCGGGATAAATGAGAGCGCCTCCAAGAGCTGTTCAACCCGTTTTGGCGTCCAAAGGTCTTTATCGGGAAGGGTGTATGATTGAGAGAGGCGGATCCCTTGCGAGCATTCCAAGATGAGTTGTCGTGAAGCCGAGGTGATGAAGCGATTCATCTGCTGCAGTGATGGTCTCGCTCCCGTGAGTAGCTTATCCGCGCGCGTTACGATCAGCGAGAGGGTCGATTGGGCGTCGCAGACGGCTTTTGGCGGTAACGGAGGAGGGAGAGTCGACGCGTGCGACTGAACCGTTGGAATGAGATGCGTTAATCCATCCAAGCGGGCGCGCGCGTAGAATGCCGTGTCCCGCAGGGCGACCACCTGCCGTTTCGCAAGTTGACGTTCGTGAGCGTTGTTCAGGCCGCTCTTTTTCTGTTTGAGGATAGCGGGTAATCCGACGTTTTTAAGGGCTCGCAAGGTCTCCGTCTTACCGACGATCTCAGTAAGGGGTTTGTGCCTGAGCGCTACGATCTTTTTCGTACGCTCCGGGGTAAGGAGTCGCATCAGTTCGTCCCGCGTCAAGCAGGAGCGTACGACAGCATGAGTGACGTGTTTCCTCGCGGATTTACTTTTGTCCCGAAGCGCCGAAGAGATAATTACGGCTTTGCCCTTAAAGGGAAGGAGAGCCAGCAGGTGAGGAACCGTGGTGGTAATAACGTTAGCGGTATGACGAGAGATCTTGGAGAACGAGATGAGGTCCTCCGCTAGTTCCCGGAAAGCGGTGTTTCCCCCAAGTCTCCCTAGTGGCGTTGAGAGTTCGAGGAGTTTCAGGTGTGGGTCGGTAAAATAGGGATTTTCGATACTTGATAGGTGAGATTGAATTCGTCGCAGAAGGATCTCTCCGAGCGCCTCGTACGGAGATACGTTGGGGCCACGAAGCTCCGCCAGCGGAGAGCCTGGTGCTCTCTCGGGTGATGGTGGTCGCATAAACCCAAGTTCGGTGACGTCTATTTTCATAGGGAAAATTCCAGGCGAGTATAGTAACCGACTTGTTGAGGGAGGGAAGTTCTAAGAGAGTCGCGATTAGCTCTAATCGGTTCGGAAGTGGAACGAATTGAACCGTAAAAGTGACGGAGACTGGGGATGCTTATTTTGCCACCCAATTTTCTTCCATCGATCAGTTTTTTGGGATAATACCCGTCCCAGGCGATGACAACACCAGCTAATCAAAACTTTGGTCCAGGCGAGAATGATCGGGAGGGTTCACCGAGCGCGGGAGCTGTGCATTATACTCCCGAGTCGCTTTTCGTTGCCTCCCTCATCGAGGCTTTGCGTCGAAGGGAGTCGGTCTTTGCCAAGACGCTCGCGCAGGAGCTTTTCGAGCTTGGCCCGATAGCGAGCGAAGATATTTCAAAGATTGTTGGAGGCATGAACCATCGCGAGACCCTTGCGGAGGTTCTCGAGGGTGTGCTCTCGATACTTCGGCCTGAGGGTGCTGCTGGGCTTACCCGCCTAGTACCTGAGGTTCTTCCGGGATTGGTAGCGCTCTCGGAGAAGATCGTCCTAAGTGGTGAGCCTTACAGCGCAGCTATTGGCGACCAGCTTATCGACTGTATCGCGATCGCGGTAGAGACCCTGCAGACTCATCCCTCAACGTGTGATGCCGCGCGGCAAAGGATCTCCCGTGATGAATTGGAATCTCTTCGGCGCATATCTCAGAAGGGGTTAAGTGGTCGTGATGGCTATTGGCCCTCCGTCGTTCTTCTCTCTGTTTTGGATCCATCTCCGCAAAGCCTCTTTCATCTGGACCAGGCGATAGAACAGGTTAAAAAGGATGTCGCGCCGGATGACGTCGTTCTCGTGTCTGTTCGTCGAGCGGTGTTGTCCGTTGCGTCTTCGGACTTTGCCTACTGTTTAGAGTGGATAGCGGCTCACCCCGAAACGAGCCGTAATCGATGGCTCGTCGCTGAGGCGACCCTCGCATTGACCGAACAAGCTATCTTTCATGGTGGGGCGCTGAGGAGGGCACTGCTCGGAGACTCGGGGCCTGAGATCTCCGTCGGATGTATGGTGTGCATGTTCTTAGGGCAAGATAAGCGATTTGGTCTTCCTGATATGTTGCGAAGTGACTTAACGAAGATCCTTCGCACGGTTGTTTCACGAGCGTGTCAGCCATCACTCGATAGCCCCCTCGCACAAACAGCGATGAGAGCGCTGCTCTACATGAGCAGAGAGAAGAAGGATCTCGAGCGTGCTCAAAACTATCTCAACGGGCTCTTCTCTCTAGGTCGAGGTCCAACCCCTGAATTGGCCCATTCCTATGCAATGTCGTTAGCTCGAAGTGTCAGCAAGGAACCGCAACGGCCGGTAATTTCGCATCCTGACGTATCGACTCAGACGGATCGGCTCGAAATATTTAACGATGAGATATCTCAGCGGCTCGCGTTGACTGCCACTCACTATGTTACTCCCCGAGACCTTAATTCGTTTTTTGAGGGATTCGCGTATGACCTCCTCTCTAAATCACGAAGCGATGTAAAGGGCGCGTGTGAGCAGGTGCGGCCGGATTTATGTATTCATGATCTCGCTCCTCGATCCGAGGAGTCTTTTAAGCTCTTTCTCGCCCCTAAGGACGCTCTTGGTTTTGCGCGGCGGTACTATTTTATCGTCGAAAAAGGGTATTACGACGTCGCAGCTGCGCTGCTCCCGGAGTTAGTCTCTGCAATCGATTGTAGCGTATCGACCGCCAATGGACGGATAAGGGAACGACTCCTCACATCGGTGATTGAGTCTGTTGAGCAGCTTTCGTACAACCTTGCCACGCGACCGTATCTACAGGATTTCGCGAGTCGCCGTCTCTCTTCGGTGGATAAAGGATTCTTAGAGGGCCTTCCCGCTCGAACGATAGAAGCCGCTGATGTTGTTCCGCTTGAGCTCTCGGTTGCGTCCTTGGGATTGCGGATGGTAATTGATCGCGATTGTGAATGGCAACGCGAGCTCTTTGCGTTGTGGCGTGAATGTCCCAAAAGGGTGAAGCGAAACGTTGATTCGAGTAGTTTACCCTTCGTTTCGGTTGTTGCGGAGAGATATCGACCCGGTTCCGCTTGGGATATGATTCAAAAGGGTTCAGTATGGCGCGATGGTCCTGGATTCTTCCGCGACCTTTGTTACGGTCTTCTTGGAGATCCTGTGTATCCAGAAGCTATAAGTCGCCGAGTTGAACTCGATAGTGGGGTAGAGATCTCGAAGATGTTCGCGCTAGCGCAGGGGATGCGGGACCATCTTTCCGACGCTCAACGAGAGCGAGTTTTGAAAGTGGCGAGGGCCAATGTCGAGGAGCTTGGTGTGTTGTCGCTTGAATCGATCCTCACGATCTCGGCCCTCTCTACCTCTCTCGATGACGCAAAGCTGCTGATGGAGCTTCCTGCGACAGCAGGGGTTGACGGTGCGCTGCATGCCGTTACGTGCGCCGATAGTATGGCCCGGGTTCTCCGAAATATTCGAAAATTAAAGAAGTAGAAGTGGTATTGAGCCAGGGTGGCTCGTTCGGTTTGAGAGATGTGTACGCTTGGGCGCAAGGGGTCTCCGCGACGATAGGTTCGGGGCCGTGAGGAGGGCGCAAAGGGCAGTCTGCCCGTGACCCTGCTATCACGCGCTCGTGTCGTGCCCCCGATACGTAGTCTGCACTTGCGGCGACCAACCACTCTTCCCTCGGATATATGGTGTCGCACTGTATCCTGCAATGCGGGCACGTCCTTCGCATTTAGTCCGATCCGCGTTTCAGAGAAATCATTAGATGCCGTAGGGTAGGTGTGGGAGGTGTCGCGAAGCGTGCGCGGCGTCCCGCGCGATAAAAATATCCGACGGATTGGGCGAAGGAGCGGGAGAAGAATCGAGCGCCACTTGACTACCTGTTGCCCTACGTTACCGTAAAGGCGATCGACCTTTCGGCTTACATGCCGAGGTATACAGGTTTCGCGAAGCCTTTGATCGGGGCTCCGCTAGAGAATAAAGGTTGAAAAGAATGCACCGTGAACAGCCCTCGAGACCTCCGCTCGTTGTCCCCGAAGTGTGGGATATGTGGTGTGAGCTTGACGGGACCGAACAGGAGACTGAAATCCTGGCGGCCGTAAGGTCGGGGAATCCCCAACAGGTGGAGGAAGGCCTCCTCTGGATAGTCGTTAATGACTGCACGCAGTACGACCTCGATTGGGTGGGATTGGCACCTCAGATCGTACGGTGCTTGGAGAGATGGTGGCCGATTCATACGGGGGAATTGTTTGAGTGGGCTTGGCGTTGGATAGAGCTGCTCCAGCACAACGTGCCGGCGTGGTTGTATGAGGCCGTAGGGAATCATATCTTCTCTGGGGAAGATATCCTCGTTAACGGTCCGCGTATACTCTATCCAACTGACTCTCCCGGGCGGGATGGGCTCGGCGTCGAGCAGTGCTTGATCGCCGCCAAGTGCTTCGCAAAAATTGGAAGCACGGCGAAGTTGCTCGATGTCATGTTCCTATTTGCGAAGGGGCAGTGTTTCGACCCGTGGGGAAGGGACGAGCTTAGGGATATTTACCGTCTCATCGCTCCTGAGTCCCAATTCGTAGCGGCCACCATCCCGCGCGAATGCAGATGGGTGTAGCGTTTTTATAAAGGTAGGCAGACTCCGGTCTCGGCTTGGATTGCTCCGATAAGCAATCTACTTTATCTTCGTCTTTTCATCGGCATCTTCTTGTAAAGCTTACAGTGACAATTGCGGCTGCGAGCCTCGGTTCTCTAACTCCTCTAGGCCCTTTTTAAAGGTCCTCAGAGCGCTCGCCTCAATCTGGCGAATTCGTTCCCTCGTTACTTTGTATCCTCGCCCGATCTCCTCAAGGGTTTGACCCCGCTCGTTTTCGTTATGCAGGCCGAATCTCTTTCTCAGGATGTCGATCTCCCTCTCGTCAAATCGACTTCGAATCTCTCTCATGAGGAGAGCGGTGGGAGATCGATCATTCTTCGGTATACCGTCGCAGAGTATGGCACGAACAAAGTGTCTTCGCTCTTGCGCGACCATCGTTTCTTGTACCGATGGTGTCCGGGTATCCGGAATCAGATCAAGAAGGCGTTCTTGCGTTCCATTTCGGTTTTGGTCTCCGATTGGAGCGTCGAGGGGGACCGTTTGTTTGATGTTGGCCGCTTGAATCCTTCGCTGCGTCTGTTGTTCGGACAGGCCGAGTTCGTGTGCCAGCTCAGCTGTCGAAGGCTCTCGCGCAAGCTCCTCTCTCAAGATGGTGCGAAGTCGTGTCAGCTCTCGAATCTGCCGCTGAAGATGGACGGGGGTTCTGATGGTGTCTGCTGTGTTGGCTATTCCGATTAGGATCGATTGTCGAATCCACCAGCTTGCGTAGGTCGCAAATCGAGCACCTCGATCAGGATCAAATTTGGACGCGGCTCGAGAAAGCCCTATATTCCCCTGGCTGATCAAGTCGAGAAATTCGAGGCCGAAACCTATGTAGTCTTTGGCTATCGATACAACTAATCGAGTGTTCGCTCGTATAAGGTGGTCACGGGCTTCGGAATCGCCGGCGCGTATCTTGACTCCCAGGGCGGTCTCCTCCGCACGTGAAAGGAGTGGGGTCTCAACGATCTCTCGGAGGTATTGTGCGAGGTTTTTGTCGCCCGTCTGTGGTTCAATTCTACCAACGTCCGGGTTGGCAGATGTGCGAGCGGTGGCGTAGAAAATAGCAGGCACCTTCAACTCACTCGACCACGCTCCAGCCGGTGCCGAGGGGTGGGATGAGGGTTGAGCACCCGTAGTTGTAGGAGAGGATCTCGTTCGTGCCATACTTGGGGAGTTTAACAAAAACTCCGCGGCTGGCTAGATGGCCAATCACACTAAGGTCGGCTCCGGTTTCTCATGGGGTGCGCATAGGTGATGCGCCAGATCGGAATGGTTCGTAGTTACCGTTTCTTTTCTTCCGCTGATTCGATCAGCGTTGCATCGATGACCATCTTTACGGCCTGCTCAACTATTTCACGTTGACTTTGTGGTATCACACCTTGAGCGGCGAGCTTGGCCGCCTCCTCCGTTACCATCCCCATGAGTTTATCGCGCTGTTCAAGAGAGATCTTTCCGATCGCGTGTGTTCCTCGAACACCTGTCACGCCGGCGACTCGAGAAACGGCGGAGGCTCCTTTGACCTTTTCAACGTCCGAGACCGCCTCGGTTGACTTTACCCGTTTGGTTGCGTCTGAAGCACCGATCTTACCAATCTTTTTGTCTTTGTCTGTATCGTCTTTGCGTCCCATCTTGGCTCTCCGCGTTATGCCTCTTCAGTCTCTTATCACGCCGTACTTACCAGCACATCGGTAAATGGCCCTTTGCTCCCACTACTCTTTAACTTGGTTACCAGGGGCTTTAGCCCGGGCCGTACCTTAGGCACCGCCGCGGGCTTTCCCTGAGCGAGGCTTTTTTGAAGATACGCTATGAGTACCTTATGTTCGCGCATGACGTTGAGACCGTCGGTGTCCCACTCGGTCGCTACATTTCTAAGCGAGATGCCATCCCAGTAAACCTTGTAAAGGAGGAGCTGATGTACCGGCTCAAGACACGCCATGACACCCACCATGCGTTTGTAATCCATAAGCTCATCAGGTAGGGGGCCGTTTGCGACTGCTTGCTTGGTAGCAACGAGGCTGGCTCCGATGAGGAGTTCGCGGATCGCTGAACGGGCATCAGAGTCATCGCTTCCGGAGGACTCACTGACTGGCAGCCGCCCATCGCGGAGGTCCGGGAATACCCCGTAGAGCTCAGCGGAGAGTTCGCGCGCCTTGTTCTCTGCCGCCGATTTATTAGACATGCTTCGGGACCATCCCTTGGATTTTCGAGCGGCTTCCGTTGAGGCCTCGTGGATCCGTCGACGCGCGTAGCCCTTAAATGGGATGCCCCGGCTTGGATCGAATCTGCGAGAGCAGAATATGAGCGCCTCCATCGCCGCTCCATCGAGGCCATCGAGTCGCCAATCGAGGTTCCACGCGCGCGCCACGGCGCGCGCGATACTCTCTGTCCACCCATGGTGCTCCACGACGAGGTCGTTAGCTTCCTCCTCGGATAGGTGTTTGCCGTCAGATGCTGGTTTTCCCACGTGTACTGTAAGGGACCTTAATGCCGGTTCCCTGCTCCCGTTGGTAGGTATCGGCTAGTTGCGGAGGGAAGGTGAGCCCTGGAGGCTTAAATAAAGCACCAGATATCAATTGGTTACGATGGTCGATCTTTTTGTTGAAGCACTTAGTCCCTGGCGGCGGATTAGGGGGAAAGAGAGCTGGTTGATTATTTCAGGCGGCTGTCAGGTTTTAGGGATAACTCGCAAAAAGGGTACACAACCATGACTGCAACAGTAACTCACGTATCCAAGAGCAAGCGCGCCGCAGTAGCACAACGAACAGCAAAGCTCGCAGGTAAGAATCCAGGACGCGTCATCGAACTCCTCTCCGCCAAGAAGAAACAGGCTGGCCCCCCAACGCCGGCGCAGCAAGAGGCGCTCATCATTAAATACCGTCTTAAGGCCCGTAAGCTTGGGCGAAGCATCCTTCGTCGATGGCATTCACGCATGGATTTAGATGAAGTAGATAGCATCGTTGATCTCTCACTGTGTGAGGCTGTGAAGCGGTTCGATGCATCCAAGGGTGCTAGCTTCATGACCTTCCTTTTCTATCACCTCAAGGGCAATCTGGTTCGTGCGGTTACGACAGCTGCTAC
>JBIIEK010000182.1:0-5924 GCA_044237895.1 Bdellovibrionota bacterium
GTTCCACCACGCGTCAAGGTAGTCCGCGCGACGGTTCTGATAGTTTAAGTAATATGCGTGCTCCCAGACATCACATCCTAGGATGGCGTGCTTCCCTTCCATGATGGGGTTGTCTTGGTTAGGTGTGGAAACGATCGCGAGCGATCCGTCTTTATTTGCTACGAGCCATGCCCATCCCGATCCGAAGCGGCCAAGTCCCGCCGTTTTAAACTTAGCCTTGAACTCGTCAAGGCTACCGAATGCGGTGTCGATAGCTTTAGCAAGATCTCCCGTTGGGCTCTCGCTTCCTCCAGGGATCATAAGGTTCCAGAAAAAGTCATGGTTCCAGTGTCCCCCACCGTTGTTACGAACGGCGGTGCGAATAGCTTCCGGAACTGCATCGAGGTGCGAGATGAGATCGACAAGAGACCTCTTCGCGAGCTCAGGCTGATCCTTGAGCGCGTTGTTCAGGTTCGTTACGTATGTCGCGTGATGTTTGCCGTGATGGATCTCCATGGTGCGGGCATCAATGTGCGGCTCGAGCGCGTCCGAAGGATAGGAAAGGGGTTTAAGTTCGAAAGTCATAGGTTTGCTCCTTATGGGTTTGGGACGAAAAATCTGAGTGAAGTAATAGCCTTACTCAGGCACTCATGCAACATAAAGGCCGTCATAGGGAAGAGGCCTTCAAGGGCTCGGTTACGGCTTGCGAGGTCTACACTATAGATGCCCGCACCCTCGTCGGAGCTATTGACCCGCAAGAGCCCCGCATGAAGCCCGGATGTCCTTGCCGCCGGAATATCGTCTGGCGATGGGGTGTCTCACGTAACGGGCGAGGGCATCCCTGAAGCCGTTGAGCTCCTCGGCGGAGGGTGGAAGGTATCGTCCTGAAGTGTCGTTGACGTCGATAAGATCGAGCCGTGCCGGTGTATCGCCGATCAGGGCGCCCAGGTCTCTCGCATCCTGTTCTGAGACGTTTACTCCGCTAACGCACACATAGGCGAGATTTATGCGATCTTTTTTCGCAAGAGCATGTCGCCGAGCTGCCTCCATGACTCGTGCCACTGGCGTGCGAGCCGCGACAGGTACGAGTTGAGCACGTTTCGCATCAGTCGCGGCACCGAGGCTGATTGAAAGCCGAAAGGGAAGGTTTAGGTCGGTGAACTTCTCGATCTCCTGAACGAGCCCGACGGTGCTTATCGTTATCGCTTTGCCTGAAATCGCGTCCTTTATGGGGAATCGCATCCAGTCCGCCGCGGTAATGACGTTGGTAAAATTCAGGAAGGGTTCGCCCATGCCCATGAAGACAGCGCCCGTAACCCTCCGTCCCTGAGCCTGTACGACCGAGCGTGCTTGGACGAATTGATCGAGGATCTCCCAAGAGGAGAGGTTTCGTCTCGTTGTCATACGGGCGGTAGCGCAGAAGACACACCCCATAACGCACCCAACTTGCGAGGAGAGGCAGAGGCTAACTCGCCCTGGCTTTTCAAGAGGGATGATCACCGTCTCAATCGACATGCGGTCTTGTGTGTTGAAGAGGAGTTTTTCAAAACCGTCTGTTGGGGAACGCTCGTGCTTTGAGAGGATGAGCGAGGGGAGGCTTGGAACGAACTCCGAGTAGGTTCGGGCGATGTGGCTCGCGCTCATGATCTCGCGAGAATCCAAGATCCCGTTACCGATTACGGCTCCGGCCCATCTACGACAACTCTCCTCAGATATTCCGTGGGCTTGGGCGCGTTGAAAGAAGATGGCGGGTGAAAAGGAGCGCGGGTCGAGTCCGTGAATCGGGGGGATGTCGCTATTAGAAGGATGGGCCTGCATAGGAGGAGGTTAGCAGAATGAGGGTGATAATACGAACAGGGGTTTGCCAAGGCCTGAATTTAGCGTCTTTTCGGTCACGCTCCTGAGAGGGTAGAACTCCTTCTACCAAGTGTGAGTGAGTTTATGAGCATCTTCGCCGCTATCGATGTTGGATCCAACGCTATGCGACTCGCCGTCGGTCGCTTTGATAAGGATGGTGTGCTCTCCGTCATCGCGACGCGGCGGGCCCCGGTCCGGCTGGGCGCCGAGGTGTTCCGGAACGGCAAGATATCCCCCCTGCGTATCGAGGAGGGGGTCGCCGCGTTTATGGAGTTTGAAGCGCTCCTGAAGCAGCACAAAGTTACCCAGTGTCGCGCCGTGGCCACGAGCGCGTTAAGGGACGCAAAGAATTCTGCGGAGTTCATAGACCGAGTGCGGCGGGCAACCGGCATTGTGATTGAGGTAATTACGGGCGATGAAGAGGCGCGACTTATCCTCGGAGCAGTTGAGGCAGTTGTCCCACTTCAATCGGGAACGAGCCTTCTTATTGATATTGGGGGTGGAAGCGTTGAGCTCTCACTTCTCAATAAGGGCTCCTTGATTTTCTCTGACAGCGTCAATATGGGCACGGTGCGCCTTCTTGAGATGGTTCGTGGTCGCAAGCACAGCGAGGCGCTCCTGCAAAGGCTGTTGAAGCAATACGCGGGGAGGATTCGGGATCAGATAGTTCGAAGCAAGAAAATAAGAAGCGTTACCCGTTTGATTGGAACCGGTGGAAATATCGATACGCTAGGGGATCTCCGTAAGCAGGTCCTCAAAAAGAAAAATTCTCGCATGATCGACCGCGGGGAGCTGATGAGGCTCCTTAAGCTCTTACAGGGTATGACCTTAGTCGAGCGTATCGAGAAGTTGAAGTTAAGGCCCGATCGCGCGGATGTTATTATGCCGGCGATAGCTCTCCTTTTAGGGATTCTCAACGAGACCAAGGTCAAGACCCTCATGATTCCTCGAACGGGATTGCGTGATGGAGTCCTCTTTGATCTCTATGCGCAGTCGACGGGTTCCCCCACAACTCCGTCGATTCAGCGCAATCTGAAGCAGATACGTTCATATGCTCTGGAGTTGGGACGGCGCTATTCGTTTGACGAGATTCACGCTAATCACGCCGTGAGGCTCTCGCTCCAGATATTCGATCAAACCAAAACTCTGCATAAGCTTGGGGCCGAGGAGCGAGCCCTTTTGGAGGTCGCCGCGCTGTTGCACGATATCGGCTATTTTATTAACACCAACGATCACCACAAGCATTCAGAGTACATCATTCGGGGCAGCCACTTTGTTGGGCTCTCTGAGCATCAACGTGAGCTAGTTGCCCTCATCACTCGGTATCACCGCGGTGCGCGCCCCTCTAACCGAGATGACGAGTGGGCCGCGCTCTCTAAGAGTGAACAGCAAACGGTGACTGTATTGTCGGCGATTATTCGCCTCGTTGAGGAGCTGGATCGCGAGCATCTTCGCCGTATCTCTAAGGTAGTCATACGGCGCCGAGGAGGGACGCTTACGCTTACGCTTCCTGCTCGAAGCAAGTTACTCGTCGAACGCTTGGGAGCCGAGGCACGCAAGGAGGCTCTTGAGGAGTGCCTCGGGTGCCCGATCGAGATCGCCTAGTTCTGCTCGTGACGTTCCTAGAGCCTGAGTAGAGTGGTACGAGCGCAAGGGGGGCTGTGCCATCGCATGCGCCTATTGAAGCCGTTCTGATCTTTAGAGACGTTTTTGAAAGGATCTCACGGTGTGTCGACTACAGATCCGTGCTCCTCTTAGGTGTCCGTGAGAGGAGCTAACTTGTGCGAGCGCGGTCTTTGGCGAGTCTCATTAGTAATTGGTGCGAGCCGATCGAGAGTGTCGCTGAATCCGGTTTTCGTTGAACGTAGGTTCCATCGGGGAGTAGATCCCACGCAAGGACAGAATCGTGAATAGCAGCGGTAAGGATCTCCCAACAGCGCTCTTTGGCGGCGGGGTGCAGGATCGGAGCCGCAATCTCGACTCGTCGATGGAGGTTTCGATACATCGGATCGGCAGAGCCGATGTAGATGTCCCCCTCTAATAGATCCTCTTGGCCATTTCTAAAATAGAAGATTCGAGAGTGCTCGAGAAAGCGGCCGATGACGGATACCACTCTCGGGTTTGATCCGTGCTCGCTCCTGATCGGTTTGAGGCAGCAGATGCCCCGGATGATGAGATCTACCGCAACCCCGGCTTGTGCCGCTTTGGAGAGCGCGCGGCAGATTGAGGTCTCTTCTAGGCTGTTCGCCTTGATGATGATACGCGCCGGACGGCCGTTTTTATGGTGCTCAATCTCGCGTTCGACCAACGCAAGAAGTCGTTCTCGAAGCCCAACGGGTGCAACAAGAAGTTTCTTGTAATCCGTTTTGAGGGATCGGCCCGTAAGATAATGGAAGAGATCTACCAGGTCGTCGCAGATCTCTTTGGCGCACGTAAAGAGTCCGATGTCGGTGTAAAAGCGCGCTGTAGTTGAGTTGTAATTACCGGTGCCTATGTGGGCATAGCACTGGATGGAGTCATTTTCTTGCCGGGCAATAAGGATCATCTTGGCGTGCGTCTTTAGTCCAACGACCCCGTACATCACGTGTGCGCCTACGTCCTCAAGTCGCTGCGCGTGGCGGATGTTGCGAGCCTCATCGAAACTCGCTTTTAACTCGATCAGTACCACGACCTGTTTGTCGAGTTCCGCTGCTCTGACGAGGAGGGGAATAAGAGAGCTGTGATCTCCTGCTCGATAGAGGGTCATCTTTATCGAGATAACTTTCGGGTCCTCAACGGCGGCTCTCAGGAACCGTTCGACGCTTCCCGAGAACGACTCATAGGGGTGATGAACTAAGACGTCGCCGGCGCGTATCGTCGCGAAGATGTTCGTCTCTTCGTCACCCACCTGCGATGGGGGAACTGGAGCCCAGTTCTCATATTTGAGGTGAGGAATTGGTACATCGCATAGCTCCCTTAAAATTGGGAGATCGAGCGCGGCGGATGATACGTACACATCAGGTTCAGTTATCTCAACCTCTTCCATAAGGTATTTCAGGATGGATGGTGAGGGGGGATCTGTGTATTCGAGCCTCACGATTTGAGCGAATTTTCGTTCGCGTAACCCTTCTGCGATCGACTGTGCGAGGTCCTCGGTCTCCTCTTCATCCACATCAAGCTCTGAATTTCGAGTAATGCGGAAGGGAAGAACGCTCTCAACGACCATCCCCGGGAAGAGGTCTTTAAGGTTGTGTCTAATTATTTGTGAGAGACTTATCCCTCTAAAGTGCTCCGAATGCTTCGATTCGAGTCGTAGAATTTGGGGTAGCATTGAGGGGATTTTTACACGAGCGAAGAGCTCTTCATCTCTCTCTGGATGTTTTAAGAGGATGCCAAGCGAGAGCGATAAGTTGGATATCGCAGGGAAGGGATGTCCCGGATCGACCGATTGCGGCGTTAAGATAGGAAATACCTGAGTTCGAAAGTAGTTCGTTGCGACCTCCCGCTCCTTTTGGGAGAGCTCTTCCCATGTCAGCAGGTGGATTCCGTTCTGGAGGAGGCTTGGAGCGATCATCGAGGTATAGATCTCGTTCTGAAGGGCGTTCAGTTCGACCACCGTCCTTCGGATCTGGTCCAGTATTGAGGTGATGTCCTGAGCCGGAGCGTTTAAGCCCTTGCTCGCTTCTAGCCTTTGTTTCAGTCCGCCTACTCGGTTCATGAAGAACTCATCGAGGTTGGTCGAATAGATCGTCAGAAATCGCAGCCGCTCGAGTAGGGGAACGGAGGGAGCTTTCGCTTGGAGCAGCACGCGACGATTGAATTCGAGCCAACTCAGTTCGCGATTGAAGAATTCATCAGAGGAGATAAGCGCGACGGAGGGATCGAATCTTTTGGTTCGCTTGCGTTGCTTTTTTTTGGTCGTCGAAGAGCTCATGAGGTTATTAAGAGTGTACGGTACCCCGTTTGAAAGGAGGATGGCTCGTTAGTTAATCGTTGTTGAGTTTGTTCCCTATCCCTTCTTATATCGACACAAGTCGCGGGGGGCTGTAGTGGGAGGATGAGGGTAATTTGTTGAAATGAGGGATGTTTACCGGAAATGAGGGGCTTTA
>JBIIEK010000183.1:0-5849 GCA_044237895.1 Bdellovibrionota bacterium
TGTAACGAGTCAGGATGGTCCTCTTCCTGATGAGATGTTGTGGAAGAAGGAGCTTAATAGCGCGAGCACTGCAGCGTGCGATAAGCTCGATCCTCTTGAGCGAGAGATCATCAAGCGTATCTTCCTTCAAGAGCAACAGATTATGGATATCGCCGCTGCTCTCGGATATAGCCGATGCCACATCTCGCGAGTAAAGAAGAAAGCTCTTGAGACCCTTCACACTGAGCTTAGTGGTTCCATGAGCCATGTAGATCTTGGAAAGAAGCCGAATTTTGATGACGAAGAAGAGGCCGCTCCGCTCCGGTCGTTAGGGCGCAGGCCAATTCATCGTCGTCGTCCGCGCTCGAAGATCGCGCGTGCTGACCGATACGTTACGGCCAAGGCTGCGTAACCGGACGTTTAAGTGTCAGAGAGGACGAACCAAGGGCTCCGTGAAGGAGCCCTTGGTTTTTTTACCGAGAGATCGTGACCGCTCCGGCCTAAAAAAACGTACCTGCATCTCTCATGTGGAGCTTGCCAGGTCTATTGGTCACCGGACTCGCCGCTTTTCTCGTTCTCAAGCCCGAGATGAAATCGATGGAAGACCCGGTGGATGAGTGGTGCGAGTACGACACCAACAACCGTTATAAAGGTGAGCCCACTAAAGAGCGCGTAGCTCCCCGCAAAGATCTTTCCGTTATCGGTCTGAAGCTGCGTTAGGGGGCCCATCCCCGAGAGTATCATAGAGGCGTTTGCAAACGAGTCGATCCACGAGAGCCCCTCGAAGTAGTGATACCCAGCCATTCCTATTCCAAGCGCTGCGCCGAGACAGAGAAGGCCAATGGTGGCAGCTAACGCCATTCGGCGTAAAAAATGTTCACGTGATATGAGGGAATCTGTGCGATGCTCGAACATGGGGAAAGCTCCTATCCCGAGAGGGTAAGGTGGGCTGCTCCATAATCGCAAGGGGAAACCGTTCCCTATTCGATGGAGTTGAGAGGAGGTGTTCGTCCTTGCTCCTAGGGCTCTCTATCTCTTAGCAATAGCTATAAGGTCGAGGGAGGGTTGTGCCGATGCTAGGGGGTGAGGCGGACTGTACCCACCAAAGCATGAAAAGGCGGTTATACACTTGGTGTATCGAGTGTTAGGTGATTGAAGTTGGGATAACGTCCCCAGGTTAATTGAGAACGTTAGCGGAGATGATGCGTTTCAAGATCGGAACACTGCGGGTGTCTTTTCTAAGGGTATGTATCGCCCTATTCGTATTCATATCCGCTAATCACTGCTTCCTTGAGGAAGGCGTGTCGAGAGGTAGCGTATCTCTCACTACCTCTGACGCCTTTTCTGGGCTCGATTACCACTTCGGCGCCGCTTTTGGTCATAGACACTCTCCTGCACATGGCGATGAGGATTCGGAACCCCACCCTCACGGCGACGCGATGTCGTTGCAAAGTGAATTAGTGGGGATCAAGGTTAAGAGGGTTGACCATAGGCTCCTTTCGCCCCTGTTGTTGTCACTCGATTCGTTACTTATACCTCAATCGGAGGCCAACTTCTTCCGCCCTTCGGCTCGTCGTGCTCCGCCGACCAGTCTTTGCGATACCGTCCTATCTTTGGTCTCCCTCTCTATCGCTTCTCAAGCGCCACCAAGAGTCGTATCGATCAGTGTCTGTGCGTCGGCTTCCTAAGCCCGTTCTCGTTACCTATGTTAGTGTGGTGGACCATGAACTGTTTCCGGAGAATCTTTTTTGTATGTATCGCGTGTTGGATCGTTCCCGCCGTGTCGCGCGCAGAGGATGGGTGTACCTTACCTCTCACCTTTGAGGGCTTCCGGGCGCACGCGTTTGCGCATAGCCCCCTGATCGCCGAAATTGACCGGGAGTTTTCAATTGAGTTAGCGAAGGCGATCGATACTGAACTTCTTACGAATCCTGAGCTGTCGGTAGAACAAACATATACGCGAATGAAAATGGGGGGTGATAATGACCCTCAAACGACAGCTACTTTGTCTCAGCCCTTGCGGCTTTCCAATTTTGGGAAGCGAGATCGTGTAGCAGGACTTCTTAGGAAGGTTGGCGACATCAATAAGCGAGGCAAGCTCCTTGAGTTTAGTCAGCGGCTCCTTTTGCAGTATGCGAATCTCTTCGCTCTTCAAGAGACGGGGCGCTTTCTTAGAGGCGCTGAGGCTAGCTCGACCGAACAGGTTACGGCGATCGGTAAGGGGGTCAAAGAGGGGTTGTTCTCGCAGGGGGCGGAATCCCTCTTCCAAGGTGAGCGGTATCGTCTGCAGGCGCAACGAGAGGGGGTGACCGCGGCGCTCGGAGCATTGCAGGGGGAGCTAGGGGTATTGGTTGGCACGACCTGCACGGTAGTCGCGCAAGCCGCGCCCTCCTTGCCCCCGTTAGCCGCGGGTGATGCTCTAATCACTCAGGCGAAGGCGAGTGGTATTAGTGAAGCATCACGCGTTGAGCTTATGCTCGAACTTACCAAGGAGCAGGTACGTCTTGCAGATCTAGATGCGGTTCCCGTGATCGCCCCTCGAGTTGTCTATCAACATACGAACGACGGGGGAGATTTTATCGGTGGAGGCATCTCGATCCCTTTTCCGGCTTGGAATCGCAATCAAGCGGAGAGCGTTCGAGCTGAGGCCGAGCACTTTGTCATGCGAAGTAAGAATCAATTTCTGCAAGGTGGGGGGATCGAGTTTATCGTAAGGAGTTTACGGGCCGCCGCTGCCAGTAGTCAAAGACAAGCCGATCTCTACCGTTCTAAAGTCATCCCCGCTTATGAGAACGCTCTAGGCGCTGAAGAGCGGTTGTATCGGGAGGGAAAGGGGAGTGTTCTTGATGTATGGCAGACGTTCAGAGTCGTTAATGAGTCCCGCGTTAGTGAGTTGATGTTGCAGTTGGAGGCGATTAGGTCACGAGTGCAGCTATCAATCATGGTCGGTGAGGAGGTGTAATGTATCGCAGTATCGGTCGGTTAATTTCCCTGGTGATAGTGCTTATCGGTCTTGGGCTTAGCTGCGGTTGTAAGGGCTCACCTCACGAGCATGAGCACGGTCACCACGACGCGGAAGAGTTTGAGCGCGGCCCTCACGGAGGAAGGGTGTTAGAGGACCACGGGCTTTCGTTGGAATTAGCGATGTTTGAAGCGGGAGTTCCCCCTCGGTATCGCACGTATCTCTCGGTTAATGGTAAGCCGGTCGCTCCAGAGTCGTATCACGTCTTAGTACGCCTCTCTCGATTGGGTAAAGGTGAAGAGAGTATTCTCTTTAAAGCCGCCGGACAG
This sequence comes from Bdellovibrionota bacterium, assembly GCA_044237895.1. GTDB lineage: Bacteria > Bdellovibrionota_C > UBA2361 > UBA2361 > OMII01 > OMII01. The sequence goes on from JBIIEK010000183.1 coordinate 3,271, forward strand.
TTTCAGGAGAGCCTCACAGAGATCGAGGAGCCCCATTCCTTTGATGTGGTCGTCACGGTTCAATATCAAGAGAAGAGCCACAGCTGGAGCTATCAGTCGTATGAGGGACGAACCGTAATAGCGGCGAACATAGCAGCCCGATCCGGAATTGAGAGTGAGGTGGCAGGTTCACGTGTCATTCGTGAGGTGTTGCCAGTAAAGGGTAAGATCCTCCCGAGCGAGCACCGAATCGCCCATATCGTGCCGCGATATCCAGGCGTTGTTCGTGAGGGTCGTAAGCATATTGGGGATACGGTAGCGAAGGGAGAGGTTCTTGCTGTTATTGAGAGTAATCAGAGCTTGCAGCCCTTCGAAGTACGCTCCCAGATTGCTGGTACGATAATTAATGGACACCTCATCGTTGGCGAGTATGTGCCAGAGAATCAATGGGTGTTTGTCGTCGCGGATCTCTCGGAGGTGTGGGCTGATTTCTTTGTCCCCGTTGGGCAGGGCAGGTTGATTCGCCAAGGGCAGATCGTTGAGGTGTCGACCGGAATCGCCGGTGAGAAGGTTACCGGTGTGGTGAGTTATATCGCGCCGTATGCTGATGAGCGTTCACAGGCACAGACCGTGCGGGTGGTATTACCGAATAGTGACGCTCGATTCATGCCCGGAATGTTCGTGACCGGAGACCTGGTTACCTCTGAAGTCGAAGTCCCGGTCGCGGTCCGAAACGGTGGTATTCAAACGTTCCGGGACTGGCAGGTTGTGTTCTTCAAGCAGGGGGATACCTACGAGATTCGTCCCTTAATTCTTGGGCGCAGCGATGGAGAGTGGACGGAAGCACGCTCTGGTCTCTCCGCCGGGGAGGAGTATGTCTCGCGCAATTCGTATACGGTAAAAGCGGACATTCTGAAGTCGGGCGCGTCTCACGATCACTAAAGAGGGGTAGATGTTTAACGCGATTATCAAATTCTCCATAAGGTATCGGTACGCGGTTATCGCGATAACTCTCGTCTCGGCGGTGTGTGGAGCGCTCTCTTACCGACATCTGATTATTGACGCCGTTCCGGATATTACAAACGTTCAGGTGCAGATTAACACGGAAGCTGAGGGGTATTCTCCGATTGAAGTTGAGCAGCGCGTGACCGCCCCGATGGAGGTGCTCCTCGCAGGAATGCCGGCACTGGATTATACGAGATCGCTTTCGAAGTATGGTTTGTCTCAGGTTACCGTGGTCTTTAAAGATGGTACCGACATCTATTTTGCGCGACAGCTGATCTCTCAACGTTTACAGGAGGCGAGATCTCGACTCCCGGAAGGGGTTACTCCATCGATGGGCCCGATAGCAACGGGCCTGGGTGAGATATTCATGTTCACTGTGGAGAATGAGCGAGGCTCGCCGGTAACAAGAACGCTTCAAGAGCTTCGGGAGCTCCAAGACTGGGTCGTGCGACCGCAACTGATGACGATTGAGGGGGTTGTTGAGGTAAACTCGATCGGGGGAGCCTCAAAGCAGATAGTCATAGCGCCAAATCTGGACAAGCTTCGTGCTTACGAGATGACTCTGGACGATCTAACGCGAGCGATAGCTCAGAGTAATGCAAATGTTGGGGCAGGTTTTATAGAATCAAGGGGAGAGCAGCTCCTCATTCGCGTGCCTGCCCAAGTGGAGGACTACCGCGAGCTCCTTAATGTTGTGCTAGGGGTTCACGAGGGGACTCCGGTCCGGGTCGCGGATATCGGCTCGGTTGAGATCGGGTCAGAGCTTCGCACCGGTGCGGCTACACAGGATGGTCGCGAGATCGTTCTTGGTACGGTGTTCATGTTGATCGGAGAGAACGGCCTCTTGGTGTCAGAGCGTGTCTCTCGTCGCGTGGAGGAGATACAACGGTCGCTTCCTGAGGGGGTGATTATCAAGCCTGTATATAACAGAGCTGACCTAGTGACTGCGACTATAGCTACGGTTACAAGAAATCTTTTTGAGGGTGCGCTCCTAGTAATCGCGATCCTCTTCGCTACGCTGGGGAATATGCGGGCGGCTCTCCTTGTTGCCTTTGTGATTCCACTCTCCATGTTAATGACCATTTCTGGAATGGTGTCCGGAAGGATGAGCGCTAATTTAATGAGCCTAGGTGCGCTCGATTTCGGACTTATTGTGGACGGGGCCGTTATACTTGTCGAGAACTGTATTAAACGGATCGGCGAGGCGAGATCTCGCTTGCAACGATCCCTCTCGACAGAGGAACGTTTATCGTTAGTTCACGCTGCATCGGTTGAGGTTCGACAGGCAACGATGTTCGGAGAGCTGATCATTATGATTGTCTACATCCCAATCCTTACCCTGGGAGGAATTGAGGGAAAGATGTATCGCCCGATGGCGATAACCGTCTTGCTCGCTCTGGCAGCCGCGTTCATCTTTTCGCTCACCTTTGTGCCAGCTGCCGTCGCCACCTTTATAACGGGAGATGGGCAACGAGAACACGAGGGGTGGATGGGTGCTCTTCAGGAGAGATACCGTCGACTCGTCGAGGCGCTTATTAAGATCCCCCGAAAAGTTATTGGTGTGGCGGGCGGAGTGCTCTTTCTCTCTTTGGTAC
>JBIIEK010000184.1:0-5676 GCA_044237895.1 Bdellovibrionota bacterium
TTTCGGTGAGTGAGTGAGTTTTTGAAAAGGTAAACCCCTCCTGACGCACGATCGATCCAGCATCGATCGTGCGTCTTTTTAAGTATCTCACAACGCTAATCGAGTCTCTCATTTATCCGCCCCCACTGGGTCACCCTACTTTTCAAAGATAGGTGAAGCAGCAGATATGCGGGGTGGCAGACACTTTTTCAGTTTTACATTACGGCTCTGAGAAGCCCGAGAGGCGTGTACAAGGTAGTGTGTACTAGCTGCTAGGGGGCCGCCTCAATGAGCACTCCTATCATCTCAGGACGCGCTCACTCCTCGCTTGTGCGCGCCGGCTCCCTGGAGGCTCTCTCGCCTCTCGGTATCGCACACCACATATCAGACCCTCCTCCGTTGTAAGCGTATCCGACTGTTCGCCCTCAGTGATGTGGCATCTTCGTAGGGCATACGAGAATCCCGTGCGTGATGTCGCGTGTCACAACGAGCGTCCTGTACGTTAGGGGTTGAGATCTCGCTCTGGAGATGCCGTGGTGCTGCAAAAAGGTGCGAGCATCTCCCAAGCAACTGAAGCGAACTACTTCGCTCCGCTGATTAGTGGGCGAGCATGGCGCGTAGTGTATTCGCTGTGCCCGGTTTTTCGAGGTAGGTGTATGGGTGGCCTTACGTATGCGCTTGTCGCGGTTTTTTCTTCAGCGCTCTTGCGAATTACGCTCAAACATTGCGCCGTAAGTAGTGACCGCGCATGGGCGACGCTCATTCTGTACCACCTCGGTGCCGCGGCAGTGCTCCTACCGTTTTTGGGTATTCCAATACTCTCAACTCTTTCACCCCACCAGATCGTATTGCTCTTAGCCTCAGGTGCGCTCTTTGCTATGGCGGCACTCCTCGACATCTACGCCATGAAACATATCGACGCCTCCGCAGGGGAGGTGTTCCACACGCTTACGTTCATTGTATCAGTTGTGGCGGGGCTCTTTATGTTCCACGAGGAGTGCTCAGGCCCCAAGGTGGTTGGAGCGCTGATAATCGTCGCCGGGATTTTGTATGAAGCGCGACGAGCGCTCCTCAAGGCGACGCACGGCTTTGTCTACAAGTTGGGAAGTGCTGCTCTTATTGCTACATCGATGGTCATTACAAAGTACCTGACCGAGAGTACACCGTCTGAGACCATTATACTCTCTGGGTTTATCATACCGGGATTGGCATACGTCGTCGTCGGGCGGCGGGATTTAGTTGAAATTCCGGCAACGATCCGAAAAAGCAACGGCTTGATTCTCGCCGTGCCGGTGTTTGACGCTATGTCGTACGCGTTTGGTATCAAGGCGCTCGCGGTCGGTGAGATGTCCACCACCTATATGATATTCCAAACGACGATATCGGCAGTCTTTCTCCTGGAGGTGTTGCTCCACGGGTGGAATCGAGAGGTCTACCTTCACCGTGCCGTATCTGCTGGTCTCTGTATGTGCGGCGCTCTGATAGCAATTGTTAGCTGGTAGATATCGCGAAGCCGCGAAAAGTTGACGGCAGCCTTCGATGAGTGCCCTACTATCTCTCTCAGAGACCGCGCGGCGGCAAGCAGGGACCATCTGCCTTAACAGCGCATCGGTAAATCTCCTTATACCGATCGATTGCCTGAAGTAAGGAGCCTTGAGGAGGACCTCCTCACACGGCACGCCCAAATGACTCGATTGAATGGAGCACTGGGTCGGGTACGAAGGCCGTCCAGCTGCGACGCATTACTTTCGTTGGCAGTGAAGTAGATTACCTCTTCTTCCGCAACGAATCCTTGAGAGCAACGACGACGTCCGCGTCAGGCGCTAGGTCCTGAACTTCTCCTTTTGCGAGAAGCATTTTATCTTTAACTCCAAAAGCGTACGCCGAAAGATATCCACCGGTACCCGCGGAGCGAATGTGAACGACGATCTCCTCCTTCTTATCACCATCAAGGTCAGTAAGCGTAACTTTTTCCACACCTCCATCACGCTCTTTGATGATGCCGGACGAGAAGAAGGTAGTGGCATCCGCGGGCTCCGCCGCATCGTACAGACGGACGCTAAAACTTCCTGTGGAGCGAGCCTCTTTGTCACCCTCGGCAACCACAACTGTCTCTCCTGATGAGAGCTTTACCTGCGAGAGGAATCGCTCCTCTTCGGCAACCACTACTGTGGAGGTCAAAAGCACCGCGGCTACAAGAACACATATTCGGCTCATTTTCTCTGCTCCTTTTTACGCTTTAATACTCGATCACCTTCGAGACAACCAATCTGCGCCCCGCCTCGCCATCTACAAGTTTGTATTGTACTTGACGCGTCGTTGGCGCGAGCTCCGAGGTAATTCGGTCCGCGGGATGTATTGGAAACCGTTGAACCAGAGTACCTTCTACTATCGCGAACTCATCGTGGCCATAATATCCCCGTTTATACTTCGCGTCGTTTGTAGCAAGCGGCGCATATATCTGACTCAGGGATCTTCCTCGATTGGATGAATATCCGATGACCGAGCCATAACGACCGTCATCAGGGGAGCTCAGATACATAAGAACCTCTGGATACCCATCTTGGTTGAGATCTCCAACATCAGCGCCAACGACACTCCCTTCAAGAGCATGCGTATAGGACCCAACATCCGAGCTAAGGACGAGGTTCTGTCCATCAACTCTCACGTTGAAGCGATGTGAAACCCAGACAAGATCTTGATAAAACGGGGCGCTTTTCGAATACAGACTTCCGCTCGAGGAGAGGCATCCAGCAACAACCACGCAGGCGGATATTACAGCAAGGGACTTAATCTGCAGTGACCTAAGACCCCGATACATATCTCCTCTCACAGAAACAAAGCTGATGAGCCCGCAACGATTTCAGCACCGAGACACAAAGCGCTCGGCCGATACCTCACGTTACTTCACTGCAATCGTTCTCTGTCGTGATGATATGACCTTAGGAACTTTGGTTCGTATCACCACCGTGAAGGTGCGATATTCACCCGGTGGTACATCATGGAATTCAAGCCGTCCGTGGTTGTTACGGATCTTAAATTTACCCATTTTCACAAGCTTGTGGTCGCTCGCACGAAGAAGATACCCGTAGTAATCACGCCGGAAACCCGTCGGATAATCCCGAACCCGCAGAATAACGTGGTGATCATTACTGGAACTACTCGGTATCGGAGCCACTCCTGAAAGTTGCCCAACCGGCGTCGTTGTTGGAGCCGGCGTTGGGGTCGCTGTTGGAGTGTTCGTCACAAGCGGCGTTGGTGTTGGGGTCGGATGAACAAACTCCGCTACGCTTGCCCGAACGAAATACTTTCCAGCTCCGTTGTTCTGAAGCCATCCAAGAATCGCCAGAGAGCCATCTGCCGAGAGTGCTCCTGTTGAACCTGAGGACGATTGCGAGGGTGAAGAGATGTTAAACACACTGCTCCACAACTGATTGGTGCCGCTCACAACACCTGATGAGCCTTGGACAACCAACGTTGAACCAACAGCACTCGCCCAGGTCGACAGCGCCTTCGATCCATCACCGGAGACAGCGAGAGAACTGACACGCAAGCCTTTTACATCCCCGGACAGGTTGGTAGGAGCTCCCCAAGAAGCGACATTTCCAACAACGCTAGCCGAGGCGCTCTCTAACGAGAAAGTAGTAACTCGATTAGCTGATTCACTTCGTCGAATCCAGGACGCCGTAACCGTTGCTCCATCAGAGGAGATCCCCACACGAGGCGTCCCTGAGGCATCCGTTATAGCGGAAAGCACCGTAGTGGCGCCCCAGTTTGCTGTGTTGCCGCTAATAGTAGCGGAGCGAGACCGCACCAGGATTGGAGCAACTGCTCGCCCTGCCGAATCTATCCGGGCCCGCGCCCAAACAGCCGTCGCTTTTGTCCCATCCGCCGACATGGCGATGACTGCATTCTTTGCTTGGAACCCTGGGGCTGAGAGATCGGTTATACCTCCCCAAGAGGTAGTGGTGCCCTGGACCGTTCCTGTCCTCGATCTGACTATAAACACGGGCGCAGGAGCTGGTTTTGACCAAACAACAGTCACGATCCCACCAGAAGAGGACATTGATATCTCTGGTTCCTCGATACAACTACCCTGGTCTGAGATCTGTTGAACACTTCCCCATGATGCTGTGGAGCCACTAAGAGCCGCCGACCTACCGACAACTACTCTGCACAAACTTCGTGACGACGACGGCGGATAACGCTCCCATACCGCGAAAGCTCTGGTGCCGTCCGTTGAGAGGGCAATACGGGGACGATTCACTGAATTTGACGAGCTACTTAAGCGAACAACTCCACCCCAAGAGGCGGTATTACCGACAACAGAGGCAGAGCTACTTTCTATAACAGAGCTCTGTGAGGAAGTGCCGCTATCCTGCCAAACCACCAACGCCCCCGCTCCATCCGAGGAAACCTTCACAACGGCTTCAACTACATCAATGCTTGCGGCTGAAAGGGTCGTAACCGGCCCTCATGAAGCGAAGCCACCAGAGATTGTGGCGGAACTTGTCTTCACCTGCTTGTTCCCGCTAGCGGACTTTTCCAGCCATACCGCTGTTGCTCTTGTCCCATCGCTCGACACGGCGATATTCAACCCCGTAGATTGCGTGCCCACGGTCGACAAGTCTACCGGAGTGCTCAAGGTAGGCTGGGCGATCGCGTTGGATGAAAAGCAGCTTGCGATAAAAACGCAAAAAAGAGCGACGAGACGAATCATAAGCGTTCCTTAAACGAACGGGTTTGGAAAAAACGTGCTAGAGCAGCATACCAGAACGGCACCGGACCAAAAGATCAAATCCCCTCGATGCAGGCCTAGGAACTGGCACAGTCCAACTACCCCACCTCACCGTATTGGTGCGCTATCCAAATGCAGTCGGCCCGTTGGCCACGCTATGTTGAGTTCGCGCGACTAGGCGTGTACCTAAGTCGGCCGTTGTCCCATGCCGAGGCCGCGCCCCCTCCATAACCTGCGCTTGCCAGCCCAACAGCCCCCAAATAAAAAAGGCGGGCACCGTATCTCTACGGCGCCCGCCATTTTTTAGCTCTTTCTTCCGAAAGGCTTAGAAGAGTCCCTGAAGACTTTCAATTGAGCTTGGGCTCACCTTGTAGCTCTGCTCAGGCTTCTTCGGAGTGAGAGGCTCTCCCTCAACTCGGACATGGCGTGAAGCGTAAGCCTCAACTCCAGATCCTGCAGGGATCAAGCGACCCATGATTACGTTCTCCTTCAGACCTCGAAGGTGATCCACCTTACCAGCGACCGCGGCCTCGGTGAGAACCTTTGTGGTCTCCTGGAAGCTCGCCGCTGAGATGAATGAATCCGTCGACAGCGCCGCCTTAGTGATACCAAGGAGGAGAGGCTCGTAATTAGCGGCCTTACCACCATTAGCGACAACCTTCTGATTCTCCTCAAGCACACGGAGACGCTCAACGTTATCACCAACAAGGAAGGCACTATCGCCGAACTCACTGATCTTAACTCGCTTAAGCATCTGTCGAACGATTACCTCAATGTGCTTATCGTTGATACGCACACCCTGTAATCGGTAGATCTCTTGCACTTCGTTTACAAGGTAACCAGCGAGAGCGCGGGTTCCCTCAATTCGGAGGATGTCGTGTGGGTTAACGGCTCCGTCGGTGAGAACCTCACCTGCCTTAACACGGTCACCCTTCTGAACCGCAACGTGCTTGGTCTTC
>JBIIEK010000187.1:0-5642 GCA_044237895.1 Bdellovibrionota bacterium
CGTTGCCCCCTCAGGAACGAGAACTGGCTTAATAGGAAGGTTAAAGGTTCTCGCGAACTCAAAGTCTCGGGAGTCGTGCGCAGGAACCCCCATGACAGCTCCCGTTCCGAAAGAGATGAGCACGTAATCTCCCACGTACACGGGCACCTTCTCTCCCGTAATCGGATTTTGCACAAAACCACCGGTGAACACCCCCGTCTTCTTCCGATTCTCAAAGGTACGGTCGAAGTCGCTCATACGAGCGGCTTTCTCCCTGTAGGCTGTTACCTGATCTCGACACTCCGCTGTCGTAATCTCATCTACAAGAGGATGCTCAGGGGCTATCACAAAAAAGGTCACACCAAAGAGCGTATCGGGTCGGGTTGTAAACGCGACCAGGGAATTCGTTGCTCCAACAATCGGGAAAACTATCTCTGCCCCAGTTTTTCGACCGATCCAGTTTCGCTGCTGCTCCTTAATGGCTTCCGGCCAATCAACCTCGTCAAGCTCAGAGATGAGTCGCTCTGAGTATTTGGTTATACGGAGCATCCACTGCTTCATCGGCTTACGGACCACGTCGTGGTTGCCGCGCTCTGATTTACCGTCGATAACCTCTTCATTCGCGAGGACAGTGCCTAAAGCGGGACACCAGTTCACCATCGCATTAGCATAGTATGCGAGGCGATGCTCGGCTTGATATGCCTGCACGGCGAGCACACCTTGAGATTGAACCTCCTGGGGAAGTGGAAGCTCCTCAATCGGTCGAGCTCTCTGCAAATCCTCATCGAAGTACGAGTTGTAGAGCTTTAAGAAGATCCACTGCGTCCATTTGTAATAGTCTGGGGTCGTTGTTGAGATCTCTCGATCCCAATCATACGAGAGGCCGATCGCCTTCATCTGCGTCGCGAACGTTCGGCAGTTCTTCTCAGTAATGAGCGCAGGATGTTCGCCGGTATTCACCGCATGCTGCTCAGCGGGCAATCCGAAGGCGTCAAACCCCATCGGATGAAGCACATCGAACCCTTGCATCCTTTTGAAGCGAGAGTAGATATCGGTGGCCGTGTACCCCAGCGGGTGTCCGATGTGCAGCCCAGATCCGGAGGGATACGGGAACATATCGAGGACATATACCTTCTTCTTCCCACTTTCCGTGGTTTTAAACGTCTTATTTGATTCCCAAAACTGCTGCCACTTAGGCTCAATCGATGAAGGGGTATATTCGGCCACGGGAAACCTCGTATGACTGTTAATTCAGGGACACCTCGCCCCCTGTCCTGCTTAGCTCCACAACATGCCATGAGGGTGCACTCTGAGCCCCCTCTTTCACCCTAGAACCAAGCTAACCCCCTTGTTTCTCACCCCGTCCGGGTGCAGTCAATCATATCCATCAAAAAGACCGTCCCCCAAATCTTTACTTAAAGATGTTTTTTAGGTAGTTATGCCCCTCACTGTTCACAGCAGTTTGCGGAGTCGTAGTTCAGTTGGTTAGAACGCTCGCCTGTCACGTGAGAGGTCGCGGGTTCGAGTCCCGTCGGCTCCGCCATTATTCCCGCTCCGCGCTTTCGCGCAGGGGCTTCGCCCCTCCCGCACGCGGGAAGCGTGCTTCACCCCTATAATGTATCCGCAAAAAATTAAGACGCGCCCGTCCCACGTAGCGCCGTAGGCGCGAAGGGGGAAGCTAGCCCAGCGTTTCTTTCATAGCAGGGTTCGATTCCCGTCGGCTCCGCCATTATTCCCGCTCCGCGCTTTCGCGCAGGGGCTTCGCCCCTCCCGCACGCGGGAAGCGTGCTTCTCCCAGATAGAATATCCGCTAAAATTAGGCGCGCTCGTCCGCCGGTGCCTCACAAGGGCAAAAGCGGGTTCGACTCCCGTCATCGTATCGACTCAGCAATCGCTTGCCTTTGGCTTGGAAGAGCACTCATCCGAAACCGGTGAGTCACCCCCAGCACCATCAGATCCACTGTGAGATACACGGTGATGCACACGGCGATATCCACAACACAGACAGGCGCGGAGCCGAGCGAGGGAATTTATTCTAAGATTCGCTTAAGAGCCTGAGCTAGACGTTCGAACCCATCTTTGACGGCACTGTTGAGTTCATCGGAAGTTCTCAGCGGCCACCTCTTTGGCCCCCTTGAGAGCGCAGTAAATTTTCGATGTCGCCAGATCGCCTTTTCTACCGAAAGTTCATCCGAAGTAACGAGCCGCATCGACGGTACTGCTGTATGCAGCTCTACCTTGCCGAGCGTGCTGATATGCACCGGCATTCCATCAATCTCCGTATCGAACGTATTTTGGGCCTGCATGATTCGTTTAACATCTTTCTTGGGAGCCGTTTCCCCCCTCCCCTTCGGTGGTCGAATACCGAATCGATGCGGAGATGATTTGATAATCTTTTTTGCCAGCCTCTCAAGATCTTCGAATCCATTTTCTGAGATAATGGCGGTGAATCGAAGCGCTACAGTGTTTTCGTCTATAACCTCACGTCGGACCTTGCCGTCCGATATAACCGGAGGGCGCATCTGCACAAAGTCGAATGAGATGGATGCTACCTTCTCCGTATCCGCAACCTCGATGCACCCTCTTGGCACCCGCCCTTTATTCGTTACCTGCACGAATCCAATAGGGTTGCCATCGATGTCACAATAGCTTGTCGTCAATCGGCCTGGTCGGTATGGGACTTCTTTAATTCTTCGGATCGACCGATTGATCTCTACTCGTTCCCTTCCTTCCGCCGCCCTACTCCTTTCCCGAAGCTCTTGGAGATCCCGGTATACTCGCGCCGCTGAGATATTCGAGCGGTCAATGAAGCTCAGCGGAGTTGCGGCTGGGGTTATGGATGAGGCACCATCTCCGACGTCGGGATGGGTGTGCTGCTTTACTGCTATAGACGCACTATGAATTTTGCCGGCACCATCCTGCCGCGCTTGCTCGTTCTGACCCTGGCTGGCCCTCGGCGGAGGTGTAGTTCGCAGATCTCCCGACGCAGAGATCTCGGCTTTCGGAGTAGGCACAAAACTCTTTACGGGTGCTTGCAAGCCTGCAAGGGATGCAGGGCCTCGACCGCATTTTGGTTTAATCACGGTATCGACAACACTGCTCGTTGAAGGGGGTCGAGCCTGAGAAACGGGTGCTTCGACAGGTTGAGGAGGTTCAGGAGGCTCGCTCTTCGAAGGCGCAACAAGCCGATTCCACTCAGCTCCATGGAGACGAGAGCTGTCGAGGGTTACTGGCCGAAAATAAATAATTTCTCGTGTCACAGCAAAAAAGGTATCAACGGACGAATCCTTAATCAAATAAGAATTATGAGAGCCCGCGGTACAAAGCGATCGGCATTGAGAAGCCTCCCAAGCCCGCCTGAGTTAAAAAGGGATGGCGCGGCTATCACATTGAATTTGCATCACATCACTACAAAATCAGGCCGGTACGAGCCGCTTTCGTTAGCCGCGATGTATGGCAGAATCAGGCCTTCCTGCATACTTTCGCGCCCCGCCGACACACAAAGAACAGCGCGGCCGGCACGATTACAGCAGGGCGAAAAACAAGCCTAATAACTCTCCCCTCATGCTGCTGGAGAGGAGCAATCCCGAGCTGGTCGTGGGGTTAATCAGGTTTTAAGCAACTCTCAGGTTGTATGTGGTCGGGATTTACCTCCCCCAAATAAACTCCCTCTACCCTGACCGGTTGGTTTCCAACAGCCTTACCAAGATGACACCAATTCATCGCTTCGATGTACGAGGTTCCGGCTTTTATAATGCGTTTACCCTTACTCCCGTAGTCCACCTCCAGAGTGCCTGATACCACGTGAGCGAATAACGGCACCGAGTGTTTATGCAAAGCTGTCTGCATACCCGCAGCGATCTCTATCGAATATGCTTTGATCAATGGAATGCCGCGAGGATATGAAAAATCTTGGCCTACGATCGTCTTTGAGGGATTCACCGAAGGTATTTCAACCGCGGCGATGTCCTCATACGGATTTTTGCCATCATTGTGGTCAAGGGCGAACGCACTTCCACAAAAAACAAGTACGGATAAGAGCACTAAGTTTTTAGCAGTCCTTCTGATCATGACGACTCGCATGCTACCCCACAGTCTAAGACACTTCAGTAATCGTACATACAGAGGCATAAAGACACTACAACCAATATGCAACTCAACGATGAAACGGGGGGACCTCACAGCCCTCCCGACAACGCGCAGCCCTGAGAAACAGGTTTTGTGATTTTAATTCACAACTACCTTTACGTGCCGTGCGATCTCTAGGGCCTTCTACAACCCTCTGAAACTCTTGTCATGCGAGACCCGCGTAAAACCACACCTCATTAAGCAAAGCATCCGAACACCTCGTCCTTCCATGAATCCCCTGCTATAACGAATGAATGCCTTCGCACATCACTATCATTGGCTCAGGATTCAGCGGCACCCTTACTGCTATTCACCTCCTCTCACAAACGACGACCCCCCTCAGGATCTCTCTCATCGATCCTCGTGGGTCGTTCGGACCGGGCCTCGCCTACTCCCCTCCAAGCGATACTTTTAGATTGAACGTCAAAGCGAAGGCGATGGGAGCCCTACCCTCAGATCCCGAGGGATTTTTTAGATGGCTCAAGAAAAAAAGGCCTTCAACACTCCCCGATGAGTTCGCTCCTCGTTCGGACTACGGAGAATACCTGGGCGAGCTTTTGAAGCTGGTGGAAACCTCCTCACGCATTCACACCGTGAACAGAGTCGCGCAGGAGGCGATTGACATCGAAAGGGGAGCCAACGGTATCTTTACGGTTACACTCTCAAATGGCTCTGTCCTAGTCGCTGACGCGTGCGTCCTCGCCTTGGGGAATATCCCCCGTCACTCTCTCGGAAAGACCCTTGATGCGTCAGTTTTTCTGCCCCCATTTTCTGCCGAGAGCTACGCACAGATCTCTGGGGTTAAAGAGATACTCATCATCGGTAGTAGCCTTACTGCGGTTGACGTTATCCTCGAATCTGAAGCTAAAGGTTTCAGGGGTGAATACACCGTCATCTCCCGCCACGGTCGTTTTCCCCTTCCTCACGAAGAGAATACATCGGGTCTCACAGTCCAACTCCCTAACGAGTGGTTCTCGCTCGGTTCGACAACCAAGCTGTGTGCGATGATGCGATCGGAATCTCATCGCCTTCACTCCTCGCAGCCCCTCTTCGATCATATACGCCCACTCATCCAAACAACGTGGCAACACCTCTCCCTAAAAGAGAAGCGACGATTCTTACGGCACCTTCAACCGATCTGGGATATTCATAGGCACCGCATTCCACAGCGACACCACGAGACACTGGAAGCGCTTCGGCGTTCGGGACGGCTTCATCTAGTCGCCGGTCGATGTCACGACGTCAAGAAAACGGATAACGGCCGCACGGTCACGTTGAGTCTGAGAGGCGCTCGATCAGAAACAACTACAAAATCCTTCGATGTGGCTTTCTTATGCGTAGGCCCGGAGGGCGATCTCACAAAGATGGAGAGTCCACTTATCCGCAACCTTCTTTATCGAGGCTTGATAACTGCCGGCCCCCTCGGACTCGGAATTGTCGAGTCCGTGGATAAACTATCCGTTATCGGCCCCCTTCAGCGAGAATCACGCTGGGAGATCACTGCTGTGCGGGAGCTACGTGAGGAGGCTCAGAGC
>JBIIEK010000001.1:0-74102 GCA_044237895.1 Bdellovibrionota bacterium
GTTCATGTCCACGAAGTGACACAGATCTACTTTATTGTCTCTCTGGGTCCTCCCGAGGATTCCCAATCGGATCTCATTAGAAGTCTCGGTCGGAGGCATGGGAAGAGAATCCTTCGCTCGGGGAACAATCTCATACACCAACTTATCCGAGTAGCAGCGAGGTGACCTTGGCATGCCTTGCTATCGAACTTCCGGATAGAAAGTTGCGAGGGAAAGTAGGATGTTCCAGGAGAGGTTGTTCCAGGAGAGGTTCAAAGGGAGGAGGGATGATGTGTAAAGATAACATCGGGAAAACTTTTCCGCTCTCAGCCCCCGTTCCCGGTGCCAATCTGATACTCTCTCGAGGATGAAAGACGAAAGCCTTCCTGCCATTTCAAAAGATGATGTTGAGGCACTGACGAAAGGCTTACCCACGAAGTCGAGGTCCGGCGATATTACGGTCGGGCACCGGCTCACGAAGCGAGAGCGTCAAATCTTTGAGAGGGCAAAAAAATCGGGCTTTCTCACCCTTCCCTACTCACCGATTCGAGACAACGTCATCAATATCTATTGTAAGTGGTGTGACGCTGTGGGCATTACCCCTGACATCAGGAGTAGGAATCCAGTACACTCTCGATTATGTCGATAAGCGATGCGCCCGAAAATGGGTCACGAAAAGAGTTTTTGGGGACAAGGTCACACGCGCTCACGCAATTGAGGGAGTTTATTCCCAACGTCTCCAGTTACAGCGCTCTTCGTAATTATGCGCGCTTGGAGAATACTGGCGTTTCTCAGCTTTCCCCCTACATAAGACACAGACTGATATCCGAAGAAGAGGTAATCACCGCGGTCACCTCCCAGGTTTCATTCGACATCGCGGAGAAATTTCTCCAAGAGGTTGTCTGGCGAACGTACTGGAAGGGAGCGCTTCACCGAGATCCTTGGGTCTGGAGCTCATACGAGGAGCGCCTGAAGTATCTCTCTCATGTAAAATGCTCCGAGCCCTGGGGAAACCTTTATGAGGCTGCGCGCGCCGGAACTACCGACCTTCCCTATTTCAATGAGTGGGTGAAAGAGCTGGTCACGACCGGGTACCTGCACAATCACGTACGTATGTGGTTTGCGAGCATTTGGGTCTTCACTTTCAAGATTCCCTGGCACCTTGGCGCAGCGTTCATGTATCACCACCTCCTTGATGGAGATCCAGCTTCTAACACGTTGTCATGGCGTTGGGTGGCGGGGCTTCATACGAAGGGAAAAACCTACCTTGCCCGCGCGGATAACATCAAAAAGTATTCAGACGGTCGGTGGAATCCCAATGAGAGCGAACTTGCGGCTACGCCCTTTCATATCGAAGATGAAGTACCAGGTAGGCCGAGCGAGCCCCTCGTGCTTTCCCAGCTCCAGCATTCGGCATCCGACGGCCTGATTGTGACGACCGACGATCTCTCAATCGAAACGGTTCTCCATATGAAGCCATACAAATCCGTGTGTATCTATGCTCCACAGGCTGCTGAACAGAGCGTCCTCAAAGGTGCCTTCCTGCAACAAGCGATACAAGATTTTCACGGGAGGCTCGCCGCTGTACGAAGTGATATTCCCATATCCGTTGCTACTTCGCTTACCGATATAGCGAACTGGCACGAAGCCAACGACCTCTCTATTGTTGAGATCATCGCGCCACACATTGGCCCCCTCTCCGAACCTCTGAGAAACCTCATAGCATCGCTCTCTCAAACAAGGGTGTCAGTGGCGCTCCTTCAGCGCTCTTGGGACACCAAGCTCTATCCCCTCTGCGACAAGGGCTTCTTTACGTTATGGGAGAGATTTAAGAAAAGGTGGGGACAAAGAGACGAGCTGAGAGGCGTAGTGCCGATAACAAACGCCCCCTTCTAAAGGTAGATCCAGAAAACAAACATTACGTACGTTTCCGCGGTGAGCGAAGAGGGGGCGCCCTGCCCCTTCAAGAGAACTACACCATACATTCGCGCCAGGAGAGCCGCCGGCCTCGCACTACGATGGCCCGACCTCTACCACCACAACAACCTTCTTCTCCGGCTCTAGTCCCGACTTAAACCGAGCAACCTCACGGACATTTGGCGCGATCTCACCCTTAAGGCGTTCGATGTTTCGCTGTTCCACAAACACAAGAGACCCAACAGGAATATCTCGGCGCGCGCCGAAAAATGGCTTCTTGAGATAGAAGCTTATCCCGTACTGCTCAGAACCGAATGAATACAACTTCTCGTGCTTCGCTACCTGAAGAGAGTCAAGCACAGACGGAGACATCAACCATCCCTTGGGTGAGAGTTGATAACAGATCGGATCGACAACGAGAAAGCTGCAGATCACCACTGTCAGCCAAACAGAGAACCCGAGCTGCCCCACAGGAGACCGCTGCAGCTCGCGAACGGTATCCCTACCCCAGGCGCGCAGCGCAACCACCAGTCCGAGAACGAGAATTAACTTCTGCGTTGTGATTGCCGCTACGAAAGCTTCGCGAAAGCGGGAGAGATCAGGAGTTATCGGAAAGGCGACAACCATCACCGCCCCAACCGCGACTATACCGGCAAACACCACCAGAATCTTTGAAAGTGCCGCCAAAAGCCTCTTACTTGACATCCCCCACGCGCCCGCCGACTCCGCAGCCAAGATCGCGATGAATGGATACGCTGGTAAGAGGTACACGCTCCGCTTACTTGAGGGGATGCAAAAGAATAGAAAGATGCACGAGGCAGATAGAAAGGAGAACTTCTGAAGCGGAGTTGCATTCGCCCACAACGAGCGCCACGAGCGACACCGCGCGCCAAAGCCCTTAACATCGCTAACAACTAACCAGAGCCATGCTATCGACCAGGGCAGAAGACCGAGAAGAAGCATACCGATAAGATAGAATACCGAATGCTTATGAGGCTCATCCTCCATAGTGCTCGCGAAGCGAGCGAAATTTTCATACCACACCTTCTCAAGGAAGACGTCCCCACGTTGGATGTAGCCCGCGACATACCACCCAGAGACTAACACGACCACCGGCAGGGAGATGAGCATTCCACGCAGCACAATTCGCGCGATAGTAGCGCGATTGATTCCACCAACAAGGAGCTCATACAGAGAATAGATACCGATCGGCAATACAATCCCTACGGGTCCCTTCGTGAGCGCTGAAAACGAGATGAGCAAAACAGCGAGCCACGGAGCCCCTTTTCTTCCCCGTTCACTCCACGAGAAGAGCGCTAGGAGCGCGCCGGCGAGACTTGCACTCAAAATGGTATCGACACGACACGTTGCTGCCGAGCGAAACCACTCTGAGGATGCGAGCAGTATGAGCGTTGCTAGTAACGCGGTGTGTGTCGACATTCGACGAGCGAGAAATGCGTAGAATGACGCACAGAAAACCACGAACGCGACTGCCGATGGGAGCCGAGATGTCGACTCATTCACATCACCTTGCGGAAACGATACAAGTGAGATTAACCAGTGAGAGAATGGCGGCTTGGACGGCACAGCTCCATCGTAAGAGGGCGGAGAGATCCAATTTCCTGTGGTCACCATCGCCTGGGCAACAAGAGCCTCTCTCGGCTCCCCTCGCGAATAGAAAGCCCTATCGATCCAAGGCAGGCTCAAAAGGAGCGCGAGAAGAATGACAACGAACAAGCCCTTCTTTGATGCGATACGGTTCTCCACGACGCAAATAACCTCACAGATTCAGCTTTTGTCGCACCGGTTATGTGCGAACAAACATCTAGGCCACTCTGACACGGATAGCCACGAAAGCCCACCTCTCTCAAAGACCGGAATACTCTGTATATTGGCGATCCTATGACTCCAAACACGATATATTTACCCTCGCTGTAAGTGAGTGAAGCCCATTTCACCACGACCGCATCTATATGGGGTGAAGCCGGGTTGGTTTAACGAGGTGCTGGTTCGAAGGTGAAACAAGGTTCCAGCCGCCAAGCCCCTACGACGTCAGATCTGTTGATTGGCATTACCGATCGATGTCTATGGTGGCACCTTCCGGGTACTTGGATTCTAAGAAGGGCATAACCCCATGATGACAACTGGACGAGAAACAACAACTGATCAAAAGACTACTATCGAACGATTACTCGATGATGAGCAGGTGCTCGTGCACATCAATCCCTCTGCTCCGGGTGTGTCTATCCCCTCACACCTCTGCGAGAACCGCACTGTAACGCTGAGACTCAGCCGCTTCTTCAAGGGAGATCTTACGATCGACGATAATAAGGTTACGGCAGAGCTACTGTTTGGTCCCGAATATTTTACGTGCGTGCTACCGTGGGAGGCCATCTGGGGTGCTTCTTCGATTCGTGGCCAAGAGTTCATCTGGGCCGAAGCCGCACCCGACGAGATCCTTCAGATGTTTCTCGCCCAGAGAGACGACCGTCAGGCAGCCGCGTACCGAAGTGCCGAGCGCTCGCCAAGGTCGGCAGCATCGCCTTCAACCCCACGCCGTGCCTCCTCACACCTTCGACGTGTAAAGTAAGAGCGCTCAACTTATTGCAACTCCAGCGTGGACAGAAGCGAGCGCAAAAGTCCGCGCTTGAGTCGAGACTACTAAGTACGCACCCTAACCGAAAAGATTATTCATCAACCGGTTCGATGGTCTCAGGCTCGGATTTTGGCGAAGGCGCTTTTGCGCCTTTGGATTCACTGTCCTTCTGCTTGGCTCCAATCGCACTCGGATCAAAATTCTTTATCTCTCTTCCTGGAACCATCTTTGAACAGGTCTCAATACGATTGATGGAGAGAACAGAGTGCCCAGAGGTCTGAGGAGTAAAGACGACTTCACCTCTCCATCCTGGCATGACGCCATCCTGAGAGCCGACACTACCGATAACACCCATCACGACTTTTTTCAGGGTCCCGTCAATTCCCCTCACCGTTTTATAAACCGGAAGTGCTGTTTCACTATCAAGATACACACTCTGTTGAGCATCGACGGAGAACGGATCGCGTGACTCAAGATCGATTCGGGTCACGTTTCGCAAAACCATTCGAATCGTCGATGGCACCCAACCCGGCGCGTCTGAATAGCGCTTCGTGACAAGATTTGTCTCTATCCCCTCACCCTTTCCGTACTCGACAACTGAACAATCTCCCTGGGCTTGGACCTTTGCGCCGGTCTCAACGACCGGCACTAACAATTGCATGGATGAGAGAGAGGTTGGCTGAACCCGTTCTATCTTACCAGACCACACCCATAAATCATCGGGAGAGAAGGCTGCTGAGAAAAACGGATCGGCTCGATTGCTACCCGTAAGCTGTCGCGACTGCCCAGTGATCGGGGACGCAGCCCAAAGGTAATCATCATCTGCTCCGTGAAAACGAAGTGTAAGCCAAGTCAGGCCCTTCAATACTGGAGGCTGAATCGCCGAGATCTTCTCTCTGAAGAGGGGAGTCAGTGTTCCCGGCGACACCCCGAGTGCGCGTGGGTATATTCGCTGCACGAGGAAGTCAACGCGCTTGGCTTCTCCAGAAGAGGTAGCAAAAGTGGTCAAAGAGGCGTTGATACTGAGAGACTTTAACCGCCACGCGTGAATCGCCGCGTTCCACAACAACCCATACGCCTGCTGCGTACGATCGGCATCCTGCCCGTCGTCTGCGACATCAGCCAAGATCTGTCCAAGAACAACTTCGGGAGCAGGCTGCAACGCTCCTATTCTGTCGATCGCGACCAAGCTAGCGCTTCCACCTTTGGTCGCACTGAAGAGATCTTTTCGCTTCGGTTGAAGGGCAACCTCAACAACGAGGTCGCCATTTCTAATGAGGTCGGCCACCTCAGGAACGAGCACTTTTTTGTAGAGATCAACATGAGGCTTGGAAAGCAGTGCTCCAACCTTCGCGGCTCCTTGCAGATCGGGCAACGGACCAACATCTGAAGGTTGAGCGAGTGGTTCCGAATGTGCCGGCCGCGCGGTGATCACCGCCACGACGACAGCAACTGAGAAACCAACCTGTCGTAAGCCGCGAGCCAGTTTGTTTTCGCGCATGGAATACCCGGAAACGGTGGATCAAAGCTTAGATAACGACCTTCTCTAACTCCTGCATCTTCTTCATGTGCATGTCATAGAGACGTTCAGGACCGTAATCTTCGAGGATGCGGGAGCGTTGCATCAAGGTCTCTTTATCCTCAATAAACAATCGCGGATCCGCAGGATACACCTCGGGATGGAGGCCTGTGTCCATCCGAATGGCATCAACTGGACAGGCCTCGACACAGTACCCGCAATAAATGCAGAGGAGTGTGTCGATCTCGTAGCGCTTCGGAAATTTTTCTACGTTCGGATCCTCGTGCTCGCACGCTTCGATATAGATACAACGGGCCGGACACGCGGTTGCGCAGAGAAAACATGAAGTACACTTTACATCGCCGTTGTCGTACAGCGTAAGACGGTGACGTCCACGATATCGGGCGGGATATTGACGACGAACATTTGGATATTGAATCGCGACTCCAGGTGCCTGCGCCGTTTTCACGCCAAGCGCGTTCAGGGTGTGGAGCCAAAGATTCTTGAGCAATTTTCCGTACGTGATTGTAAGCCCCTTGAAGATCTCGACTACGTATATCTTTTCAAGGAAGGTCATCTCTTCTCGACGCTTCATAGTGATTATCCTCTCTAGCTATCTTGAATCCACGCTGACAATCGTTTGCACAAATCTAGGGCAAGGAGAGGAGAACCGCCACTCACCACATGAAAACCACGAACGTAGGGCTTAACAGCCTCCGCGATCTCCATCGCCATATCAAGCGAGGCCTCCGCAATCTTCTCCTCTGGGAGCCCTCGCACACGATCCACGACGTTTTCAGGGATCCGAATACCCGGAACTTTCGAGATCCCCTCAAAGGATTTTGAGGATTTGTATGGAAGCAACCCGACCATGAGGTCTATCCCGGACTCGGCCGCAGCCTGAAAGAACCCCCTGGCATGCTCAGGATCGAACACTGGCTGACTCAACGCGTAGGCGGCGCCAGCCTCTTTCTTACGAACGAGGCGCTTAATCTCTGCCGACGCGTTTCGTGCGTTTGGATTTACAACGACACCAGGCACGTACGAGGTACCACCCTTCAACTCGCTACCCGCGATATCCTTACCACCGTTAAGGGTTCCGATGATATTGAGCAATCCGATCGAGTTAACCTCGAAAACTCCCTTAGCGTCCGGGAGATCCCCTACCGTAACGGCATCGCCGGTAAGCGCAACGATCGACCTAACTCCAAGAGCCCACGCCCCAAGCAGATCAGACTGCAATGCGATAACATTACGATCTCGGCATGAGAGGTTCACGAGTGGCTCAACTCCAAAGCGTTGTTTAAAGAGCGCGGCGAAGGTGAGCCCAGAAAGCTTCATCTTCGCTAGAGCGCTATCCGTAATGTTAACAAAATCGATTCCACTGATTGACGCGTATCGTTGTAGAATCGGCTCAACCTCTGTCCCCCGAGGCGGATTAATTTCTACGCACAATATGGGCTTATCGCTCTTCGCGCCTGCCGGGAGAAGTCGCCCCAATCCTGATTGTTGAATGCCAGTGACCAAACAAACACCTTTACGTTTCACTCGCCTTACGCGAGCGCTTTGCCTAGAGACTTATATCTAAGGGGAAGGGTCGTGAAGATGGGCACTTCCTACCACCGCTAAGTCCGTGAAGACACTAACTCTATCTCATACAGGCTCTTCTGGCTACCGTCCATGGTGTGCAATTATGCTCAACCAAAAAGCAGGCAAAACTGAGAAGATGTTCTTGCAAACCTAGGCGATTACGACTACCTTCTCAGGCAGTTTCGATGGTCTACACCATTAGGGCAGCCAGCCGTGCCGATGCGCCTGAAAGGGGTGCGTCGCCGCTGACGCTCTTCCCTCTTAAGCACAGACAACACAATCTGGTAGCGGGGTGTACCCCGTTAGAAATCTAGCGCACGCCGCTTACCGTAGCGTGCTGAACGTTGGGCGTTTTTCTTAAGTAAAGTGAGCTTATGACGGTGAATGTTGAGGTCTTCTATTCTTTCCAGAGTCCCTACTCTTATCTCGCCATGGACCCTATCTATGACATCGCGGAGAAGTACAACGTAGAGCTTCTCTGGCAACCCTTCTCAGCGAAGGCCTCTGGACAGCCAGTACCCCAGACGGGAATCCTCCCCGACAAGCTTTCGTATCTCTTTGAAGACACAAAGCGACTCGCTGAAGAGCGCGGTCTTTCGCTTGTTTACCCAGAGGGTTGGCCAGAAGTTGAGCACGATCCAGGACGCCTCACTCGTGGCGCTTTGATCGCTAACGATATGGGCGTTCTACTTGAATACAACATTAAGGTATTCAACAAGTGGTGGGGCCTCGGAGAGAATCCCAACGAGGATTCCTTCATGAACGAGCTCTGCGACGATCTCGATATCGACCTGGGAGACTTTCTAAGTAAGGTTTCCTCATCCGACACTCGTGAGCGTGTTAAGGGGATCTACAAGCGTGGGCGTAAACTCGCGGTATTCGATACCCCGACCTTCGTATTCGAGAGCGGAGAGCGTATTGTAGGATACGATAAGATCCCGTACCTCGCTCAACGACTTGAGAAGATGGGCCTTCGAAAGAAGTAGTATCTTTTCTATGAAACCTCGCGAGCGAAAAGGACCTCGACTCTTCGTCGAAACCTCAAGCTCGCGAGGTACGTTTGCTCCCGATCACCTCCTTACTCTCTCCCCCCCTGACAGCCATTATATCAAAGACGTCCTCAGGCTTAGGATAGGCGATCCTATCGAAATTGGAGACCAGTCGACCGCCACTCTCTATCAAGGCGAGGTATGTTCAATCGACACCTCGGTCACGATAAAGATCATCCGCTCGCTCGAAGAGAGATCTCAAGAGATAGCCATCACTCTCGTCTGCGCACTCTGCAAAGGGCAGAAAAACGACCAGATTACCGACTGGGCAACCGAGCTTGGATGCTCGCACATCGTATTTTTTCAATCAGATAGAAGTGTCGTACGACTACGAAACTCAGAGGAATGCGCTCACAAAGAGAACCGAATCTTAAAGATCGCGACTGCAGCAGCCCAACAGAGCCGACAAGTGCGGCCACCTCAGGTAAAGGTCATGCTTTCTCTTGACGAGGCCCTCAAGCACCTCTCGTTAACGCCCTTTACGCTTAAAGCTATCTGCTCCCTCAAGCCAGATGCTCAACCTCTTTCGGAGGCCGCTGAGATTCTAAGCGCGGGAAGTCTCGCGTGCGTGATCGTGGGACCCGAGGGCGACTTCTCGCCGGAGGAGCATGACAAGCTGATACAGGACGGGTTCATTCCTGCATCGCTTGGACCGAAGGTACTTAGATCAGAGCTCGCGGCGGTGACCGCGCTAGTAACGATACACAACAAATAGTATCAGCGAATACGGAACGTAAACCAAGCATCTCCCCCTTGGTTCAAGAGGACTGGGCGCGCATCGTAGCAAAGTCTCGCGGGTTGTGTTCCGCATGCGCCCCCTTTTGTCTTGACAGGCCCACGCCTCAGAACGATTCTCCGTCAATGAATCAGATACCCCGCAACTCCAAAATCGGAGCTCTTCATCACCTTCGCCACATGGGGTTCCTGCCAGCGACGGTCATCGACGTTGGCGTTCAAAAAGGCACACCTGAGCTGTATACCGCATTTCCCGAGAGCCTCCACGTGCTGATAGAACCCATAGTGGAACAAGAGGCCACCATGAAGGAGATCTGCGCCTCTCTCAAAAACGGGGTGTATATACTGGCGGCAGCTGCGGCAAAAACAGGACGAACAAAACTTCGAGTTAGCCACAATGCGATGTACTCGAACATGACAACCCCCGAAGATACTGGAGACGCCGACGTACAGATGCGCGAGGTCCCAACCGTTTCGTTGGACGATCTGACATCGGCTAGAAGATTTCCCGGCCCCATACTCCTCAAAATTGATGTCGATGGCCAAGAGGTCGATGTCCTGAGAGGTGCAACGAAGATACTGCGAGAGTTCGTCGAGTACGTTGTTGTTGAGTCAACCATGTTTGGCCAGATCAATCAGGTCATTGAATTCATGCAGCAGCAAAACTTCGCCATCTATGACGTCCTTGAGCCTTTGTATCGTCCCCTAGACCTCGCGCTTTGGCAGGTCGACCTCGCGTTTGTTCGCAAAGACGGCCCTTTCCGAATCCACACCGGATACAACACCCCAGAGGCGATGCGCGAAATGAAGGCCTCGGGCGCCTAGCATGGCATTGAATAATGGTGCGTCTACCCGGCGCAGGGACACTCGCATTACTACAGTAGCCATAACCCGGCATTTACGAGTAGCCTTTACTGAACGATGTGCGCACTCGCTGCCTATCACATCGACCCTACACCGTAGACGAGACTGAGCAAGCTCTCTGACAAATGGAAAACCATGAGCAGAATAACCTTCGACCACCCCCTCCTTCCCCTTCCAGAGAAGAAACGCATCGCACTCGTCGCCCACGATGGCAAAAAAGCTGAGCTGTGTATGTGGGCAGCGAAATACCGAGACCTTCTCACGCGGCACTCGCTCTACGGCACCGGCACTACCGGGTCACTTATCGAAACTGAACTCTCTCTTCCCGTCACGAAGTGCGCTTCGGGGCCCCTCGGTGGCGACCAGCAGATCGGTGCGATGATAGTAGATGAAAAGATCGATATGCTGATCTTCTTCTGGGATCCCCTTACCTCACAACCCCACGATCCAGACGTAAAGGCGCTCCTCAGAATCGCCGCGCTCTACGAGATTCCGATCGCATGTAATCGTGCGAGCGCGGATTTCCTGCTCACGAGCACCCTAATGGAGCAGCTGTACGCGCGGAGACCGTAAGTTACGATAGGAATCGCATCTTGAGCGATAGCCCGTCCTGTACCACACAACCCCGAATAGCCAACTCTTCGGTGCTCTCAGCCATCGGCACGTACGTGGTAAAATCGAAGACACTCCCCTTCTCATCAGTTCCGGCATCAAGGAGCTCTGGCTTTTCGCGCTTTCCGAAGAGAGCGCTCTCTTCACGTATACACTCCCGAACTGCAGGACAAACAACCTCATCAAGCACATAAGCATAGTGGGAGCTATGCTCCATAATGCGCTCCGCGGCGTGTCGACGAGCTTCCTCTAACGCCCCCTCGCTAAATAACGGTAGCGCTTGCACGGTCACATCACTCGAATCTGAGGGGATAATGGCGATCTGCACAGGTTGATCTTTAGAAAAGGTCTCAAAAGCGAGCGCTGAGGAACCGAGCTTTGCTCGCATCTCTGGATCCTCAATCTCTTCTGCAGCCAGGGTTTGCTTCTCTTTCGATTCGCCGACCCCTCGTTCTAGGGGGATTACGGGATCCCACACTTGATTGATACTGGGAACCACATACTCGCCATCCTGAGTTCGGATGGTAAGCAACGGCACCGGATGCCCGAGCTCCTTCGAGGTGCAAAATCGGAGCGAAACCTCGAATCTTTGGGACTCAGCTAGTAAAGCCAACTCCCGCGTATGAACGAGAAGGGCCTCGAAATTATTCTCTTTTAGGTAGTCTTCAACGAAGGTTTCGGCGGCCGCCGAAACATACTTGCCGCCGAGAAGGGTCTCTATCTTCTGGTCGAGCGCTTGCGCGGCATCAATCTGTGTTGGGGGCGAAAACGATGAGGAACTTGGAAGGATCGGCGAAGGCATAACGCTCCCTAAGCACAACTGGGTTC
This sequence comes from Bdellovibrionota bacterium, assembly GCA_044237895.1. Taxonomy (GTDB): domain Bacteria; phylum Bdellovibrionota_C; class UBA2361; order UBA2361; family OMII01; genus OMII01. The sequence continues at coordinate 11,690 of JBIIEK010000001.1, forward strand.
ACCAGTAGGATACGATACGCCCACTCCCTACCCAAGGATAAGTTTTCCGCCTCAACTGTCGCTATGTGATCGTTATAGAGGCAATTGAAAAATAAAGGAGCCGTCCCGCGGCCTCTACAAGACGGGGACGAAACATTGTAGCCCGCAATACTGCTCAGACTGCCGAGCCTATCCGACGTAGATCCGCGGAATCCGCTGATTAAGGAGGACCAATATCTCATGTGGCGTGGTATCGATCGCTGAGGCGAGGTCTTCAACTGAGATCCGCTCATTACCCGACTGGCCGATAAAGGTAACCTCGTCACCGTTATAGGCCTCCCCCTGTCCGATATTCACCATGAGTTGATCCATGCAGACTCGTCCGACGACGGGATAACGCTTCCCTCGGATGATTGCGGAGCCCTTATTTGATAACGCCCGGAGATATCCATCTCCATAACCCAAGGGCACCGTAACAACCCGGACATCATCTGGAGCGTGCCACGTGTGGCCATAACTCACCCCTGCGCCCTGCTTTACGACTTTGAAGTACACCACCTGACTCTTGAGCGAGAGTACCGGTTTGATTGGAAGCACTGATTCGTAGCCGCTTCCTGGATACACGCCGTACAAAGACAACCCCGGACGAACCATATCGAGGTGACTCTCCTTGAGGGTCATGAGCCCGGCCGAGTTGGCGATATGGCGAAGGAACGGAAGAGAGGCCCGCTCTTCGTAATAACGGACGGCCGAAAGAAATCGCTCGAGCTGAAGTTTTGCGAGTTCCGGCTTGTTGATATCCGCGTCCGCGAAGTGCGAGTAAACCCCGATTACATCGCATTGCTTCGCCTTAAGCGCTGCAGCAAAAAACGGCTCGCTTGAATAGTGGTGAACCCCGATCCGCTCCAGGCCAGTGTCTATCTTTAGGTGGACCCTCGCCCTTCGGCCAAGCCTCGCGGCGGTGGCATCGATATGTTCCAGCTTACTGACCGATGAGGCAGTCACGTCGACATCGTGCTTGATGTAGAGCTCCAACTGATCTTTTAAGAGCCCCCCAAACACAAGAATGGGGATAGTAACGCCACAACTACGAAGGGCTATCGCCTCCTCGATGTACGCGACTCCGAGGGAATCTATGCCCGCCTCCTGAAGACAGAGCCCCGTCCGCTCCAGTCCGTGGCCGTATCCGTTAGCCTTGATAGAGGCCATAATTTTGGACGGAGCAACGAATTCTTTAATGATTGCAAGATTATGGCGTAACGCGCTGAGATCCACCTCTGCGTAAGTAGGGCGCTGATCGAATGCGCCCATGTAATCAAATGCTTTTAGAGACATCGTTTCACACTCGATACAAGGTACTGGGTGGGGCTCGTTAAACACAAAAGCCAGTTCCACCAACTTACCGTTGCACTATCCGCCCCACAAGCTTCGCGGTGATTTTTGTTGGAGCGAATTAATTTAAGGAGGCCCGCTTCTTTTTCTTTTATGTCGGGAGGACCTAAGGGAAAATGAGGAGCATCTATCACCTTATATCAGTAACCGTTTACGCACGTGACCGATAAATCAACGAAACCAGAAACTGAAGCACCCGAGTCCACCGACCCGAAGGTCGTACCGTTTCGTCGTATCAAGGTTACCGTCGGAGACACCCCCCCAGCCTCACGGGCTACCTTCTTAAAACGGGTGCTGAAGCGCTCAAAGCGAATTGCGCTCCTCACTGCACCGCTATGGCTCCTACTTGTTGTGGCGCTCGGATACGAGCTAAAGACCTCGTATCTCCAATCCCTCTATCTAAGTCGTATCGCAATGCGATCGACCTATCACGTCGAGAAAGGACCGAACCCGAACGCGATATTTCCGACCTATGGCCCCTTCGACCAGCGCCTCGGATACACCCGTATTCAAGGGATGCTAGACAACCTTCTTTCAAATGGATTCACAGTCTCAGAGCAATCTCGCTACTCGGAGGACCTTAAAAAAATCCTTGAACTCGGGCTCTTCCCTCCGTACGCAGAAAAAACCCAAGCCGGGCTCACCATCCTCGACCGTAACAACACGACTATCTACTCCGCATATCGCCCCGAGCGTGTCTATGAGTCGTTCGATTCTGTGCCGGATGTGGTGGTCCGGTCCCTGCTCTTCATTGAGAACAAAGAGATCCTTGACCAAAACTATCCGATGAAGAATCCAGCGGTCGAATGGGATCGTTTCTCACTCGCGATCCTTGAGAAAGCCCGTCAGATTATCAAGCCCGACCTCAACGCTCCAGGCGGAAGCACGATAGCCACACAACTGGAGAAATATCGCCACTCAAAAGAGGGACGCACGGCCGGAATAAAAGACAAACTCCGTCAGATGGCCTCCGCAAGCCTACGAGCGTACATGCACGGACGAAACACTCTCGACTCTCGAAAGGCCATCACCCTCCAATACATTAACTCGATCCCCCTAGCGGCACTGAAAGGATACGGAGAGGTGAACGGTTTAGGTGATGGCATGTGGGCCTGGTACGGCACTGATTTTCAGGACATCAACATCAAGCTCTCCAACCTAAGCGCGCTATCCGCTCAAGGAGATCCCACCCCATACGCAGAGGCGTATAAGCAAGTGCTAAGCCTCTTTATCGCCCACCGACGCCCAAGCTTCTACCTCATCGCTGGACTTTCTGAACTTAACGCACTCACGAATGCACACCTCGATCTCCTCGCGCGCGACGGGGTCATATCCCCAAAACTAAGAGATGCTGCCAAATCGATTAAACTCACCCTGCGCAGAGCGGCTCCACGCACGTCACCCGTTTCATTCGTTCAGCGCAAAGCGGCTAACGCGATCCGAACTAGGCTCTTGCAGCTCATGAAGTATCCTCAACTCTATGACCTCGACCAAGCGGATCTCACCGTCCGCAGCACGATGGATAACGAAGCTAACGAGGGGGTAACTTCCGTCCTTCGCCAAATTAAAGATGAAGAGAGCGTTAAGAAATTTGGATTAAGCGGCGCACGCAATCTCGATCGAGGGGATCCATCAAAGGTTATCTACAGCCTGACGCTCTATGAGCGCGTTGGCAACGCGAATGTTCTTCGGGTTCAAACCGACAATTTCGATAATCCTTTTAGCATCAACGAGGGAACCCGTCTCGACCTCGGCTCTACCGCGAAGCTCCGGACACTCGTCACCTATCTGGACATTATCGGGGAGCTGTATGACCAATACGCCAGCATGACGACAACGCAACTGCGGGCCGCGAACATACGGGAGAATGATCCCATCACGCGCTTTGTGCTCGACGAACTCTCAAAGAACGCGCGCATGACACTCCCTCAGCTGCTCGACGCGGCGATGCTTCGACGATACTCCGCCAGTCCTGGAGAGTCGTTCTTCACTGGTGGAGGGATGCACACCTTCGTCAATTTTAAAAAAGAGGACAACGGCAAGAACCCGACGATTCAGGAGGCGCTGACCCACTCAATCAACCTCCCCTTCGTGCGTCTTATGCGCGATCTCTCACGCTACTACGTCAATCATATGGGGCTTAAGCTCGGGGGAACGAGCCAAAACACCATGCAGATCGCGTCTCAAAAAACCAAAGAGAGGAGCTCAGACAAGGGGGCAAGCAACCGCCGCAACGACCCCGTGCGCATCCACTTCTTGCAAAAATTCGCGGATCAGGAGGGGAGCTACTTTCTTCGTAAGTTCTACGAGAAGTACAAAGGCGTTCCTCCACGGGAGCTTGTAACGACCTTCGTGAAATCCTCAAAGAAAACTCCGCGACAGGTTGCCGCAATCTTTCGCTTCACCGATCCCGGCGCTTCGGTCTCTGATATGGCCGCGTTCCTTCGGGAGAATCTGCCTTCAAGCTCACTCTCCCCCGCTCTGATCGAGAAGCTCTATGCGGAGTTCGCTCCTGGCAAATTCTCTATTCAAGACCAGGGATTCCTGGCCCGTGTTCACCCGCTCGAGCTATGGCTTGTCGCTTTCCTTAAGCAGAATCCGGGAGCCCCCGTCTCCCAGGCGCTTGCAAATAGTAAAGAGGAACGACAGATCGTCTACGAGTGGCTCTTCAAGACTCCCTCCCTTCGCGCTCAAGACAGCCGCATCCGCACCCTCATGGAGATGGAGTCCTTTGAGGAGATACACAAGCAATGGAGGAAGGTTGGGTATCCCTTCCAGTCGATGGTCCCCTCCCTCGCATCAGCGATCGGAAGCTCAGGCGACCGTCCAATCGCGCTCGCGGAGCTCGTGGGAATCATCCTTAATGACGGGAAACGACTCCCCCTTGTTCGCTTAAACGAATTACACCTCGCCGCCGGCACGCCGTATGAAACCAAGCTTACTCGCGTCGACTCTTCCGATTCAGAACAAGCGATTAAACCTGAGGTGGCTCGAACCCTTAAAAAAACGATGGCGACCGTTGTTGAATCCGGAACAGCGCGCCGCGTGTTTCATACCTATGCCCGCTCAGACGGAAAGTTTTATACCATCGGCGGCAAGACGGGCACGGGAGATCACCGATTTGAAACCTATGGCCCCGGGGGACACGTTATCTCCTCCCGAGTCGTCAACCGAACCGCTACCTTTGCATTCTACATCGGAGATCGATTCTTCGGCGTCATCTCCGCTCACGTACCTGGGGAGGACGCTGCTAAGTTCGACTTTACAAGCGCCCTGGCGGCGGAGCTTCTGAAGATCGTAAACCCGTCCGTCGTGCCTATGATCGAGCGCTCGGGTAGCGAGCTGTCGCCTTTCTCTAATGAAACACCCATAACCACCTCAACTCCAGTGCGACCAGTAGCGGCCACGGATGCAACCGAGGCAACGCTCGCCCCTCCTGTCGTAGAGGACGGAGGAAGCCCTCCTAAGGCCGCTCCTCGCGATCCTAGCCGAAGGCAGAAGCTGAGGCGTTCTATAATACTACCACCCCCTGGATAGCCCTAGACGGCCCCCTAAAGGGGCAATACTTGGCCCCAAGAGGTTTTAGTGCCGCCCTTTAATCCATTGAATACCCTGGAACTCTTGTCATCGGCCGCCCTACATGGTAACCAATGCCTCCTTGTTTCGTACGCCCAGGTAGCTCAGTTGGTAGAGCAGCGGACTGAAAATCCGCGTGTCGCTGGTTCGATCCCGGCCTTGGGCACATTCCTTCCCCTCGCACACACCCACAAAGCAGCCCAAACCATTGAAACTACAGCATTTTAGCCGCTCATTTCGTAGCGTTTCTGGCCTATCCATACCCCACATCAGGCGTTCATAAACCGGAATCCCATTTTACGACTGGTCGCATCTTACCAATTGAGGTGGAGTGTATATTCAATAGGTTCCACTCAAGTTTAGGGAAGTCTTCCGTGGCCCCGGCGAACGCGTGCGAGGGACCAACGAAACAGTTAGAACTCACAGTTGTACGCTATGAACGACCTTGTGCTTATCACCGGTGCGTCGGGCTTTGTCGGCCAACAGGTACTACGCAGCCTTGACGCGCGCCAGCTCCCCGTTCGAGCGATAACCCGATCGACTGACTCATCAGCTTTCCACAGATATTCTAATATCGAGAGCCTCGTTCAGACGCAGGATCTTTTCCAGGAATCACCTGATTGGTGGATGCGCACACTGGAAGGAGTGAGCGTTGTAGTTCATGTAGCGTGGCACGTTGAGCCAGCCACGTACCTTCACTCCCCACAAAACATTGAGTGCCTTGTCGGCACGATCAGACTCGCCCGCGCTGCAGCGCAAAGCAACATCCGTCGATTCGTCGGAGTTGGAACGTGCTTCGAATACGATCTATCGGCAGGCACCCTGTCCGTAGACACCCCTCTAAAACCAACAACGCTCTACGCATCGTGCAAGGCTTCAGCCTTTTTGACTCTGTCGCAGCTCTTCGCTCAAAGCGACGTCAGGTTTCTCTGGTGCCGCCTTTTCTACCTATACGGAGAGGGCGAAAAGCCGGGACGATTAATGCCGCATTTACGACAGCGTTTATCAGCGGGAGAGAGCGCAGAGCTTACGTCCGGAAAACAGATCCGAGATTTCATGGACGTACGAGAGGCGGGATCGCTGATTACCGAATTAACATGCGGAGAGACGAAAGGAGCGGTGAACGTTTGTTCGGGTGTGCCAACAACGGTCCGCCAATTCGCCGAAGCAGTCGCCGATGAATATGGCGCTCGACACCTGCTTAAATTCGGCGCTCGCCAGGATAACGCGATAGACCCCCCACAAGTTCTGGGGATACGAAATTTTTGATTGAGGAGACAACTCTATGAAAGCCGAGTACGCACCGCGAATATACCTAAAAGACAGGACCGCGTTAGAGACCGTAATCCCCCTGGAGACCCCTTTTGTAGTGTTTGTCGACCCGTCAGACGCCTGCAATTTCAAGTGCCGATTTTGCCCAACAAGCAACCGCGGCCTTATGAAGCAAGTAGGTCGCCCTCTTCGCGTCATGGATTTCGATCTCTTCAAAAAGATCGCCGACGACATGTGCGATTTCCCGCAAAAGGTAAAGGTCCTTCGGCTCTACAAAGACGGAGAGCCCTTAATCAACAAACGCCTCCCGGACATGATCAAATACGCGAAAGATGTCGGAAGCGCTGAAAGAGTCGACACAACCACAAACGCCTCATTATTAACTCCGGAGAAAGGAAAGCAACTCATCGATGCCGGCCTCGATAGAATCAACATATCGATCGAAGGAGTGAATAATGAGCAATACAAGTCCTTCTCGGATGTAAATCTTGAGTTCGAGCGAATCGTCGACAACGTAAAAGCCTTCTATGCCAATCGCAAACAGTGCGAGATGTTGGTCAAGATCAATGGCGACGTTATCTCAGAGGAAGACAAACAAAAGTTCCTGGAGACCTTCGGCGACTATACCGATAAAATCTACGTCGAGCATATCATGTCATGCTGGCCAAATTTCGAGCTGGACGGTCTTGAGGAGAATAAATCCAAGGGTATCTACGGCCAGGAGATTAAAGAAGTTGATGTGTGCCCTCATGTGTTTTACTCATTCTCTATCAACTCAGATGGGCAGGTCAGTTTGTGTTTTCTCGATTGGTCCAAGAAATTGCTTATAGGCGATGTCCGCGAATCTTCAGTAAAAGATATCTGGCAGAGCAAACAGATGCGGCAATATCAGAAGATGTTTTTGGAGGGGAAAAGAAAGAAACACCCGATCTGCGGAAATTGCGGCCAGATGAGCCACGGCAATCCCGACAATCTCGATGGCCACAAAACCGAGATCCTCACACAACTTAACAGCATAAACTATTTTCGCTAATCGACTAAGGACCTCCTCGCGAGAGAACCAGAATGAATCGAATACTCTTGACCCCTGGTAGCAGAATGTTTTCTAGGTTTCCCACCGTCGCCCCATGTGCCGCGGTAGGAGCGAAGAGAGTTGGGGTGTCGCGCCTGTCAGTACGTACGGTTGTTCAATCATCTTCTCTCGTCTATCTTTTTTTCTAAGGAGCACCTATGTCCAAAGCCAAAACTACCAAGGTACTTCATCTAACGCCCCACTTTGGAGGTGGCGTTGGAACCGTTCTACTCGCAAACCTGCTTTATTCCCACGAGACAGACCCTGAGGTCGAATGTTCGGTCCTGTGCCTTGATTACCTGAATGAACACTCCAAGGAGGCTATCCAAGCCGCCAACATTCCGTACACCGAGCTCATGCATTCTAAGCCAGAGCTCGTTCTTGAGCAGATAGCGGCGGCGGATATCACGCTCATCCATTGGTGGAACCACCCACTCCTCACCGACTTCCTCATGAGACACCCCTTGCCGCCTTGCAGGCTTCTGATGTGGTGTCACATCACCGGGTCACCCGCTCCAAACAACTTAACGAGCCGTTTATTCACCTATCCAGACGAATTTATCTTCACAACTCCCGTAAGCTGTGAGGAACCCGAATACAAAAACCTAACCTCCACGGAACTGAAAACCGTATCAACTATCTGGTCAACCGCGGGGGTGGAGCGCCTTGCCCACGTCCAACCTCGGAAGCACGATGGCTTTAACGTCGGGTATATTGGGAATCTTGATCCAACTAAGATCCACCCCCAGTTTGTTGAGCTGTGCAAGGGCATCAACATACCGAACGTTCATTTCACCGTTATTGGCCCAGAGAACAAGGAGCTAACGAGACACGCTCACAGCCTCGGCATGGGCGATACGATAACTTTTACTGGGTTCATCCCAGAAGCTCAGAAATGGGATCTGCTCGCTACTTTCGATGTCTTTGGATACCCACTAGCGCGGCACCATTACGGCTCATGCGACCAAACACTCCAAGAGGCGATGGCTCTCGCGGTACCTCCTGTAGTCCTCAACAATAAGATGGAATGCTACATGGTAAAGCACGAGCGCACCGGCCTCGTTGTGGAGAATGAGCAGCAATACATCAAAGCTATAGAGGAGCTGAGCACCAATTATGAGAAGCGAACGACGCTGGGCAAGCAGGGCAAGCAGTTCGCCACTGAAGAATACTCGATTGAGGAATCTCGGCGTCAATGGAGAGAGGCTTTTGACAGAGTAATGCTCAAGACGAAGACTCCAAAATCATGGGGCCGTTTCGATCACACCTCGCCATCCGCCGCAGAGATCTTCGTTGAATCTTTGGGCGATTACGCAGGCCCTTTCCAATCCTACCTGCAATCGACCGACAAGGAACGGAAACTTCAGATTGAGAAGATCAAAGAATTAGCGCAGTGTGGTAACTGGATGTCCCCTAACAAGAGCACTGTGTATCAGTTCTTAAAGTTCTTCCCCGAAGATAACACGCTCAACGAATGGGCTCGGATCATGAAAGGCGAAATGTAGTGACTCCGTACAGCCGTCGCCTCCTCGACACGAACCCGACCTGCACGGATGCTGGACGGCTGTTAACTTCACTCTGTGAGACCCCTTTCGTTTTTACCTCGCCTGTCGTTGATGGTTCGGTGGCGCTGTACGGCGCGGGCAATATGGGGCAGATGGCTCGCGACTATTTCGGGTTTCTAAAGATCCCGATTTCATGCGTAATTGACCAACGGTTCAAAAGCGTCCCGGACGAAGATCGGTGGAACGGACTTCCCGCATTCTCTCCGACTACAGCTCCCATAAATATCCGTAAAGACACGTTGCTCGCGGTGTGCGTGGCGACAAGCCCTTACGTCGAGCTAGCGGACACACTGCGTGGCTTAGGTTGGCAAAGAGTAGCCCCCTTCTACGACATCTCTGAAAGCTACCGAGCTCAACATCCCCTCTCAAATGGATGGTATGCGCCCCCGTTCACTGAAAACGAGAGTATGATGATTGGGCAGGTACTCTCTCAATGGGCGGATGATAGGTCGAGAGCGCACCATCTTCAGTTCGTGGCGTGGCGACGACTCCGCCAAGAATGGATCTTCTCAAACGCGGAGGTCATTCCCGAGAATCGTTTTTTTATTCCGGAGATAGTATCCACCCTAGGCTCCAATGAATACTTCGTTGACGTTGGCGCGCATGTCGGTAGCATATCGCACCGATTCCTTGCGGAGGTGAACAACCAGTTTCATCGGATCGTCGCGATCGAGCCCGACTCCCGTAATAGGACGGCGCTCTCGTCAAGCCTATCTCAGATCGCAGAGCGAAATAAAATTGAGATCCTTCCTCACATCATTGGAGCCACCCACACCCCTTGTCGATTTTTCGAAGGTCTTGGATACCCCTCACAGCGATGCGAGTTCGGAGACACGAAAGCAACGATGGTAACTCTCGACGAACTAGACCTCGCGCCTACCGTGCTCAAACTTCACTTAGAGGGCTGGGAACTCGAGGCTCTCAAAGGGGCAACGAAAACAATTGAGCGATGTCGTCCCACCATCATGGCCACCAGCTACCACAATGCACTAGGGCTGTGGGAGTTACCGCACTGGCTCATGAGCAACTGCGAGCAGTACTCGTTTTATATGCGCCAGCATACGTGGTGCGGCACCGGATGCGTCATATACGCTATCCCGTCTGAAAAGATGACCGCGGCCTAAGCGAGGCCCCTTAGAGGCTATTTCGCGCGGCCCTGTTTTGGTACCGCATAGCACACCGTCTCCCAAAGAGAGCCGGCTTTGTGATGCCGCATGAATACGTTATAAAAGGGGTGATTATCCATTAGAAATAGCGGAATCTGGAATAATTCCGCCGTCGAGTGGTACGTACACACCGCCAATTTTGGTCGCTCTCGTTTAATCACACCACAAGCGCCGATGAGTGCGGGAATCTCCGCCCCTTCGATATCCATCTTTATCAGGGTCGGTCTATGCCCCTCAAGCGCCCTATCAAGGGCGGAACTTGTCGACGAGCTTTCAATGACCTCGCCTCGACAATTATGCAGATGCAAGCTACCTATGTTTTCTTCTCCCGTGCCAATGGCTGTGCATTCGATTGGGATATCAGAGAGCCCCCGCGCCGCCAAATTATAACGAGCACGTTCGGCATTCTCACCATCAGCTTCAAACCCGAGAGCCGACCAATTCCGAACGCCTCGACGCCACGCTTCAATTGCGAAGCTCGTCAAAGAATCCCCATCGAACACTCCACAATCAACAAAATATTCCCCTTCTTGAACGAGGAAGAGATCTTCCGGAAAATACTGTGGATACGAAGCACACCTATCCGTAAAAAGATTTCCGCGCATCGGAAAATTGAATTCTTGAAACATTCGAGCAAGAAGCACCGAAAGAAAAACGAACCGGGACCGGTCGTCAGCTAATCCCGCTGCTACTCGTTCACACTCAGCTCTACTCCTTGCGATGAGGTGCCCCGGAAGAGCTCCCACCGTTCCATCTCGCTCCGCATAGACGAAGGGAACCCCTATCTTCTCTAGCAACGTTGAGATCCCCACGACATCCATGCAGGCAACCACAACCAGCGTCCGTGCGGAGGCCTGCCGAATCTCCTCAGGGCTCTTCACCGGATATCCCTGCCAAACGGAGCCCCACTTATTTTTGTTAGTGTCCACCAGGTATCGCACCGGAACAGAGCGATCCTTCCACGCATCAAGGACAGATCGCGCGAAATCACCTGCACCGTACACAACGACCTCTTCGGCACGCGCAAGGGCGTCTTCACAGTCCCTCAATCCAAGGCGCTCAGACCGAAAAGAGATCTCCTCATCAAGTGCCGGCCAAAGAGCCGAAACCGTGGAAAGCTCGGCGAGAGTTCGTAACAGATGCACGGATGATTTTATGGTATTCATGTAAAAAACCTCCGAATCGGACGGGCTGAGATTCGCACGAACGACTATTCGATACGGCCCTACCGAGGAGCCCTGCATCGTATTAGATGCAGCAGATACCACAGCGAAACCAGACACTTTGCCACTCTATACATTCTAGGTAGATACGTCGCAAGATCAATACGTTACCCTGTTCCAAGCAACCTTATCTGTTGAACATCTAAACCGGTAACGGCGACTCAACCGCACACACCAACTGAACCCGCCAGACGTCCGCAACTTCTTAAGCAGCACTGCGATTACCCTCACATCTTTTACCCGCGGTAACTCACAAGAGGCCTAATTCCTCTGTGTGGCCGCTTTTAACCTGGAGAAGCTATGTCCTCATCAATCTCGACTACAATAAGTCAAATCTTCACACCAACAATCACCGAATCAAATCAAATCACGACGCCGACCCAGACAGCGACGCCTATCCAGACAGCGGCGCAAGCAATCGAACAGAGCCTCTCGTCACTCTCAACCACCCTCACAGGCCTGAATAAAGCCACCGCACGGACAGTAAGAAGCACGCACCTCTTTACGAAGATAGAGCGAATTCTCAACTCTCTCACGAAGTTGGTTGAAGCGTTCGCTAAGTTAAAACCCCCAGAATCATCGCAGAACAGCGCCACAACACCTACAACAGCTCAACCACTACCATCCGGGACCACGACACCAACTACACCCACTCTAACGCCGATCATAGAGGAGCAGCCCTCTGATTTCGCGCCCCAGATACCAGAAGATCCGGCCCCCGCGGTCGCGACCGAGATCCTAGCGCCACAAACAGCTCCAGTGCCCGTCGAGGCCCCCACGGAAACGGATAATATCATGGACACACTCTTCAACACCGCTCGAGGACCAATCAATCTCGGGCCTCAGTTAGGCCGCTCCGGTGAATTTCTCTGGAAGCCGGTCTCTGAAAAAGATGGTCGATTGGCGATCCTTCTTCCATCCTCAATGACTGGAAGAGTTTCGGAGGTGTGCGTTATTAAACCGGATGGATCGCGAGCACTCCAACGAGGTCGAGCATCCGGCGTTGGAAATGGGAATCGTGAGCACTATCGGTTTTCTAAAGCCGGGGGCAACTTTCCTGACGGATCGATCGTGTTAATTAAGATGATGGACGGAACAAATCGACACGTTACGATCTCTGAAACGAGCCGTCGTATGACGCGGTAACGTTAAAGCCAACCTTCAAACGAATACGTGAGTCCGTTTTGGAAGGTTGGCTCATCCATCGAATGGCAGCGCTTTATAAAGAGGGTTCGCTTACACGACAGTGACTAAGGCGGCTTGCAGCTGCTCAATCGAGAGATCCCATCCGATGACAGTCCACCGTTCATTTTCATACACTAGAGGGCATGAATGACCTGTTTTAACTTTGTACGGAGCGGCACATATATCGATCGACGGTGAGAGAAGCGCTCCAAATTCACGCAGGCGCCCATTACTCGTCACCACTATACTTGTACCCGGTGTCGAGGCGAGCGCATGAAGAAGAGTCTGCGCGTCGCGCCTGGCTTGCTCGGCGCTCGGCGTAAAGTCTATCTCGGACGGTCGCTCTCCCCGCTCCTGCCATGCGTGTAGCGCTGCTTCGCCGGAGAGAGCGACGATCTCATCGTTTGAGAGTCCGCTCCATCGGCCGTAATCAAATTCAACGAGACGCGGGTCGAGAACGATACCGCAGGATGCCCCGGACTCCTCTTTAACCCTCTCAGCGAATATTCGCGTTCTCTGAAGGGGACCGCTTAGAATATGGTCAAGTTGTAAAGCACTGGCCCTAAGTACCCTACCAACACCTCTCCCCTGCTCTTCTCCGTGCGCCGTAAGAGAGAGATCCTCATGTGCGCCGACCATAACAACCTTATCGCCCTTCTCGAAGGTATTCCCGTGACGAGCCAGTATCACGACCGACCTCATACGAGTTCGCCCTCAGCGCGAATAATCTCCTCGACCCGGGCGACATCCTCTGGATTATCGACCGACCACATCGTTCGTCCCTTGAACGAAACCTCAACGACACGAATCGGGATCCCATTTTCCAACGCCCGAAGCTGCTCAAGTTGCTCAATCTCTTCGAACTGCCCCATCGGGAGTTCGATGTATTTCTTGAGCGCTTGAGTCGTATAGGCGTACACCCCGATGTGTTGGTACACCGGAGAGCTCTCTCCTTGAGAGGGCGTTCGAATAAATGGAATGATCCCCTTAGAAAAGTAGAGCGCATCTCGGTTTCGAGCGAAGGTGACGGTAGTGCCAGAGACTATCCCCGCCCCCTTTGTCGCCTGCATCTTCTCAAGCTGAGCTTTAGAGAGTCGGACTGCCGGTGTTGCTATCTGAACAGAGGGATCTCGCTGCATCTCTTCAACGAGCGAGCCGATGATCCACGGGGGCATAAGCACCGCGTCTCCCTGAAGATTCACCACAACCCTCGGTTCCTTCTTGAGTGCAGAGAGAGCCTCAAAGACCCGCTCGGATCCATTACGGCAGGTATCAGAGGTCATAACGCTAATGCCGCCAAAGCTCTTCACATGTGTGGCTACTCGCTCATCGTCTGTAGCGACAACCACCTGAGACACACTGGGGATCGCTGAACCGATCCGCCACACACGTTCTAAGAGAGTGCGACCAGCAATAGACGCCAAGGGCTTACCAGGATATCGAGACGACCCATAACGGGCTGGTATTACAATTATGGTTTCCATACGTTTTCGGATGTATCATCCTCGATTCATGACAAAGAGGGTAGCCTATCAAGGAATTTCAGGGTCGTTTAGTAGCATGGCCGCTAGGGCGATGTTCGGCAACGAGCTTATACCGGTTCAAACCAAACGCTTTAGAGAGATCTTTGAGCACGTTAGCAAAGGGACCGCTGACCTCGGGGTAGTACCCATAGAAAATGCCCTCGCAGGCTCCATCCATGAAAATTACGACCTTCTCTCAGAGTTCTCCTGCTCCATCGTCGGGGAGTATTTCTGCCCCGTCCAGCTCAATCTCTTAGGGCTATCCGGCGGCATCGCCATATCTTCTATCTCAAGGGTATTCTCTCATCCCAAGGCGATCGAACAGTGCTCGGACTTCTTTGAGCAAAACCCAACCCTTTCACCAATCGTGTTTTCTGACACCGCAGGAGCAGCTCTCCACGTAAAAGATCTTGGAGACCCGACGGTAGCGGCGGTCGCAAGCGACGAGGCCGCGAGCGAATACGGGCTCGCCATTTTGCAGCCCGCAATCCAGAACCACGCGTTAAACGCGACGAGATTTTTCGCGATCGCGGCGAAGCCGCTTACGATTAAAGAACCCTCAAAATGTTCGTTAGAGCTCACACTCCCTCATAAGCCCGCAAGCCTCTACAAGCTGTTAGGGTCGTTTGCGGAGCTGTCGATCAACGTGACGAAGATCGAGTCGCGTCCGATTCCGGGCAAGCCGTTCGAGTACACATTCCATCTTGATTTAGAAAGCGGGGGCCGGCGGGGCGAGATACTAAGAACAGCTATCGTCAGAGCCAGGCCCCTTGCCGGAGAATTGCGAACGCTCGGATTCTATTCGACCGTCACCTGAGCAGAGCGGCCCTTCGCGAGAATATTCAACCACCATCACCTTGTCCGCGGTAAATAATTGACTACTGGACCGCCAGCTCAACAAAAAAGCCCGGAGGTTTCCCTCCAGGCTTCCATAACAACTCCCTTTTGCGCGATTAACGCTTCGAGAACTGTGGTCGTCGACGAGCTTTGTGACGGCCGTACTTCTTACGCTCAACCTCACGAGAATCTCGTGTGAGCATTCCACCAGCCTTAAGAGGCGGACGAAGGGCGGCATCAGCAGCTATAAGAACGCGACCAAGAGCCATGCGAAGCGCACCTGCTTGCCCGCTCTTTCCACCGCCTGTGACGTTCGCGAGAACATCGTACTTCTCAACAACACCAGAAACTACGAGAGGCTCCTTGATGAGGAGCTCAAGGCTCACTCGTCCGAAGTACTCCTTCGTCTCAGTGCCGTTAACTAAAAACTTGCCGGTTCCCGGCCTGAGATATACGCGAGCTACCGCTTCTTTTCGGCGTCCGATTGCGTGAAATCCACCACCCTTGATCATCTCGACTCCTTACCTACTATTTCTTCTTAATGGTGAGCTGCTCAGGCATCTGTGCTGCGTGAGGATGCTCGCTACCAGTGTATATCTTCAACTTGCCCAACTGCTGATGGCCAAGAATACCCTCAGCGAGCATTCCGCGAACTGCAAGCTGAATAGCCTTCTCTGGCTTGTTCGCGAGCATATCAGCTCCAGCCACCTCTTTGAGGTGTCCGATAAATCCGGTGTGGTGACGATAAAGCTTCGTCTCACCCTTGTTACCGGTCAGACGAATCTTGTCTGCGTTCACTACGACAACGAAATCACCGCTGTCGACATTTGGTGTATAGGTAGGCTTGCCCTTTCCACGGAGGACGTTTGCAACTTCAGTTGCAAGTCGACCAACTGGAACCTCAGCTGCATCGACTACCCACCATTTCGCTGCCTTTCGAGCGGCTTCTGCTGAAACAAATACGGTGCTCATAACTACTAATTTAAGACTTTACCGGTCTAGAGGCCCCTCTTTACGCCTTTGGGTGGCCTCCGCTCTACTACTATGCAGCGCGGAGAGATGCCTCGTTTACTAACCCAAAACGAGTGGCAGAGGGTACCACAACCACTTTCTCGGTCAAGTGCGCGCGATCTCAAGGATTTCGACTGACTTAGCCACCCTTGCGGCCACTAATATCAGCTACAAACGCTGTAAATTGAGCAGGTTGGGTACCCAACCGAACCGCCAGTGAGAGCGCCATTCCAGCCACCTCTTTTGCGGTAGATTCAAGCGCCTCGACTTTTTTCACTGAATTTTCCTGCGGCCACCGAACGAAGCGCTCAAACCACAGCGCCCGCCCGGCGGTTGCCCGGCACCAGAGATCCGTCACCTCGGCGCCGTACGCAGTATCGGCGATAGCCCCATCTCCTTTTCGGGCCAGAGCAGTCGCGCACGTCGCTGCCACGACATCGAACACGCTAAGGATATCGAATATCGCCTGTAATGGGGTTTCTTTCTGCACAAGAGCCGAAAGTACAACCTCTCGCTCTGCTCTCCTCTGGCTCACTGCTGTAAATGCGGATTCAAGGGGAAACGGTGCACTCTGAGATACCCTCAGTGCGGAGATCACGTTGCTCACCAGCGATTCAAAGGAAGCTTCAATCATAGAGCTCGGAATCCTAAATATCCCCTATCAACTCCCAGCACCACCAAGGGATCCCCTAAGGCGTTAGTTGCCCTGGAAGATCCTCATCGTATCATCCGGAGATAGGGTGTCCCCAGAATCTTGACCATCCTCCTCCGGAGGAAGGCCCGTCCTCAAAACCTGAATCTCATACTCCATTTCATCGGGGCTAGAGGGTATGTAGGTACGCTTTGAGGGCAAAGGATTTCCCTGCCCCTGCACTAACCCCTGCCATCCATAACGCCACAAACCGAAGTAGGCCAAACCTTTCTTGTAGGAGTCTTGCAGCATCGCCTCCAACGTGCCAGAGGAGATCGATTGAGAGGGTGGACGATTCGGATACTCAAAACCTTTACCATCAAGGGTAAATCCGTCGTTCACGTCTAAGGTAGGAAAGACCTCTATACGATGATCCTCTCGCGGCTGACCGAGGGTCTCCTCATCGGTCCCCTCGACTCCACATCCATTGCATGGATTTCGAACTATAGTGGCGATTCCATCAAGCTCTGCCTCAGCCAAACCCAGCATGACCCGATAGGATTCAGTATCGAGATTATCCTCAAGCATCACCACGGCCACATTTGTATTCTCAGGATTAGTCTCAAGGCTAAACTCAAAAATAGCGCGAGCGTCCCGAGCGATCTGAGAATACTGCTGTTGAACTTGCGTGCCGGTTCGACGAATCAACCCACGGAACCGCACCGGATCCTCTCGCACAAACGGCGCTTCGATTAACGTATCCGCCTTTCGTTGAGACGCGCCATTCGCGAGGTAGAGAGAGAGGGTCAAACGACGACCATCTCCCGATAGTCGGGTAATGATATCTCGAAGGTACGTAAAATCTCTTCCAAACGTGCCATCAATCAGCACAGCGATGTAAGGCTCCCGGACACGCGATGCAAGCAGCGCTGAGATGTTCGACTCAGTTACGGCGCGCGCCTCTGGCTGTAATGCGTAGAGCATCGCATACCCTCGCGCCTGCCCCGACACCCACGGCAGCGCGTTTGAAGCCGTTCTTTGGGGCGTTGGAAATACGAGCGGAGCACTTGATCGCGAGACAGCAACAGCTCCAAGCATCTCCTGATCTGGCGAGAGCGTGGGTTGCGGAGCCGCAACCGTTAACGACCCTGCGATACCTCCACTATTAGGAGTTGGCACAGGAGTATCCTCATCCACTTCACTAGGTGTCGGGGTGCTCGTGGGAAGCCCGACCTCCGGCGTTGGGGGGTCTCCTGGATCGCCTCCATCAAAAAAAGCAGCATCGTAGGCGGATGGCGACGTCGGCTTCGCCCTAGGCACAAGCGCGACAGTGGACTGGTTTGGCGACACGCTTGAGTTACCATTCACGTGATCAGGTGCCGAGCCCCTACTCCACGGCACCGGGATGTACCTCCCCGCCGAGGAGCTATGCACGAGCAGTGCAGTCGCCAAACCTAACGCAATGCCAGCGAGAAAAAGTATGCGGGTGGAGGTCGAGATCTTCATGATTACCTATAGGAACTAACGCGCATTGGAACTCTCGGAAAGGATAAATCCCTCCATAACCTTAAGAAGAGCTGCGGGGTCCCCGAGAAGCTGATGATCATCCTCAAAGATATGAAGCTTAACCCAAGGCCTACTCGACGCGAATTGACGACTTTGAGACACTGGGACGACCTCATCCCTTGCACCATGAACAAGCAATGTTGAGACCGCGTATGAAATCGAAGAGGCACAAAGCTCCCGGAGCTCCTCAACGAAGCGATAATGCACGGGAACCTCCGCCCCCTTGCCGAGATCCATTATTGGAAACTCCCCTTTTTCTCTCCACACTCGCTCCCTGTCAGCAGTTAAGAGTCCTCCTCGAGTATCCCATGGATCAAACAAGGGGGCGATAAGGACACATTTAGACACCCGCCCGCGCTCTTCAGCGCTAAGGAGGCGAAGCGCGTGACTGGCGATAAAGGCTCCAAAACTACTCCCTATGAGAACGAACTCCCCTTCTCGATGGACTTTAATAACCTCGGACACGAACGACACGGCAGTTTTAGGAGAGAGTTTTTCGAGGGACGGCAAACTGATGGATGGCAGCGCCACTTCATATCCGAGAGTAGCAAAGTGCTTCCCTATAAGATGGGCCTTGCGGGACCCCGGCCCGGCACCGAGCCCGTGGAGATAAAGTATTTTTCGAACCCCTGTCATACCTGTATCCTGATAGCCTGAATTTTTCTTTCGACTCCACGTCTTTCATGCTACACGAACCTTAACCCAAATATATGTAATTGTGGTAGATTTCGGATTTATGAACGTAGATATACAATCTC
Source organism: Bdellovibrionota bacterium (assembly GCA_044237895.1). Lineage (GTDB taxonomy): Bacteria > Bdellovibrionota_C > UBA2361 > UBA2361 > OMII01 > OMII01. Next base: position 30,446 of record JBIIEK010000001.1, read on the forward strand.
TCTCCCCGGTTTTTAGCCTCGTTAGGGTCAATCGCACGTCCACAACACAGAAAACACAACGATGTAGCATGCGGCAGACGGTACTGTCATTTACCGCGTTAGCACTCGCCGCCTTGTCGTCGCCTGCCGCTGCCGAAACGGTATCGCCGGGCACACGCCTAGCAGAGGAGCTCTCTCAGGCATTTGAGCAGGTGGCTGAAGGAATCACTCCTTCAGTTGTCACCATATCAACCGAAACAAAAGCCAAGAAAACCGCCAAGGGCAATGAAGCTCTCAAAGATTTTCTCGGCGAGGACTTCATGGATAAGATGGTACCCACTCCGCAACGGGGATTGGGTACGGGGGTGATCGTTGACGAACAGGGACACATCCTCACGAACAACCACGTTATTGGAGATGCGGATGAAGTGACGGTCCGCCTCAGCAACGAGAAGACCGTTAAAGCCAAGGTGGTAGGTAGCGACCCGCGGACCGACCTTGCGGTGATCAAGATAAAGGTTAAAGAGAGCCTTCCCAAAGCAGCGAAGCTCGGAGATTCCGACAAACTTAAGATCGGCGAGTGGGTGGTGGCCGCTGGCGCAAGCTTTGGCCTCGACAATACTATCACGGCAGGAATCGTTTCGGCTAAGGGTCGCGCGCTCTCCGGTGGCAGTCAGTATGAGGACTTCATCCAAACTGATGCCGCCATCAATCCGGGCAACAGTGGCGGGCCGCTCGTAAACCTCAAAAACGAGGTTGTCGGGATTAATACAGCCATCGTGTCTAAGTCCGGTGGCTACATGGGTATTGGGTTTGCTATCCCGATCAATATGGCCAAGCAGGTCATGGAGAGCCTTATCTCGAAGGGCAAGGTAACTCGTGGATGGCTCGGAGTGGGCATTCAAAATCTCTCCGAAGATCTCGCGAGCTCGTTCAACTATCCAAGCACAGAAGGTGCTCTCGTGGGACACGTGGATGTAAAGGGCCCCGCAAAGAAGGCCGGCATTAAGCAAGGGGACATCATCGTACAGGCTGGCAAGGAACAGATTAAAAACGTGAACCAACTCAGAAACTTTATCGCCTCACTAAAACCGGGAACGGATCTTCCCGTCATCTTCATTCGAGATGGCCGTAAGGAAACAGTGACGGTGGAGATCGGCGAGCTTCCATCCCAGCCGGAGGAAGCTCCAGACTTGAATGAGGAGGGGGAAGACGAGGATCTTGGACTTACCATCGAACCGCTAGGAGACGGTGGCGCTCGCAAACCGAGGACTACGCGGACTTCTGGGTTGATTGTAACAGAGGTTGCACCCCAAGGACTTGCCGCGAAAGCGGAGATCCGACCTGGCGACATTATCGTGAGCGTCAACGGTAAAGAGGTAACGACGATCTCCCAATTCAAGGACGCCATCGCAAAGGGAGATCTCGGCAAAGGGATCCGTCTCGTAGTCGAATCCCAGGGAATGGAGCGCTTTGCGTTCCTACGTCAAAGCGTAACCTCGGGCGAGGAGGATGAATAGGAATCTCCCCTCTTCCTCACTGTACCGGGGCTACTGCAACAAACCCAGCCGTCAGAAGTTTCCTCACTGTACCGGGGCTACTGCAACAAACCCAGCCGTCAGAAGTAGCGGGCCCGCTCGAATCACTGTGAGGAGGGTATTAATTCACGCGTTCTTTCGGAAAAATCTGAGACATTAGGTACACGTCCGCCCTGCGAATCGGAGAACGCAATCGTCTGACAGGACGAGGGCTAGCGCCCAAGAGCATTGGCAAGCTTCGGCATTGACGGTGGATACAGCCCTGGCGGATACGGGACCGTAACATCTCCCATCTTCCATCTCTGCCTTACCACTCTCGCTTTCCGCATCAGCTCTTTAAGATATCTTATAAACACCGCTCGAATACGGCCCTTCTCAGATAGGCACCACATGCGGCGCCCGGCTCGTTTTGAGCGGAAGGTCGTATTAAATACCTGAGCTAATAGCCGTTCTCGACCAATAACTCGGCCCTTCCTCTTGAGCCTCGCACTCTCGGCACGCTTTTCGAGAAGTCTAATGCGAGCAACAAGGCGTTCGTTTATTCTTTTTTGCTCCAGAGAGGATCGATAGCCAAAGGCCTCCATCCACGCGTTCGGCTCCAACGTGAATGTTTGTACCTCTTTGGAATCTCCCGATACCTTCTCTGCTAGCTCCGTATAGCCTCTTAGATTATTCGAGCTTCTTGGAATCCGGGCGAATTGAGAGCGCCGCACCCGCTTCCACTGTCGAGTTACGTCGCCGGATTGAAAGATCTGCCAGGACGAGAAACCCGGATATCTATCGATCGAGGCCTCTAGATTATCTTTCGCGGGATTGGAATAGAGATATGCGATCGCTACTAGCGCTCTGATAGGAGTGAGGATAATCGGGCTATCATACCCCTCGCACCATACAGTGCGCTTCTCTCGACCCAGGAGTCCATTAAGCATGTGAGCAGACTCAGTCTTGAAACACCGGATAAACCCATGGACATGTTCCGGATCTATAACCACAAAAACAATGTGCACATGATTTGCTTCAACAAGTATGTGACAAATCCTGACTGGATTAAGCGCACATGCTCGAGCGAGGCAGCTTTTGATGATGACTTCGCACAACGGATTGGCGAGCAGCAACAGCCCCTCTTCTAGACTGAATGTGCAAAACAGCACACTCCCGTTGGGGTGGTATTTCATGCCTCTTGCCATGGCAAACTTATCGATGAAATCAGGAGTTTGTTGCGAAGAAAGCGGGAAATATTGGCCCCTGGACAGAACGAACAGGATAGCCCGGCTACAGGGAGCGAAAATAGTAGCCCCGGTACAGAGCTCAATAGTAGCCCCGGTACAGAGCTCAGATAGTAGCCCCGGTACAGAGCGAAGAGCGAGCCTAAGGCCGGCGTGTATTTCTTCGTGCCATCTTCGTACGGAGCTCTGTTTGATGTCGATGCCACTCACGCACTCGGAGGAGCGGATGCCCAAAGTAATCGCCTGGCTCCAGTATGTCCTCCGTCACGGGAGCTCCACCCCCGACACGAACACCTGCCACAATCCTGCGGTGGTCGGATACTCCTACCTGACCACTTAAGACAACTCCGTCCTCAATCACAGTGCTACCGGCGATACCTACCTGACCACAAATGATGCAGAACTTACCTATCACTGTGTTGTGACCAATCTGCACGAGGTTGTCTATCTTGGTGCCATACCCCACCATGGTCGAACCGAGCGCGCCGCGATCGATACAGCTATTCGCCCCGACCTCAACTTGATCGGAAATCAGAACGTTACCCAATTGCGGCACCTTTCGTAGCCCCAGAACCTTGTCAGGGGTATACCCGAAACCGTCGGCTCCAATCACTGTATTATCATGAATGATACAGTGCCTGCCAACTACACACCTCTCACGCACGACTACACCACTCTTGAGAATCGTTGAGTCTCCGATATGTGCCCCATCAAACACTCGCACATTCGGGCCCAACACCGTGTGAGCATCAAGGTGAACCCCTCGCCCCACGTAACAGTAGGGCCCAACAGTTGCAGTTGGGTGAATAGATGCTGACGGATGAATAGTCGCTCTCGGATCGACGCCAGCCACGTGCGGCTCTTCATTGTAGAACAATTGAACCGAGTCGAGGAACGCCGTGTACGGGTCCGGAACGAGCACGAGGGAAGTCTCGCTGAGATTAACGTCATCAGGTAGCGCTTGCTCCATGACAAACGCAGCGCAGCCTTTAATACCCTTGAGCGCGCGCGCCAAAGCCGTGACTCCTTTGGCGCGGATGAATGTAATGTGATTCGGCTGAGGGGCATCGAGCGTGCACAGCCCGTTAATAACCAGGTCTTGATTACCAATCACCTTGCCGTGAACATGATCGCCGATATGAGTTAGGGAATAGGAGGACTGGGATAAGAGCATCAAGGCAGGATACTCTATATACCTCCGTAGAGAACCCCTAAGCTTAGAGTATTTTTTGCCGTTTCGACAGTATTTGAAGAATATCAAATATAGTACCAGTAGCGGCTGGCTCTTCTTCGCGAAGTAGAGTAGGCGTCGATTTTCAAGAGGCCCACAACCGGCCTCGGTATCGAGATCCGGCCGAGATCATGAACAGCGAGAACTCGAAAGAAGCAACAAAGTAACCATAGGTAACAGCCACGGCAAAAACCGACGAGAAGGAACAGCACAGAAGTCGCTCCGGCGTGCCCCAACCTCGCCTTTAACGGCCCATCCCGATCCTGAGCTCATTACAATACTATCCAACCCTAAATTTCGTTGGCGCGCTCTTCTTCGTCGAACCAACCATGATAGTTTTCGGTTTCTTGAGAGCGATCTGCCCTAAATAGGATGCAGTATAACCACCAGAGGGAAGATTTCTCACCGAAATTCGATTGAGGCGAGTCTTGTACTGCCGCTTCTTACTAGCGGAACCACTCATCTCAAATGGCACATCCACTGTGAACACTGATGCGGCGCCTGAAGCTGGAGAGATGGTAATCTCATACGTCACAATAAAATTGGCAGGGCTTCCGACGATATCCATGGCTTTCTTCTTGGTAAGCTTATATTTCGACACAAGGGTCTTTACCAGTCTTGCGCTTTGGGAAGGCGTCAGTGAAATCGTTGAATCGGGGATGATGACCGTTACTAATTTGTCGACCACTTCAATCGAGGGAGCTGGAACCGCAGCTCCAGGACTCAGGGGTACAGGGGTGGGCACAGGAATTACTGGACTTGCGGAGGGGGTATCCGTAGGCATAAAGGTTGGCGTTACCGTCGGGGTCATAGTCGGCGTTGCCGTGGGAGTTACTGTCGGGGTTCCTCCACAAGGGGACGGTATGGCAAGTTCATTCCCTTCAACGACGATATCGACCCTCCCTTTGTTGGAATTCCAACCCGGAGAACTAAAGATCATCAACGGCTTCGGGGTGCCTGATGGATTGATAAGACAGTTGGCCCCTCCAACTATGACCTTCCCCTGCTCTTGTGCTGCATCCGCAATGCAGTTATTCACCTGCTTCATGGTGTCGCACGACCCTTCAGCGACTAGGGCAAAGACGGCCACTGAACCACCGGTTGTCGATTCAGACCGGTTCGTGGCGAAGGTAGCAGCACTCCCACCGGAGAACAGATTCTGAAAACTAGTGTTGAGGTGTGCCAAGCTAAATCCGAAGAGGGAGGAGGACTCTAATGCTGGCACTGCTGCATTACACACAAGAGTGGAACCCTGATACACAGAGATCCCCCCGCGCCCAGAATTTCTATAAGGACTCCCCACAGCGAAGATATCTGAGAGATAACTTCCTCCCAACGCCGTGCCATATTGCTCCTCACTAACAGTTGAAAACACGCTCTCGTTCTCGTTGCTGTCCAACAGGAAAACCTGCCCCGAGGATCCGATACTGTACTCAGGTTGACCTGCGATCACATCGGTTTGCAGGTCTCCGTCACCTAAAGCAGAGTCTGGAAGTTCCGCAAGCGATGCTCCCAATCTTCCATTGCCATTTATGACAGTGAATCGGGAGCCAAAAGTAGCCGCGCTACCGCAGCCAGCTGATAAATCTAGGCCATGAACCGTTCCACTATCCGGGTTCGCAACTACGAGCCGCTCAGGATATGCGCCCGGTTGAAAAGGCCCCCGTAATCCCAAGAGGGTCGCACCGTACGAAGCAGAGACCTGTACCGTATTGCACAGGGAGTAACTCAGGGCAGAGCCAGAAATCATGCTCGTGTATATGTATACCGATCCCGTTCCGGGCTCCCCCACCGCAAGATCGTCGATGCCGTCAGAGTTCTGGTCGGTGATAAATGCAACGGAAGATCCGAATCCAAGGGGAGATATATTTGGCGAGGGGATGGACATTATCGGGTTCACCGAGTCTCCAGGATCAAAGATGTGCACCCTACCCTGCCCGCCATTTTCATTCGGAGCGCCCACAGCGACATACGATCGATAAGTATTCGTTGCATTCGCTTTACTGCAAGCGATCGCATCTCCGAACCGAGCATTTGACGCCGTACCTTCCAAGCTTATCGAGGGAACGATCCAGGTTTCAGGCGTCGCAAGAGCGTCACACACACACACAGCCCCCAACATCACGATACACGCGATGCCCCTTCGCACTCCCTTAATGTGGGCCAGGTAGCTCATAGACGCCGAAGATACACGCAAAATTCCCTAACGTAGTCATCGACATATACTGCCCTAAACCTAAGAAGACTTTTCGAAGCAGCCCAAACACCTCACGCGGCCAGCTAAACGCCCTGGGGAAATTCCCTACAAGTTCCTCACAGTCGCTTAACTCAGCCCTGCCAAAGCACACCGGTCCAGACCCCCACTATTCCACTAACTGCCGGGTTCTACTCGGAGGAGGGTCCGGTTCAGCATCGAGATCAACCACCCGAAAGGTTGATGTCCAAGACTTTCCATTACCCTGATGTGAGAGGAGGTCCACCCGGAGGAATCGCTGAATCGTGACCACTCCATTTCCCTGGGTAAAATCAGACGTTAGTGCGACAACCATTCCTTGAGCGGCAAAGGGTGGTGCTTGATCCCCGAGGAGGGTGTCAAAGACCTGTCGAATATCGGCGTTTCCCGTACCCTGCGAAACAACCCCTCCTGGCACGAATGAATTATCACAGGCGTTACTGAGCATCATATTCGTATACTGTTGCCCTGATGATGAGTTACCAAAGATATCTATCTTTCCCCAATTTCCCGCTCCTTGCGTTCCTCCGATTGAGAATGTGCCCCCTACGGGTACATTCAAATTTGAAAAATAGGATCCCTCTATCCCCAAGGGACGTATGCAATTTGCCTCCGATGATATTGCGTTATAACCAACAGATCGGGCCGTAAGTACAAAATCTCCCTCGTGCACTACTCGAGCTAATCCAAGCCTCAACCTTCTCTTAATGGTTACCTCAATAGCACTCGACGAGGAGTCACACTGATCGCTTGACGAAGGGCTGAACGCTCCACCACTCCAGGTGCCACATCGCGGGGGAACCGACGTGACCTCATCCGTCGAAATGGAATTGGCGTTGGCGATAGTTGTGACTGCGGCTAACACCCCAGAGTAGCTAGCGCTAGCGCCAAGAGTGGCGACGCCAGCCAGCGCAGCTGCATCAGCAGCTATCTGAACCCTGCGTTGTTCGTCGTATACCCGACTGACATCAACCGCAAATCCTACCGCACCGAAGATAACCACACTCATGAGTGCGAACATGATGAGAACGAAACCAATATTGGCCCCACCAGAAGGAATTCGGGTCTTACTCATCGAAACCTTCACTGCATCGTTGTATGCGCTGTTAATTGGACCGTCGAGCCGATATCTGGAGAAAACAAACGGACGGGATAGCTAAGGGTGACCGTTACAGGAGTGTTGCCCGCAGCCGGAAGGATCGTCGGAGTTGTTTCGCACACAAGTAGGGTTGTATCCACAAGGCTCGCGAGTGAGTTCTTGGCTGCGTCGCACACCTGAGATTGCGTCTGATTAGTGCCAAGTATCGCGACTCGCGCGCCCACCGCCGTAGCACTTCGCAACTGACTTAAAACACCGAAAGCGAATCCGAACTGTACCATCCCGAGAAATAGGAGAAGTACCATCGGAGCAACAAAAGCCGCCTCAATAAAAGCCGCCCCGCGTTCAGGTTCGCACATGCGCACAGAGACGGATGCTTTTTTCCCGAAGCCACATCGCCGCATAATCGCACTCTCCTCACACTTTCGATTGAGAGATAGTCATGCAGTCTGATTCGAGTCGAATACGAACCATGCGCACGCTCCGAAGCGAGTGTGGCGCTTCAGGGGGACTGGCGGATCTTTCACTGTCGCGGGCCTAATCTAGAGCCGCGCGTAAGAGCTTTCTGGCAACGACCGTGCCAAGAGCCCGCCAACTGCAACAGCGAACGCACAATGAACGGGTTATCTAACCCTCCCCGTCTGATCATAGGAATCAGAGTTTCCACAGCTATTCAATTCATGCACAGCCGTGATGCCCTCATCAGGCCTTCGCCCCGCATATCGGCCGCACCCACAACCTTGGCTCAAGGGAAGCGCAAGAGAACCTCTTGGCCGAGACACGGAGGATCTCCATCGCCATCCACTCCCATACTAAATCACCGATTAGCCGCACCGTAACCAATTGAAAGCTATCATTATTCTCACCACCTCCGACGGGCCTGTGGAGCAACGTCGTTATTTTATCGCACAGTGCGCATTGCAGCAGCCACCTGCACTCAAGTTCGTTAGACACTCCGCCGACTTATCAACCTAGGGGAAACACGCAGTGGGGCCTTCTGCCCTTTTGCTGCTGTTGTTTTTGGGGATGACACTATGGAAAAGATAGGAATCACCGTTGGTGTTCCAAAGGAAACCGGTTCGGGGGAGACTCGAGTGGCCGCCACTCCTGATTCAGTCAAGCGACTACTTAAATACGGTTTCGAACTGCACATCGAAGATGATGCCGGACTCGCCGCGGGATTTCCAAATGAAGAATACGAAAAGGCGGGCGCGAAGATAGTTTCAAGAAACGAAGCGTGGTCAAATCAACTTATCGCGAAGGTCGCTCCTCCGTCGGAACAGGAGGCTCCGAATATTCAATCCGGTGCGATGGTCGTCGCCCTCCTAGAACCATATCGAAACGCACAACTCCTTCAGTCGTTTGCATCAGGAAAGGTAGATGCACTCGCTCTTGAAGCGATTCCAAGAACCTCTCGTGCGCAATCAATGGACGTCCTCTCGTCGCAATCAGGAATAGCCGGGTATCGCGCAGTTCTTGAAGCCGCCCAACACTACGGCAGATTCTTTCCGATGATGATGACCTCAGCCGGCTCCGCCAAAGCTACAAAGGTCACCGTACTTGGAGCGGGCGTCGCTGGATTGCAGGCGATTGCAACAGCAAAAAAACTCGGAGCCACAGTAGAAGCCTACGATGTGCGACCAGAGACACGAGAGCAGATACTCTCTCTTGGAGCAAAACCTATCGAGATTCAGCTCGAAGAATCTGGCGTTGGGCAGGGCGGGTACGCTAAAGAGCTCTCGGATGAATCAAAGAAGAAGATTCAGGCCGCCCTCGACGAGAAACTGTCAAAAAGCGATATCATTATTACCACGGCGAATGTGCCGGGTCGCAAAGCTCCCATCCTGGTATCAGAATCGGTTGTCAGAAGCATGCGCTGCGGCTCGGTGATAGTTGACATGGCGACACCAAGCGGCGGCAACTGCACTTTGAGCGTCCCGGACCAAATAATAGATGTAAACGGCGTCAAGATCGTAGGACACACCAACTATCCAGCGATGATGGCAACTGACTCGAGTAATTTCTTCGCCCGCAACCTCGTATCCCTCCTCGATCTATTCGTCAAGAAACAAGAGAGCGGCGGATCCACGTTCATCGTGAACTTAGAGGATGACATCATCGAGGCATCTCTTCTGGTTCACCAAGGCATTTTACGAATGAAAGGAAGATAATTGTATGTCTGGAACGATGATAGCTATCTATGTTTTCACGCTCGCATGCTTTGTCGGCTACCACGTAATCTGGGGAGTCACCCCGGCATTACACACCCCTCTTATGGCGGTAACCAACGCAATAAGCGCGATTCTCGTTATCGGAGCGATGCTTGTGGCAGGCTCCGTTCAATCCACTGAATCAACATGGATTCAAGCCCTGGGATTTTTCGCCGTGATGTTGGCTTCAATTAATATCTTCGGTGGGTTTGTTGTCACCAACCGCATCCTAGCAATGTTCAAAAAGAAATAACAAAAGAGCTCCACTATGAACCTAAGTCCAGATATCTTCGCCTTTGCTTACCTTATCGCGACTATTCTCTTTATTTTCGGATTAAAAGGGCTAAGCCACCCAAAGACTGCGTTACGAGGCAATACACTCTCCATGGCCGGTATGGTGTTGGCGATCATCGTGACGCTCGTGCGTCCAGACGTGCAGAACTACGGAGTGATACTCGCGGGACTCCTCGCAGGTGCGGTGATTGGTATTCCAATAGCGATGAGGATCAAGATGACCGCGATGCCACAACTTGTGGCCGCCCTTCACAGCTTCGTTGGACTTGCAGCCGTACTCGTAGCCGGGGGGACGTATCTGATGCACGTACAAGAGGGGCACGTAACGCCCCTTCTCCTTGTTGAATTAGTTGTCGGAAGCGCTATCGGAGCGGTGACCTTTACCGGATCCCTGATCGCTTTCGGAAAGCTGCAGGCACTCCTAGGATCTGCGCCACTCGTATTCAAAGGACAGCACGTCTTTAACGCCCTGTTAATCGGGTCGATCCTTGTACTATCAGCGATGTTCGCAGTGAACCACAGCGTGCCACTCTTTGTGGCGGTCACATCGATCTCGCTCCTTTTAGGATTTCTCCTCGTTCTTCCGATCGGAGGCTCCGATATGCCGGTGGTAGTTTCGATGTTAAACTCGTATTCGGGATGGGCAGCATCGGCCACCGGATTCACCCTGAACAACCCACTCCTTATCGCGACAGGCGCACTTGTAGGATCGAGCGGAGCGATCCTCTCCTATATCATGTGCAAAGCGATGAATCGCTCCCTCTTAAATGTCATCCTTGGAGGATTCGGCACAACGACTGAGGCGGCAGCGGCCGACGGCACTCAGAAGGCGTGTCGTTCAGCGAGCACTGAGGACGCCGCTTTTATGTTTGAAAATGCATCAAGCTTAATTGTCGTTCCTGGGTACGGGATGGCGGTAGCACAAGCTCAACACGCGGTGAAGGAGCTCTACGAACAGCTTCACCACAAGGGTGTAGATGTTAAATTCGCCATCCATCCCGTCGCGGGCAGAATGCCTGGACATATGAACGTTCTGCTCGCTGAGTCAGAGATCCCTTACGACTCGGTGTTAGAGCTAGAAGATGTGAATCCCGAGTTTGCGCGGGCAGATGCTGTTCTTATTATCGGCGCGAACGATGTCGTTAACCCAGCAGCTCGAACTAACAAGTCTAGTCCGCTGTATGGTATGCCGATCCTCGAAGCGTATAAATCAAAGATGGTATACGTCATTAAACGCTCGATGAATCCCGGATACTCAGGGGTAGAGAATGACCTCTTCTATCTCGACAACTGTTCGCTCATCTTTGGAGACGCGAAGAAGGTCTGCGAAGGATTGGTCAACTGCCTCAAATCGGCGTAATACCTTCAAGACACGAAGATTCATGAAGAGGTTTCGGCGAAGCCAGCCAGAGGGGCAGCCAGTGCTTTAGGTAAAAGCACGCGGGCGACGCCACATGGCTTAGAAAAGACCCTTGGGACTTCTCGTCATGATATCAACGCCCGTATCTGTCACGAGCACGGTGTGCTCCCACTGAGCAGAGAGTTTACCGTCAGCGGTTCTCACGGTCCATCCATCTAGCTTTGAGAGCGACGTTTTGTGAGTGCCCGCATTAATCATAGGCTCTATCGTAAAGGTCATTCCGGGCTTCATTATCTCTCCCGTTCCCTTTCGACCGACGTGAAGAACTTGCGGAGCCTCGTGAAACTCACGTCCCAATCCGTGCCCCGTGTATTCACGGACGATACCATAACCACGATCAATACCACGGATGTATTCCTGAATGCCAAAACCGATATCACCGATCCGATTACCTGGCTTGACTTGTCGAATACCGGTCATGAGGGCTTCTCGCGTTACCCGAACAAGTTCGCGAGCATCCGGGGAACAGGCATCCTCGCCTCCAACGAAATACATACGACTGGAGTCCCCATGAAATCCGTTCTTGTATGAAGTCACATCAACGTTAACGATATCTCCTGCTTGGAGGATAACGAACGGCGCGGGGATCCCATGACAGATAACATCATTTGGAGAGACGCATACCGACTTCGGAAAGCCTTTGTAGTTAAGCGGCGATGGTATAGCTCCCAAATCGGTTGTTCGCCTGTGCACAAACGTGTTGATCTCCTCTGTGCTCATGCCAGGGCGAATGATCTCTCCTACCTCATCAAGGATCGTCGAGGTCACAGCACATGCCTCTCGCATGAGAGCGATCTCTTCCTTATTCTTAATGGTAATCTTCTCTCCCAAATGAACTCCTACGGGGATGCTTTTGAAGCCAACTCTACTATTGTGTCGAAGTGCTTTTCAGAAACTGGAAGCACACTCAGCCTCGACCCCTTTTGAAGAAGGGCTAGACCAGCAAGTGTCGTACAGCTCCTTAGCTCATCCAAGGCTATCAGCCTGGACAACTTTCGCACAAACTTAAGGTCCGGGCAAAACCATCGCGGGGCCTCTTTTGTGGCTTTTGGATCAAAATACTCACTCTTCTTATCAAACTGAGTCGGATCAGGAGAGGCGACCGCACAGACTCGTGCAATGCCAACCACTCCCGATGGCTCAGCATTTGAGTGATAGATCAGCACCTCATCCCCTACCGCCATAGCTTTCAGGAAATTTCGTGCCTGATAGTTCCTTACGCAGGTCCAGTCGGTCACCTTATCCCGGGCAAGGTCATCGATAGAGTAAACGTCCGGTTCGGTCTTTACGAGCCATGTAGCCATCGGGGCGATTGTGATTCGGGAAGGAGAAAGTAGCAAGACCCACCTTCACAGACCGCTCTGGGCCCGTCAGAACCAGCACCGCCTCGAGCGGAAACGCCCCCTACATCTCTTGTCGTGACACAATCTCGCGAATCCCATCGAATCCTGGAGTGGGAAGCTTCACCTTAGCTATACGGCTTCCTATCTGCGCGAGCGCATTTGCATCAGAGAAGGTAAAGAGCTGAAACTTCGTCTTCGGCCATCTCTTCTTGAAGAATTCGGTAGAATCCCCATACGCCAAATCGAATGCCCTGAATCCATACTTCTCAACAAGCTCAGGAATGACGGACATCCGGTGAGGCGTCTTATCCAGCCGACTCGGAATAGCAATTCCGTTTAGATCGGCGATCGCCATAAGCAGCACGTCTAAAGATACTGGCAAAACGAATTCCGGATTCCCCCGAGCAGCTATCGGTATGGAGAGATCTCTCAGAAACTGTTCGATCCGAGATCCGGTAACCGTCTCGGGGAAGAGGCACGAGATAGTTACATCCGAGCACGACCCAACGGTAGCTCGCACGCTCACACCTGGAATAACCGTGAGGGGAGAGCCCTTTGCGGCAGCAACCATGCGATCGATAAACTCGGCACTATAAAAATCGGTTATCGCGATTACGTCGAGCCCTTTAACTTTTGCGAGTCGAACGATAGCTGGAGCTGAATCAAGCCCCTCAACCCCGAGATAGCCCATCGAAGCGGGACTCTGGACTCGAAGGTCCATCACGTAACTCTTCTGCCGAGTGCGAGTCTTTTCAATCTGTCCTGAAAGAGGCGTTGTCGAAGAGGCTTCTTTCTTCTCAGTTGTCATAGCTTACCCTCGTCTTGTTTATGACTCCGAACTCGATTTGATACCCTCTCGTAATTTTCGGCTCTGCTCTTGTGCGGCCTCGCGGTCCGACCGCTCTTTGATTGGCCCCACCTCCGTTCCAACGACGTCGAGCACCTCTCGCATCATGGATTTTATCGCGGCTACTTGAACCTCAACTCGCCCAATATCGCTCGCGGATGGTACAGAGCTGAACATCGAAAGGCATCGATCTACTTTAGTGAGAATAGCAGCGACCTTTGACGTTAGAAGATCAATGCGGCCCTCAAGCACGCGAAGATCGCTCGTCGAAGCGATACCCATCATACGAGCGACCGTTGCGGCGCTCACATCTACTCGGGGGCTATCTGGAATTGCCGATGCGCCGGAGAAAGACGCGGCGGCACGAGCATCTTCGGTCTTCGCGACATCGCTCTCGTTTGTGTCGTCTTTTGCAGCCGACGCCTCCTGAGTCTCTTGGCCTGTTGGTGCAGTTTCTGTCGTGTCTAAATCCATATCGAGATGCTCCTCGTAGGAGCGAGCCGCACATGATGTACGAATCACCCTCCAGTAGGACGGTTAGAGGTTTTGATGGCCCCCTTCCACAAACGGTTTTTTCCGTTACTCAGTGAAGATGACCCCAAAGGCCAAAATGATTCAAAAACGTGCGAGAAAGACCCGCGCGCCCTTTTTCCACCCCAATAGATTGGGGATCTTCGCTTCATTTCTGCTTACGTTGCGGCCAGGGCATGAAAGGTCTGACGAGGGGGTATTTCGTCCCCCCTTGCTAGGTTTTGCGCTGACTCACATTGACACCGTTGACCGCTATCAACCCCTCGTCATCCCCCTCTCCATCAACGGGACGAGGAATCACCCGGACGGCCACCCGAGCGATGTGATGACGGCGAACCTCGAGAATAGTGCACTCTAGTCCTGATAGCTCAAAGACCTCTCCCTGCTCTGGAAGTCGCCCGACCCCATCCAAGATGAATCCTGCGATCGTATCGAAACGCCCATCGGACGCATCGATTCCGAAGCTCTCTGGAAGTTCATCGACAGGGGCGCTTCCATCGATCACCCAGCGCCCCTCAGCCTCTTTCATAATCGGCTCACGGTCCGAGCCTACGTCAGTTTCATCAAATATCTCGCCAACGATCTGCTCAACGAGGTCCTCGAGGGTCACGATTCCACCAACACCTCCGTGCTCATCGAGGACCACAGCAAGGTGGATCCCCTTAGAACGAAGCTCGAAGAGAAGATCGTCCACTGGCTTGGTGTTCGGAACGATGTACGTTGGTCGCACAAGCAATCGCCACGCATGCGTGTCGCCAGACTTAGCTATAAATTGAAGAAGGTCCTTTGCAAGCACCATTCCTTTTACGTCATCAAGATCGCTACCGCACACCAAAACTCGAGAAACCGCCTCGCGAGAAAACAGCCCGATAATATCCTCTGTCGAGGCTGATTCTTTTGCCCAAACGATATCTTTACGCGGGGTCATAACCTCTCGCACTATCCGCTCAGAGAACTCCACCACCCCTTCGATAAGCCTCTGCTCGTTCTGCTCCAAAGAGCCGGCTTCCGTGCTGAATTTTACGATCTCGCTCAGGTCATCTGCCGTCACCGCTATGTCACGCTCCGTTGTCGGACGCACATCGAATCGAGCAAGCACCTTCGCAACCATGGTGTGAATAAAGAGCAGGATCGGAGCAACAAGAGCGCACGACATCGATAGCGGTAGCGCTACCAGACAGAGGGCTTTCTCTGGAAATTGGAGCGAGACCGCTTTTGCAATCTGCACCGTCACAAGCGTGCTCGCCATGAACACAATCGCGACCAGAGAGGCGACAGCTATTCCATAGTTTGAATAGTCACTCGCCGTATCATCCGAAAAGAGTCGCGCGATGTGTCCCGTGAAAAAAGCCAGGCAGAATCCAGCACCGACCGAAGAGCACAAGCGTCCCATCTGAGTGCAGAGGAGATACGAATCCGAACGTTCAACGATACGTTGCGCGGATGCGGCACCCAGAGCTTCTAATTCAACAAGCTCCTCAAGACGGGCGACGCTACTCCGCACGATGGAGAGTGAGGCCACAATAAAGAAGACATAACTTGATGCCGCTATAAGGAGCGGAACCCCGAAATATATAACTGACCCGATGGTAGACGATTGGACGAGCATAGGGGGTTGTCAGGGCCTTAGAGCAAGTGGGTTGAGGCAACTACGGGGGTCCGACCCACGAACCAAGACCTAGACCTTCGACTGTCGTTACACGGCCCAATGAGGGTGTTGAGCCAGCCCCCGCGTACAAACGACCCCATGGCCGACTCACCGGGAACTACTAAGGAAGATGCTTCGCAGGACCTGCAGGATGTACTCATACATTATCCTTCCATTGTCCGGCCCGGGGTTAGAGCTTGTCAACTTGAACCAATATTGGCTTTTTATACTGTCATAACGGGCAGTTAGCGGAGCCAATTTCAAATGCACCATGCACTTTCCACTCGACTATCGCTGTTTCCAAATGCTCCCGCGTATCGAACCTTCCGCTCTAACGCCACCTCAAGGGTCCTCAACCCAAACTCAACGCATAACGCGCAAGAAGGACGCTAAAACCACCTGGTGTGAAGGGGTTGATACGACTACCTTACGGCTATGACACCAACTCGAGAAATAATGTGGAATCTCAATACGCTGCCTAACGTTATAGCCCTCTATGGGCTGTTGGTGGTGGCGGTGATTATCGGAGCAAACGGGGTCCTGCAACGCACCCGCTTATGGAGGTCTGGCAAACCCGCGTCCGAGTACCTCGGTAGCTGGCTTTGGCGCCTCGACGACATCATTCAACACGGGATGTTTCAGAGAAAGGTCGTGCGTGGCGCAAGCGGATCGGCGATAGCACACCTTTTGGTATACCTCGGATTCCTCGTTTTGACCTTTACTACCACGATGGTGTTCATCCATCACGATCTTGGGATTAAGATCTACCAAGGACAATTTTATCTTTGGGTCACAATTTTTAGCGACGTATTTGGCGCGCTTCTCCTCGGGGGCATTATTTATTTCGGATATCGCCGCTATATGGAGAATGCGGATGCCGTTCATAAAACGTGGAATGACGCCTTCATCCTCGTCATGCTCGGAGTCCTTGTTGTACAGGGATATGCGCTGGAAGGGTTACGCATTCACGTCACCAACGACCCGTGGGCCCTCTACTCTCCGGTCGGATGGCTCGTTGCAAAATCAGTATGGTATATGCCGTCTGAGCAAGCCCGCATGGCTCACTTCGTCATCTGGTGGGTTCACACGCTCTCCGTGTACGCGTTCGTCGCTCTCTTTCCGTACACCAAATTCTTCCACATGCTTACCAGCCCCACGAACCTCTTCTTCTCGCGAACCTCTCGCCCGCGTGGCGCGCTTCCCTTCATCGGGGACATAGAGAAGTTGATGGAAACCGGAGAAGAGTTCTCCCTTGGACTCGGAACCATTAAAGACTACACGTGGAAGAACCTTCTCGATCTCGACGCGTGCACGCAATGTGGACGATGCCAAGAGGTCTGTCCCGCGTATCTGACGGGCAAACCACTTTCACCAAAATGGGTGATACTGGACACGAGGAACCACGCGCTCGCACTCCACGCGCAGGGCAAACTAACTGATAGCAAGGGAGCCAACCCTGCGAGCGCACTCGACCGGTCATTAGTCTCGAACGTAACGCTCCCCTTCAATGCCCTTGAGCAAACAGAATCTGGCGCGTTTTCCGCCGCTGGCTCCTACCGCGCGCACAACCCTCTCGTGCAAGGCTCGGTGCGAGAGCTCGGAGCCGCAGCGGACGCGAAGATCGCCGGGGATGTTATCGATCCAAATGTATTTTGGAGCTGCAACACCTGCATGGCGTGCGTCGAGGCGTGTCCGGTTGGAATCAATCACGTCGACCAGATCGTGGGCAACAGACGACACCTGACCATGATGGAGGGGCAACTACCACACGAGGCACAGGGAACGCTCCGCTCCCTGGAGAGCCGAGCGAATCCATACGGCCCCCCCGAAGACCGTGTGAAGTGGCTCGAAGGACTCGACGTCCGCCAACTACAATCCGGCGACAAAGTGGATTACCTCTACTGGGTAGGATGCGTATCTGCGTACGACCCTCGTAAACAGAAGATCGCCAAGTCACTTGTTACGATAATGAATCGTGCGGGTCTCTCGTTCGGAGTTCTAGGATCGATGGAGGGATGCACTGGAGATCCGGCCCGTCGGTTGGGGGAGGAGAACCTCTTCCAAACCCTCGCAAAGCAAAACATCGAACTGCTTAAGTCGGTGTCATTCAAGGTACTCGTCGCTAATTGCCCGCACTGTTTCAACACTATCAAGAACGAATATCCACAGTTCGGAAATCTTGGGGAGGGACAACAGCCAGAAATTATCCACCACTCGGTACTCCTTCGTCGACTGATCGAACAGGACAAGCTACCACTCAAGGAGGACGCGATGAAGGAGGTGACTTTTCATGATCCATGCTACCTCGGCCGCGTCAACGATGAGTATGAGGCTCCACGAAAAACTCTTAAAGCGGTTAAAGGACTTACCATCATTGAGATGGAGCGCAGCAAAGAAAAGGGGCTCTGTTGCGGAGCTGGAGGTGGTCATTTCTGGATGGATCTTAAGATAGGTGAGCGAGTTAACTCTGTTCGAGCTGAAGAAGCCGCAAACACTGGCGCATCCACAGTAGCAACCGCTTGTCCTTTCTGTATGCAGATGATGGAAGATGGAGTTAAACTAACTAACAACGAGGCGAAACTCGATGTTCGAGACATCGCGGAGGTTATCGCGGAGAGACTTCAATGAGAGCGCTCCCCTACTACGCCGAGCACGATGCCTTTGTTGATTCGGCAGCGAAGATCCTTCAGCAGGAACTAGCTCCCAAGATCACCGACTGGGAACGAGCCAGTCATTTCCCCAACGACGTCTTCACTATTCTGGGCCAACAGGGTTTCCTCGGGCTTCTGATCTCAGAGAAGTATGGCGGCGTCGGCGGCGATTATAAGCTCGCTGGTGCGTGGTGTGAAGTTTTCGGAGAACTGCCCTCCGTTGGATTAACCGTCGCTGTGAATATGCACTCGCTCGTCATCAGCCACGCGCTAGAGATCTACGGGACGGAAGAGGCAAAATCAAAGTGGCTTCCTAAGGCCGTTCTGGGCGAAGCGATCGGCGCATACGCCTTTACTGAACCAGGCGCAGGCAGCGACCTCGCGCACATACGAACAACCGCGACTCGGAAGGGAACGAAGTGGCTCATCAACGGCTCTAAGACATTTATCACTAATGGCGCTCGCGCTGATTACATCCTCGTCCTCACCAAGACAGATCCAAACGCAGGATACGGGGGATTCACAACATTCGTGGTCGATGCCAGATCGAAGGGATTTAAAGTTTCGCGAAAGCTCCACAAGCTAGGGTGGCATGCGTCTGATACCGCGGAACTTTTCTTCTCAGACGTAGAAGTCGACGATTCCTGTATCCTTGGGAAGATAGGCGAAGGATGGGCACAAGCAGCAGCAAACCTTAACTGGGAACGGCTCATGCTCACCCTCACATCACTGGCGGGAGCCCGAATGTGCCTTGAAGCATCGACAAAATACGGCCTTGAGAGAAAAGCTTTTGGAAGGTCAGTATCCGAGTTTCCCGCGATCGCAGGATATCTAAGAGATATGGAACGCAAGGTCCTCTTGGGCGAAGCACTTGCGCATCGAGCTTTGGACGAACTTTCGAATCACCGGGAGTGTCGCCTTCTCGTTGCCGCGGCGAAGCGCATGGTATGTGACGACGCGGTGTGGGTTGCCGACAAGGCGATTCAGATTCATGGCGGATACGGCTATACAACCGAATTCACACCGGAACGATGGTGGCGAGACTTACGACTTATGCCGATCGGAGGAGGCACGAGTGAGATAATGGGAGGCATTATTACCAAGGAGCTAGCACGAAGTTAGCAAGCCTTATTGACCGGGCCGCCGCCGCAAAAAAAACTTACCGCTGCCCGTCGACATCCATTTTCTTTTTAAGTTCTTGTAGAGCTATAAGCGTGGGCTTTCGCGTTCGCCCTCGGTCGATCCCCAGCTGAGCAGTTTCGTGCGCCGCAGTTTCTAAGCGCTCCGAGATTCTTCGCAAAATCTCATCAAAATCACCTTCCCAGAATTCTAGGGGAGCCCACTTTTGGTCAACGCGCTCGAGCACGTATTCAGGCAGAGGAGTCCCACCTGCGAGAAGGAAGTCAACCAGGCTCAATGCATCAAGGTATTCCCCCTGACTTAACAAGGAGCACAGCTCAGCGTAAGCCCCGTCGAGCTCCTCAACGAACATCAGGGCTCGATACCAATTCCCCTCATTGAAGACGCTGACGTAGTCAGAGGTATACTGGTTCAGTAGCTCCACCCGATTCTTGTAATCGTCAAGAGCGAGCTCGAACTCCTCCGCGGCTCGATACGCGGAGCCACGATACCGAAGCTCAAGGAATCGGCGCAAAAGCCCCCCCAAACGAGCGACAAAGCCGCGAACGACATACATCACTCCCACCGCAGCCAATAAGGCGCACAGGACGATGCTACCAGTCGTAAGCATAGAACCGCCGAAGAGGATATCTTCCATGTTGGTATAGTCGGCAGGTATCACTCCGGCCTAAAGGACGCTTTTTAAAACACGCTAGTCAGCGGTTTTCTTGAAAAATTCAGCAACCGCCTCTAGCGGTGTGCGTTTTCGTGAAACACACTCCAGGGCCAACGCGTTTAGAAGAGCCTCCCGACCGGAGAGTCTTTCGTCGAGGGCTCTAAAGCCGATTAGAGAAACGAGCGTTTGGGTAACAACGGCGAGCCGACGGGAAGCGCCTTGCGGAGAAGTATCGAGCCACTGCACATGCTCTTGATTTGCAGCCACAACCTCAGCCACCCCCTCGCCATTCGTCGCCACGGTTCTTAGAACCCTAGGTTTCCACTGGCCAGGAGCAAACTCTTCCAACGAGAGCAATGTATAGAGATCCTTCTCAAGATGCAGAGCACCCTCCCGATCTGCTTTGTTAATAACAAAGATATCAGCAATCTCCATTAATCCAGCTTTAATAATCTGAACGCTATCCCCCATCCCCGGCACAAGAACAACAACACAGGTATCGGCGGTTCGAACGATATCAACCTCGGCCTGTCCTACTCCGACAGTCTCAACCAAAACAACATCATACCCAGCACAATCGAGCACATGAACAGACTCAAGGGTAGCTCGGGCGAGTCCTCCCAATGAACCTCGAGTGGCCATACTACGAATAAACACGCCTGGATCTTCCGCCGCAAGATTCATGCGAATTCGATCACCCAGAATTGCTCCACCACTGAAGGGACTCGAAGGATCTACCGCGATTACCGCCACTGATTTTCCCGTGGCTCGATAGGCTCTGGTGATGGAATCTACGAGGGTCGATTTTCCAGCGCCAGGACTGCCCGTAATGCCCACAACGTGCGCTCGACCTATAGGGCGTCGCATCGACGCGGCGAGTGCCGCAGCTTTAGTATCGTTGTTCTCAATTCGCGTTATGAAACGAGCTATGGCCCGAGGATCCCCCGCGAGGGTCCGGGCCACAAGCTCGCTATCAGAAAATTTCATACCTTAATGGTACTGCTCAACTACCCATTAAGCCAACTGGATAACGTCGTTCAAGAGCTGATTAATCGTAGTTACAATACGCGTACTAGCTTGGAATCCACGTTGAAGGGTAATAATACGCACGAATTCAGACGCAATATCAACCGTCGAAAGTTCTACGTTACCCGCTTGAAGCTTACCGAAGGTTCCTGTGGAGGGCTTGCCGTAGATCGGGTCTCCCGAAGCCACAGACACTCCGAGTTGGTTACCGCCAAGGCGGGTAAGACCCTCAGGATTGGAGAAATTCGCTAGAGCGATCGTTCCGATCTGGCTTACCTGTCCGTTGGTGAGAAGAGCAGAAACAGCGCCATCCATCCCGACGCTGATGCTCGTAACCGAACCGATTCCCTTACCGTCCTGAGTCACCGAGAGAATATTTGAAGCCGCGGAGTATTGCGTCAACGGATTCATATTGAAATCAACAGAACTAGCATCAGAGGCATTGTTCCACGTGACGTTGGTTGTAAAGTCGGGAGTTCCAACGACGGGTTGAGGACTACGCTGTCCATTTCCGCCAAAGGTAAATGTCCTCTCTGCCACGAATCGTGGGTACCCGTTCTTAGTGAGGGTTCCCGTTGCATCCACCTCTTCGTTGTTGACGTATGCACGTACGAGATACTCACTCGGTGCCGTATGGAAGAACATAAGGCTCATCTGGTGATTTTCGCCGAGCGAGTCGAACACATCTACCACCGTCGTATACTCTGAAAACGCCGCGATATCGGAATACGTGACAGTTGGAGGAACTACGTTGCCCGGATCGGGGATAGCTGCGGCAGTTACGGTGGCAGCCGACGCGTTAATGTTACCGGATATCGTGATCTCGTTGGTCGCAATGCTGCTCTGTTCAATGTTAAACGTATTGATCGGCTCAAGCGCTCCGGATCCATTCGCCGGAAACCCTAAAATAGCATTTCCCGACTGGGTTGTGATGAATCCCGCCGAATCAACTTTAAAATCTCCGGCGCGAGTATACATTCGGTTTTCACCATCTGCCGTGATGAAGAATCCGTTACCTGCGATACCGATGTCGAGAGGACGTCCCGTGAACTCAAGGGTGCCTTGCTCGAAAATCGTCTGGACCTTCCCGACGTTCGATCCGCTTCCCACCTGCTTGCCGAGAACACCCTCACCGGCCATCACGTCCTCGAAATTGGCGCGATTCGCTTTGTACCCGATGGTATTAGCATTAGAGATGTTGTCGCCCGCCACCGAGATAGCGATACCGTGGCTTGAAATTCCTGAGCGACCTGCGAAGAGTCCGTTGATTATACTTGGCACGTGTTCCCTTACTCAAAAAAGAGCTGCCTATACGCTTGACCACAAAGGGTGCAAGCCCAGCTTGTTAGTTGGGGTACTACACAGCACTTCATCCTTTAAGAACTGCTGCAGAAACGCCGTCCTTGAATCGTTTCCTGTTTCCTACCTCTTCCCTATACTTTCGGGGGAAGAGTCACTTCTTGTACCGCACCAACAGAGACCTCACGATTCCCGAGAACAAGCTTAGGATCGGGTCCCGGAATGAAACCTGTTACCAAACCACTTACCGCTGACTGTGGCGAATAATAGCCAACTCCACTACCACGCACCGCCGCTATGCCATAGCTATATGAGCCATCAGGCACAGACAAACCATCAAGCGTTACTATCTGCTTGCCAGCTTCAAGACCCGAGAAGGTCTTCTGCCCTACCACTTTCCCGGCTTTATCTAACAGGTCTACTCGTACCTGAGATGACGCCTGAGGAAGGTTGATTTGCAACTGCCCACCTTGACCACCACTTACCGCAATAGTTTTATCCGACAACATAACCTGCTGGCCGAGATATCCAGCAACCGAACTAATAGAGGACGTCTGTTTGTTCAACTTATCGTCAATTGAAGTCAACTTCTCTACTTGAGTAAACTGCGCAAGTTGAACCGCGAACTCCTTACTATCTACCGGAGCCTCTGGGTCTTGGTTCTTCAGTTGAGCGATGAGTAGTTGCATGAACTCAACTTGACCCATCTGGTCATTCTTCTTGGTAGTAGATGTCGCGGTTGGCACCGTTGAGGTGGCTCCCGAGATCATGCTTGGATTAAAATCGCCCATCGTTGTTACCTAGCTACTACGCTATCCAGTGGTCAGCTTTCGCAGTTTCTATCTCTGCAATGCCGGCTTTTGAAACATCAGCAAATTCGTTGCCAAACCTATTTTCAGGGACTTGGCGCTCCTGGCCAGGCATGTTGTTCCGGTCTCCTTGGAAACTCTTGCCGTCGAAGAAGCCCTTTGACTCCTGCATCGACTGCTGGAACGAGTCCCCTACTACTTGAACCGTTACACGCTCTACGTTCAGTCCTAAACGTCTTAATGCACCCTGAAGCTCATGCGAATGCTCGCGAAGTGCGGTCAAAACCTCTTTATTTTGAGGCGTAACCCGAGCATGCAACGAGCCGTCACGAAGGCTGACGTCAACCTTGACCTGTCCCAGATTCACTGGCTCAAGCTTCAAGCTGATCGTCTTTCCATCGCGGGTTCGAGCCGCCTCCTTTAGAGCTGATTCAACCCGCTCCAACATCCTCTGCTGAGTGGCTTTATTGAGATATCGGGCCTGGCGAGGGGCATTATCCGCCTCTGTCGTGCGGGTTGGAGTAGCGGCTCCCATACCACCGACCTGATTGTTCGAAGTACGCGGGCGAACCTCACCGGCGCTCTGTGTTTGAGCCCTTAAACTCTCATACGCTTGACGGAGAAGGGTGACTTGAAAAGACAACTCGCCGTTGCGTTCTTTGGATCCCCCAAACGAATTGAACGAGAGATCTTGTCCAGATATCGGAGCAAATTCTGCGCGAGGGGTCTTTGATTGCCCCTCAACGTCCCTAACAACACGCGTCGTGGTGGCGGGATTCTGCGCCCAAAAACTCTCGAATTCCCCCCTTTTTGGTCCATTATCAGCAATGAGGGATTCCGCTCCAGCATCCGCTTCAGCGGATCCCTGCGTGAGGTTCGCTCCGTTAACGCTGCCAGCCTCCCGCTGAGCAGCTCTTTTTACTTGTCCAGCTTGCGATGTCGTTTGGGTAAAGTTCGATAAGTCTACATCTTCATCATCGTAGTAATCCGCAGATCCATCATCACTCTCATCATCCTTCGTCGCCTTCTTTAAAACGACGTGCTCAAGCGTCTCGCCATCTACCTTTTCGAAGCTGTCATCGAGTTCGATAACGCCTTCGCTGTCAGTCGACATTTGGGCAACAACAGTTTGTGCCTGCGCTATCTCCTCGCTTCCGAGGTCTAAAACCTGTTCATCGGAGAGATCAACGACATCGTTGAAAACCACGTCGTCCTCAACAACGATCTCAGCCCCACCCTGATCAAGGGCCTGATCATCCTCGTCCTCAACATCAACAGCCTCTGGACCACCCGACTCCTGCTCTTGAACATCGACTTTTTGAGGGCCAGTTTGCCCCCCTTTTACCACCACCGACCTATCGCCAGATGGGCCTGAAATTTCAACGGAATCAGACTCAACTTCGGTATGAAAGTCGCCAGTTTGGTCGCCCGAGTCGTCGCTCGTATCAGCGCCCTTATGGATCTCTTGGTGCTGGGTTTTTACTGTAGAGACTGCTTGAGCCAGCGCTAGACCGAGTGCGACAACCTCATCTCGCGCCCCGTGAACACCTCCACGGGCTCTCTCCAGCAGTTTTTTGAATTCGAACGCAAGGCTCTCTTGGTCGGTAGAATCCTTAGACTGGTACGTTTTTTGGGCAGCAGTCTCGACCTTAGGAGGTTCGGGTTGCAGGCGTCGGATCATGAAGTTCCTCATGTTGGGGGGTGGCTTCTCTTGAAGCCGAGTGTCGCGTCCTGCACTAACCCACCTGATTGTACGTTGTCGGATGAAGCAAAAGGGCTGCCAACGATGAGCAATCACCAATCAATATGTTAGACCGCTCTCGGGAGAAAAAACTTCCCGCTTTACCCCTGCATACGGGTAAGATCTCCCCAACCACACCAATAATGGTAGAACTGACGGCACTTGCGAGATGCTCGTTCGAGCCTATCCGTGAGATCTAGGGGATGCGTTTATGAGCTATGTAGTTTGGATCGTCGGGATAACCGCCATGACGATCGGGTTTCTGGGAACCGCTCTTCCGGCACTCCCCGGGACCCCACTCATCTTTATCGGAGCGTTTCTTGTAGCGTGGTGGAACGATTACACCATTATCGGCGTGGGGCCCCTCCTTTTACTCGCTTTTCTCGGAGCATTTGGATTCGTAGTCGATAGTATCGCCTCAACTATTGGAGCGAAACGAGTCGGAGCAAGTGGCAAGGCGATGTTGGGAGCAACTCTTGGATCAATCCTTGGATTATTTTTTGCTCTTCCAGGGATAATTATAGGCCCCTTTGTCGGCGCCGCTCTCGGCCAGTATTATCACGACCGATCGATCCATATGGCAACCAAGGTGGGGCTGGGCACGTGGCTCGGACTGCTCATAGGAACTGCCGCAAAGGTGGCCATCGCTTTTGCTATGATAGCAACGTTCATCACCGCCCTAGCCATATGACCTTAACACCCTTTCGCCCAATAATTTCTTAGGAACCCCTCCTTTTCATCCCAGGATCACGGGGCCCTCGCCCCTTTGTAAGGGGATTTCACAACGCCGTTAATCCCAAACCTTCCGCCGAGCTCACATACTTACCTCATAAGAAGTAGCCCACCCATCATATGTGGGCATTTCACTAGCCTATCCGCATCTTAAACCTCGAAGGGAGCCCCTCTGAACCACTCCCAAAGCTTGAGATTGGAAGGAGTCATGACCAAACCTACAAAAGCATTCGCCACTATGGCGGTCTTTACCCTCGTCATCGTTGTCGCCGGCCTATGCCTATCCACTGGGCTCGCTCGAGCCTTTGGCGCAAATCCATGGCTGAACGCGCTCATTCTCGCACTTCTCACCTTTGGTATAGTCGCAGCGTTTCGCCAAGTCTCACAGGTCCGACGTGCTATCGAGTGGGTCGCCGCATTCCGAACAGGCGGAGCTCCATCGAGCCAACTCCCCTCCATCTTAATTCCCCTCTCCCCGGCGTTATCCAAGGCCGGCGAGAAGCCCTCCGCCTCGCCAACGACGATGCGTGCCATGCTTGAAGGCGTTTTCGCTCGAGTAGATGAGAGTCGCGAGTTGTCCCGCTATCTCATGAACGTGCTCATACTTCTTGGTCTCCTGGGGACGTTCTGGGGACTCCTTGAAACGGTCGCCGGGATAGGAACTGTTATGTCCGGCCTCAGCGTTGGGGATGGAGACCTCAAGGTGGTTTTCGATAGGTTCAAAGAGGGACTTCAGACCCCACTCCTCGGAATGGGAGTTTCATTCAGCGCCTCGCTCTTTGGACTCGCCAGTTCTCTCATACTTGGATTCCTCGATCTCACGGCGGGGCGAGTGCAAACTCGCTTCTGCGAAGAGCTTGAAGATTGGTTTACTCATTCACCCGTTGCAGAGATAGCGGACATGGCGAAACCCGCTTCCGATATAGCGCCTGCTCGTTACCAAGAGGCCCTCGTCCAAAATCTAGCAGACCAACTGGAGCGTCTACACAAAACGTTTAAGATGCAAGAAGAAGCTCGCTCCGGCGAGAGGGCTTCTATGCTTTCACTTGCGGAGCGTTTCTCCGCGTTCGACGACCATCTGAAATCGCAACAGGTGCTACTGGTCAAACTCGCAGAACTTCAACAGCAGGTTGCTCCAGTTCTCGGAAAGCTCTCTGACAAGCTAGGCAACTCGAATCAAGAAACGATAGAGGAACATACTCGTCGCATAGACTTAAACCTCAAAGATATCGGTGAAAAGGTCTCTCGTTCAGCGGACACCCTCGCGTCAGAGCTTCGTGAGGAGCTAAAGATTATCGCCAAGATACTCGCTTCAAATGAAGCGAGCACCAACGCCTAAGTGATACATTTATGAGCTACGCCTCACGCCGATCCAAAAAGCGCACGATGGAGATATGGCCAGGGTACGTGGATGCCCTCTCAACCATGCTCATGATGGTCGCTCTCGTTCTTGTGATCATGATGGCTGCGCAATTCGCTCTCTCAAATGCGCTCGTAAGCAGAGAGAGCCAGGTTAATGAATTGGCTATCAGGCTGAAGACGCTCACGGATGCTCTCACGCTCGAGAAGACTACCTCCGATGGACTTCGTGGAAAGCAAAAAGACTTGGAGAGTCAGCTCCAAAAAACTCGCGATGAGATCGGCATAGTACAAAAAAGCCTCTTTGAAAGTCAGGGCAAGCTGAGTGGTCTTCAGGCGGAACGCGACACCGCCCGAGGAGATCTTGATAAAGCAACTAAGGAATCGAGCGTCTTAAAGGGTCAACTAGCGGACCTCTTCAAGCAGGTCGAGGATCTGAACAAAAAGCTCGCTCTTCTTACAGCGGACCTAGCGACGGCAAAGACCTCTATCACCGATAAAGAATTAAAGATCGCGGACCTCGACAAAAAGCTAAAGAAGAAGATGCTCGACAAGGTAGAGGAGCTGTCGGAGTATCGCTCGGAATTCTTCGGTCGTCTTAAAAAAGCGCTCGGAAATCGCCCTGATATAAAGATCGTTGGAGATCGCTTCGTATTTCAATCAGAGGTATTCTTCCAATCCGCGTCAGCCGATCTGCAAGATAGTGGAAAGGAGCAGCTGGTCAAGCTTGCTGAAACCTTAAAGGAGATATCAGCAACCATTCCAAAAGATATTAAGTGGATGGTGAGCATTATCGGTCATACCGACAAGTTGCCGATCAACTCCCCGCAATTTCCCTCCAACTGGGAGCTATCATCAGCTCGAGCCATCTCAGTTTTGAAATATCTGATCGAGATGGGCATCCCCCCCGATCGATTGTCCGCAACAGGATACGGAGAATATCAACAGATAGATCCAGGCAATGATGAAGCAGCTCTCTCGCGAAACAGACGAATAGAGATAAAGTTTAATCAGAGATAGGCGCCGCTCCCTGCTCTGCGCGAACGCCTAGGGGCAAAGCGGCTCGAGTGGCCACAAAAGGTTGCCGTACATCACACACACGCACGAGGTACCGGGGGCCGGCGACGACACAACCCGATCAGGAGAGACCTCCTCAAGGGAGCCACTCCCCGCCAACGTTCGGTGGAACAACCTTCCATCCAGCCCTCGAAAGACGAGGTGAAGAGGAAGGCCCGCGTATTCCACCTTACATACTTTGTCCTGCATCGGAATCGGTAAAGGCTCCGTTCCTCCAGATACTGTCCACTCAACCCCGTGTCGCCGAATAGGCGTTCCCGCTGGAAGCACCTGACCGTGCACTACCACGTCGACCCGAAGAAGAAACCACTCGTCCCTCGTTGAGACCTCTTTTGCATCAGGCTCCGATACTACGTCATCCCTGTTATCTTTTGACATCGTTAACGACCTCGGGTTTATCTCCCTCAACACGTCACTTCCGGCGAGGCAACACAGATCTTTTTGAAGCTTGTTTTCTAGGCACCCATCACAAACGACCTGCCGGTAGTTTTTTTCGTCCAGGATTCACCACCTGCCGCTACCCGACGTACATAGATGCTCCCATCACTGAGGGCATCATCGTGCGGTCGACCATCGTGCGCCAAAGCGAGAAGCGCCGGCCTATTGGTATCAATTCCACCGATCGTTGCCCGCTGATCACCGCTATAAATAGTCACTTGGCGAGAGAGCGTCGTGCCATTTCCAGCGGGCACAACCTCTACCGTGGCTTTATTACGACCGAATACAAAGGTCGCCTGCTTGGTGAAATCCCACCGAGTGCCATCACTCTCAAACACATGAGGATCCCCAAAGATGCGGGTTGTTTTTCCCTCCGGTCCGGTTATCGTCCATGCTTCATGAGAAGCGAGCGCTCGCACAATGAACCCATCGGGAGTGCGAACGACCACCTGGCCTCTCTCATCCTGAATCGCTTGAAGACCCACCTTGGTCGAGCCGGCAGTCGTGGCCGGCTTGGTTGACAACGGATCGGCCGGAGCAGAAGGCTGCGGTTTGGGGAGATCTTTTACCGGCCTATCCTCTTTATGTTTAGAGGACATAAAGGCAGTAACGAGTTCAACAACTGCCGCGACAAGCGACGCGCACGCCTCCATCATTCGAACTACAGAGTTCGTCTGTTGCGCGCTCAACGACACAGCCTGTTGCCGCGGTGTCGCAACGAGAGGTTGAAGCTCCGCACTCCACGCCGAATTCTGAACGACCGTTGATGGTGCGGCCTGAGAACTCTCGCTGCTAGATACACTTTGGGTATAGATATTCTGTTGCGCACCTAGCGCCTCGATCGATGTCATCGGTCCTCCTTGCGTTATTCAATTCTCTTCAGCAGAGGGGAGCGCCTCTTGAAGTAGTGCATGTTCGAATTAAGAGAGATAAAAGTTGCTAACGAGATGATGGTTCGGTGATGCCGCGCGGGCGCGCCCAGAACATATGCCCGTCATCCATAACTAACGTTCACTAAACTTGTTGCGCTCATGTATAGCCGAAACCGAGAAGACCGAATGAAAGCGACCTGATTACTGCAAGTTGGAGCCATTCGTTTAGTCGCCTCCTGTTCGATTCGGGCTGTTTTAAAAAACTTAAACTTGGGATTTACTAGAGCCCAAAGGTGTAGTTAAATCCGCGAGGCTGCTGGTGTGTTTTTCTGTAAACAGCAGGAACTCCTAAGCCAACTTTGTGTAGTTACTTAGTGTGAGTGGTATGAAGGTAATCAACTTCGTACACCCTGCGCTTAAATGCTGCGGAGGTGATCTTGGATAGGGTGGATAGCACACCTTCTAATCCCCACCCCGCCGGCCATCCCCTCGCCGGAAAGCTTCCCGTCCCTGAAAACCGAAACTCTTCTCCCGATCGCTCCGGTAAACCCCACCAACCGAGCCAACATCAGAGCGGAAACAGCTGCTTCAAGTCGCTCGAAGGCGTCTCTTTTGCCTCGCTCAGGAGGTATGCACAAGAACACAACGTAGAAATACCTCCGGCACTCTCAGAACAATGGGCCTACCAACAACCTGGCGAACCAGATACCTCCCCGGACGGAATCTACAACCAGCTCCCCGAACCCCCTCCGGGCATCTTCGCTATTCTGAAGAATCTCTCGAGTATCGTTCGAAATCAAAATCAATGGATGTCGCACTTTCCAGAAGAGTACCACAGCGATATCGCTTTCTTGATCACACACGAATCAGGAAAAAACCTCGCCAGCCACTCGTGCATGGGCGCCTCTCACACTGACACGCATCGCACAGCAGATCATACGCGTGGACTACACATTAACTTCTCTATCGAAATCGCCATCGAAATGGCCGAACATCTCGGTCTAAGCGAGAGCGATGCCCGCGACCTTGTAATAGCGGTAGCGGTTCACGATCAGGGGCACATCTTTGCATCGCACCAATCAGAGACAGCCATTAACTCCTTTCAGGAATACGAAGGAACCCCAGGGAACCCGAAGTTCTGTCACGAACACAGAACAAAGGAGCTGCTGAACTCAGATGACTTTGTGCGCCATTTCGGTAAAGAGCGCATCGAGAACATGAAATCAGTCTTGTACAACCCGGGCAACCCGATGCATATGTTCATCGACTGGGCGGACCGCCTCGCGTACCTGATCGCAGATTCAATTCACCTCGGCCACGAAGACTTAGTAAAGGCCTCGAGCGCCCGTCCAGACTTTATCAGGAGCATGAAGCGACTAGATGACGGCTCGATCGCTCTGACGACGCTCGACGCGGTATCAACCCTCATCGATGCACGAGACCTTTTGTACAAAAAAGTATCAGAAGGCCCTGCGGCAACTCTCTTTAAAGCCTTCTTAATTGACGCATATCACCGGGCGGTAGCTTGGCAGAAAAAGACGCCGACTGAATTTGTTAACATCATCTCCCAAGTATCAACGCCGCAAGCTCGCGAACTCTTCTACCCCGAAGATCGAAAGAGACTCTATTGCCCACAACAGGCCCCAGAGCTCGCCGTCCCAGTAGATCGTGACCATACGCCAGTAGCACACGTCACTCTGGATATGCTCTCTCCTCTAGGGAGACAGCTAGCACGAGAAGGAAAGACAACTTCCTCACAAGACTCTACCCCTGGATGTAAAACACCGCGGGCCGGCATGTCGATCTTCGAAAGCACGATTAGAAACCACTTCGCTACCATCACCAACATTCCGGGGTATCTCGAGAAGCTCAAGGTACTCATAGGTGTGGCCCACATGCCGCAGAAGCGGTATCACTTGCAACGGATTACAGATACCGGATCCGTTCAGCCTGTTCTTATTAAGGGCCAGGAGCACTGGGCGCTTTTCGTTGCAACGCCACAAAGCGCCGTCAACATGACTCAATTCATCAACACTGAAGTGGCAAACGCGCTTAAGAACGCGGGCCTTATAGATCAAACGCCAGGCAAAGGAAGCAATCCGTCGGCTGTCGAACGTCTTCTGACGCTCCCTCGGGCGGACCTGTTCACCAACTACAAATAGCTCTTTACTTCTGCTGTAGAGCAAGGCAGCTTCCATTTATGCGCGGTTTAGCAAAGGCCTCCTTGATCATACTCGCAAATGCACTGCTTGGAGGATGTTCCCCCATGACGACTACTCACTCATCTACCAATCGCATACGTGCCACGATCGAAGAACGCCCTTTCGGGACAACCAAGGAGGGGCAAAAGGTCTCAGAGTTCGTGCTCACCAATTCCTCAGGGATGCGGATAAGCGTCTTAACCTTTGGGGGAATACTTAGAACGATCGAGGTGCCCGATCGCGATGGAAACAATACCGATGTAGCTCTTGGATTCGACTCGCTCCCTCCCTATGAGGAGAGACACCCCTACTTTGGGACGATAACGGGCCGATTCGCGAATCGGATAGCAAAGGGAACATTTTCGCTTGATGGGAACACCTACAAGCTAGCTACGAACAACGGTCCTAACCACCTGCATGGAGGAGTAAAGGGTTTCGATCGTGCATTGTGGAGAGCGAAAACCTCAACTACCCAATCATCTACAAGCGTCTCACTTACCCATGTCAGCCCAGATATGGACGAAGGATATCCGGGAGAGGTTAGTACAGAAGTTACATATACACTCACAGACGACAACGAGATCTGGATCTCGTATCGCGCAACAACAACAAAGCCAACTCCGATCAATCTGACCAATCACACCTATTTCAACCTTGCAGGAACCGCCGCCTCGAACATCAAAGATCACATCCTTGAAATTGACGCAGAAAAGATAGTGCCCGTAGATGAAACCTCCATCCCCACAGGAACTCTCAGCTCGGTCAAAGGTACCCCTTTCGACTTCAGAGAGCCCCATATGATAGGGGAGAGAATCAACGACGTGGGGATCGGATATGACCACACATATGTACTGAGCTCAGAGCCTAGAAAACTCTCATTCGCTGCTCGATTAGTAGATCCACAATCAGGGAGGGTGCTCGTCGTCCTTACAACAGAGCCAGGAGTTCAACTCTACACGGGCAACTATCTTAACGGCACTCTCAAAGGAAAGGGTGGATTGAGCTATGGAAAACATGCAGGGCTATGTCTTGAGACTCAGCACTTTCCCGACTCAGTGAACCAGCCATCTTTCCCATCCACCATTCTTCGGCCAGGCGAGGTCTATACTCAAACGACTGTGCTGCGGTTTAGCACCGCGGATTAAGTGACAGCGAATGAGGGTAGAGATGCTGCCCTAAGAGTTACCGAACCGGGGCTACCAGAAAGAGGCTTACCTCGCCATCTAGGGATAGCTGGCGGCGATGCTCTGCTTTAAGGAAAAGTGCCTGAAGGAAAAGTGCCTGAAGGAAAATTGGAAGCGGGGGTGGGATTTGAACCCACGACCTCCAGGTTATGAGCCTGACGAGCTAACCGGGCTGCTCTACCCCGCATCAAGGGTGGTCACAACTAGTCCCACGGGGACCAGCTGAGGTCCGAGACTATACATGGAGCAGCCCCTCAGTGCAAGCAAGGCCGAGAATAGTCGAAAAATAAGGCACAATCAGCTGCAGATAAACCCTCCAGCTCTCTAATTATTTGATGGGGATACGGTCTCAATAGTAAGCTCAGAGCGCTGCTAATCGCCTCCAGAGAGTTCTCAATGTCGACTAATCCTAGCGCCCTCGTTTTCGACCCAGAAAGAAGGGAGTGGCTCGCCTTTGAAACCCCGATCGACTGCATAGAGGCATCCACACTTGATTCGGTTGCGGCAACTCTACGCCACATTGACGAAAGGACCCGCCGAGAGCGCCTCTGGGCCGTCGGATGGGTCAGCTACGAAGCGAGCCCTGCTTTTGATCCAGCACTCACTGTTCGACCGGACAACCTCTTCCCACTGGTATGGTTTGGCCTGTTCAAGGAGCCTACCGTTCTTTCCCAGCTCCCAACCTCTGAGCCAACCGTTCCTCTCGTCTGGTCAAGCTCGATAACTAAGGAGGAGTACCTCTCGTCTATACGATCGATCAAAGAGCGAATCGGCAAAGGAGACACCTATCAGGTAAACTACACCTTTAGGCTCTCCTCAATCGCGACCGCATCTCCCCTCTCCTTACTTAAGGAGATGGTCTCTGCCCAAGCAGGAGCGTACAGCTGCCTGATCGAGTCCGATCGTTTTTTGCTCGTTAGCTCGTCACCCGAGCTCTTTTTTCGCAAAGAAGGCTCAACGATCGTTAGTCGGCCTATGAAAGGCACACGATCACGAGGACGCACGCTTGTAGAGGACGCGGCGACGATAGAAGATCTCCGCGGTGCTCCGAAAGACCGCGCCGAAAATACGATGATAGTAGACATGGTGCGCAACGATCTTAGCAAGATCGCGGAACGAAGCTCCGTTCATGTCACGTCCCTGTGTGAGATTGAGAGATATCCCAACGTCTTCCAGATGACGAGCGAGGTATCGGCTCAATCAACGAGCTCTCTTGTAGACACATTCAAAGCACTCTTTCCCCCGGCCTCAATCACCGGCGCCCCCAAGGCGAGCACCATGAAGATCATCGCCGATTTAGAATCGACACCCCGGCGGGTCTATACTGGGACTATCGGGGTCATCTCACCGCACGACAAGATGTGGTTTAACGTCGCCATTCGGACCGCGTTACTCGACCGGATGGCAGGCACCATCGAATATGGAATCGGAAGCGGCGTGGTGTGGGATTCGAGTGGAGAGAATGAATATCAAGAGTGTTTAGATAAGGCGTCCGCGATCACAACCATCTCGTGCCCTCGTGAGGTTTTTGAAACTATATTATGGGAGCCAACCTCGCCTCATGGATTCTTCCTCCTTGAGGAGCACCTGACACGGCTCAAAGAGAGCGCTGAGTATCATTCGTACAGCTTCGACGAGTCGCTAGCGCGGAAGAGTCTCGCCTCTCTACACGCGGAGTTACGAACGCAGACCTTACACCACCGAGTTCGGCTCCGACTCTCAAGAGGTGGTGATATCATTACCGACCACCACGCGCTCACTTCCATCCCGCACCCATACAAGGTATCCCTCGCGCAGGAACCAGTTCATTCACATGATCGCCGACTCTTTCACAAAACGTCGGAGCGACAGGTGTACGACGATGCGATTCCCTCAGCCTCTTCCAGCCATGACGTTATTCTCTGGAATGAGCGAGGGGAGATAACCGAATCCCGGATAGCGAATATCGCTCTAGAAATAGAGGGCACCCTATTTACCCCCCCTATTTCTTGCGGACTCTTAGGTGGATGCTACCGAAAGCACCTGATTGAGAAGGGCGAGCTACTCGAACGCGTACTGACAAAAGACGATCTTCGACGGGCAACACGAATCGTCTTTCTCAATTCATTACGACGGACTTGGGACGTTGATCTTATCGAGACCTTTTAGGTCCTCGCAACCATCTCGCCTCTATGCAGAGATGGCACCGCCACCTTACATCGAAATTGCTTGTTGGCCCTACCTCATCCGCGTCGGCGTGCTGGAGACTTGGGATGTGGACGCGCCGGCCGTCCCCCTTTGCGCCGTGAATCAGAGCGTGGATCAGACCGTGGACCCGATCGCGGACCCGATCGCGGACCCGATCGCGGACCCGATCGCGGCCCAGGCCGCGGTTTAGACCGCGGACTATCCGCGTCTCGATCCTCACGTCCGCTCTCGTCGCGATCTCTCTTAAAACCAGGCTTGTCTATCCGAGCATCACGACGCGGCGCTTGGCTTCGAGGAGTTGCTTTTTGATCCTCGGCTTCTGGTTTGAAGGTCATCACCTTTCGACGGACCTGGATATATTCCTTTAGTGTCAGGACTCGCGCCTGGCCCACTTGCAGACGACCTATCTTAAACGGCCCGTAGGTAGTTCTCTTGAGCTTCATAACGGGATGACCGAGCTTCTCGAACACACGTCGAACAACTCGATTCCTTCCCTCCTTAATAGTCACCTGCACCCAGGTGGTTTTATCGTCAGAGCGAAGCACTGCCGCATCAGCCTCAACAATACCGTCAGAGAGGCGAACGCCAGAATGCAATTTATCAAGAACTACTTGGCTCACCGACCCCTCGACGCGCGCCTCATAGACACGCTCGAAACCGAATCGAGGATGCATCAACCGCTCAGCCATCTCCCCATCATTCGTCAGGATCATCAATCCGGTCGAATCATAATCGAGGCGCCCCACCGGAAAATATGATGCGTAATGCTTCGTAAGAAACTGCGCTACCGTTGGACGCCCCTCCGGGTCGCTCAATGTGGATACAACGCCACGGGGCTTGTTCAAAACCATAACCCCCTTAGGAGCCGGCCGCACCGGACGTCGATTGACCTCAACCTTGTCCACCTCTGGGTTTATCTTGCGACCGAGCTCGGTAACTACTTGCCCGTTAACCTGTACCCGCCCCTCTTTGATGAACTGCTCCATCTTTCGGCGAGAACCAACACCACATTCAGCGAGAAACTTTTGGAGGCGAACTTCGTACATACTACAACTACTACTGCACTGGGGCTTGAAGTCCTGC
Source organism: Bdellovibrionota bacterium (assembly GCA_044237895.1). Lineage (GTDB taxonomy): Bacteria > Bdellovibrionota_C > UBA2361 > UBA2361 > OMII01 > OMII01. The sequence continues at coordinate 66,499 of JBIIEK010000001.1, forward strand.
TTCAGCATCCTGCTCTGCTAGAGCATCCGCCTCCGTCACATCTTCATCACCCGAATCATCGTCATTAGAGGCATCGTCTTGAGACTCAAGGGCCTCGCCAGGCTCCTTTACAAGAGCTTTTAGGTCACGCAAGGATGGCAATTCCGACAGAGTATTCAATCCGAAGATTGAAAGGAAGTCCTCGGTCGTTCCATATAAGGCCGGCTGCCCCACCGATGCTTGATAACCGAGAATCTTAATGAGCTTGCGCTCAAGGAGGGTTTTAATCGTCGGAGCGACATCTACGCCTCGAATCTTATCCACCTCACTTTTCACGACCGGCTGCTGGTACGCTATCACCGCGAGGGTTTCAAGCGCGGCCTGGGAGAGCTTGCGAGGCTTCACCGCGATAAGCTGTCGAACATGTTCAGCATAAAGAGCCTTGGTGCGAAGCTGCAATTTCTGAGCGACCAAAACGAGCTCAAGCCCTCGAGAATCCTCGGCGTAGGCTGTCTTGAGCGCCTCCGCGAGTTGTAGCACGTCCGCTTTTGAGCACTGAAGGATATCTTGGACCCTAGCGATTGGGAGAGGATCTCCACTCGCAAGCAAAAGAGCCTCTAGTAGGCCGACTTTTTGAGCATCGGTGAGCGCCGGAGTTTGAGGCTCCTCTGCCGCAACGCCTACCTGAACCACACCAGGGGTGGACTCCTCGGTCGAAGTTGACGCCTCACACCCAGAACGATTAACCTCACCAGATTGCAGAGAGGTCTCCTCTACCTCGGTCGAAGGCTCCTCACTTACCGGGGCTACGTCCTCTTGAGCAGGAGCACCAGCTTGAAATTCCTCTGGGGAAACCTCTTGCGCGTTATCTCCATTATTCTCATTCGTCATACCGTTAACTCCAGATTACGTAGTGAAAAATTTCTCGGTCCCAAACTTCTTGGGCCGCGGAGGCCCAACCCAGCTACGCCGCTACTTCAGCCAACTCCTCTGTTGTGTCGACACTTGGCCCACCATTACTGTCAGCCAAAGAGACCCTAATCTCTCCCATCGGGCCCTCTTGAGAAACTGAGATCATTCGGCGGCGACACAACTCGAGCACCGCCACAAACACACCGATCGCCGTAGTCTTATCGGCCGCCTCACCCAGAAGAGAAGCAAACGTCCCTGCACCACCAAGAACTTTAAGACTATCAACCACCGTGCGCATACGTTCAACAACCGAAACCGTGTCGAACGTTATAGAATACGTGGCAGATCTCTCTCCAAGCCGGGACAGCACGGCCTGGAACGCTTGGACCAATAGCTCAGATTGATGATCCGCAATCGGGATAAGGGCGGGGTCTATCTTCTTCGCTTTGACCGGTGCCGCAAAAACATCGTGCCCCAAAACGGGTCGATCAGCGAGGTTCGCGGCCGCGACCCGAAACGCCTCGAGTTCCTTCAGACGATTAACGAGAACCTCGTGCGGGTCCACCAGCTCGCCGTTTTCATCGGGGATCAGCTCAACGGGATCGTTAAGCAAGACGCTCGCTTTAACGGAGAGCATAGTCGCCGCGATAACGAGGTATTCAGCCGCAATCTCCACATCGTAGTAGCGAAGGGCCTTGATGCACTCAAGATACTGGCCGGTCACTTCAGCGAGGGAGACCTTCTCAATCGGCAGCTCACGCTTCTTTACGAGGTGCAAAAGCAGGTCAAGAGGCCCGTCGAAGAGCTCTAACTTAACCTCAAAGAATCGACTGTAATTATCTGGTGCAGACATCCCGCGCCCCCTCACTTACTTTAAGTTACTTTAAGGGCCTTGGTTTGTCTATGCTGCTTTGATACCTCATGAAGCATCACAGAGGTCGCCTGAGATACGTTCAACGAAGAGATCTCACCACTCATGGTAATATAAACGCGGAAATCGAGGGTGCGCTCTATAAGCTGGTGAATCCCCTCCCCCTCAGCACCCATTACGAGCACCGTCTTCTCGGGAAACTCGAAGGAATCAAGGGGGGAAGCATCCGCTGAGACCATAGCCCCAACAGACCACGCACCCGCCTGCTTAAGCTCCTCAAGCGCCCGATGCAGGTTAGACACGGGACAAAGAGGTATAATCTCGCTTGCGCCCACACTAACCTTGGAAACTACGGGCCCAACCGGAGCTCCGCGATTTTTAGACCAGAGAACCGCATCGACCCCAAAACACTCCGCAGCACGAAGGATGGTGCCGAAATTCTGAGGATCGACCACTCCATCAAGCGCCAAAATCGAACACACCTGGGAGTCACGCACCAAATCCAAGAGAGCTGAGAATTGAAGGTGCGTCCTCGGTTCAACTCGAAGCACGACGCCCTGATGAGAATCCGAGTTCACGAGATTATCCAACTCTCGACGGGGAACCTCACGAATCGGCACCTTAATACGACGAAGCGCATCATGAAGGTCCGAGCGCCGTCGCCCACCCTGAGAATCATCACGAGACTCTGCAATATAAGCTTCAATTATTCTTTCCGGCGCGCGCTTCAAGAGCTCATCAGCGCAATTGCGTCCCATCACAAAATCGCCGTGAGAGGGAGCTTCTTTTCTGTGTTGTGGTGAGAAACGGCGGCGAGACATGACGCAAGGAACGGTACTCGTTTTAGGGACCCCGCGGAAGGCTTTACAAAAAATTTTGGCGCAAAACCCTAACAGGATAAAAATAATCCCTAGTGCGGTTTTCGTGTAGACCTTATACTTCTGCGTAATCTTTGGGGAACTTACCCCAACAGAACAAAAAACCGTTGTACCCTAAGACGGAGCCTTGGAAGAGGCATCTTAAGGTATTAGAGGGGCCAAAATGCATTCAAAACCGAGCGGTCTTGAATGGAACTGCGGCCTTAGAGGCTAAGGTTTCCAAAGTACCGGTATCATGCTTCCAAAGGCGTCGTATATGGAGTCCGTCGGAACAAAAAGCTCCCGGATCGGATTTGAAGCCCCAGCTCCTCATATCGTCGTCACGTGCCCCTCGTGCAAGACAAGCTTCGCGGTCGAAACCGCAGCGGTAGCAGCCCTTGAAGTCCCCCGATTTCACTGTTCCCGATGCGACGACATCTTCGTTCTCAAAGATGTCGCCTCGGACGCCTTGCCGGGCACGCTTCAAGTTCAATCGCTTACCCGCAACAGCCCTTCACCCTTTAGTCGTTCAGCTACAGTGACCAACCGAGCCGTATCCCAAGATTCCCTGATTAAGCCATCAGACTTCTCTATCAGCGCCCCTTCGCGCACTGCGCAAAGAACTCATAGTTTTACCGCTCCGCAGGGCGTTCCGACTCAAGAGCTTCCCTCTGAGACCTCGCCCCTCCTCAAGAGTCAACCGACCCCTCAAAGCGCTCCCAAGAACGGGAACAGCTTCGTCGAAAACCGAACACTAACGGAGCCGGCAGCAACCCCGCGATCGGAGCTATCACTCCTCTCGCAAGGATTCCTCGACACCGAGGACACGAGCAACGAAAGCCTCCTCTCCACGAAACCGACCACGCCATTTGAGGACGCAACCAAGCCGGAAGCTACCGCGCAAACCGAAGAGCTTTCGCCTCGCAAGTTCGTTCTCGCAGATCCAGCCCCACAACCACCGAAAGCAGATCTCGCCAAACACACACCGAAGGCCACCGAAGCCTATCGACCGACCCCGGCTCCGCGACCAGAGCGACCTCAGACGGATGTCTCCTCTGGAGCTACCCAAGACGCTCGATTCTCCCCTCGAACACAGGGACTTATCTCGATGAGCCTCCCTATATTGGGTGTTATGGCGCTACTCCTTGGGCTTTCATACGCGGCGCGAATTAGCCCTCAATCAATAGATGCGTTGGCACACTTCGCTCTTCCCTCATTCGCCAAGGAGTCCGTAGCTCACCTACCTCCGTCGAAACTAAGCGTTCGAAACATCGCTTTCAATTTCAAGAAAACCCGCACCAAAGAGACGATCGGGGTGGTAACCGGTTCGATAACGAACGAGACCGGCAAAAACATCGCTGGTGTTGAGGTTGAAGCTCTCGGGTTCAACGACAGAGGCGAGATAGTACTCAGCTCTAGAGCGCCGCTCAGGTCCGCTCTTGGGAACGAGAAGATCGGGGATCTCACGTTAGAAACGGTACGACGGTTCCAATCCGCCCTGAACGCTCGAGAAGCTTCGATAGCTCCGAAAGAATCCGTACCTTTTACCGTTGCTCTTGTTAATAATCGTGCCGAAGCTGGAGACGATACGGAAGACGAGTCGGTAGACCTATCCAAGGTTAAGTACTTCTCGGCAAGGATCTTCTCTGTTCGCTAATAGGTAGCGCGCCGTTCAAAGTTAGGGCCCAAATATGCCGTAGCACGGCACGGGAACCACAAGGTTCTGGTCCAGGCCGATACTATGCACGCATGACCAAAAAACTCTCGATGAAAACAGAACTACTTCACTTCTTCTTTTGACGCAGGCTCGCTCTTAGATTGCGATGGAGTTACATCGATCTCGGCGCTCTCTTTGTAAGAGCGCTTAAAATTACTTATAGCCTTTCCCAATCCCGATCCAAGCTCGGGCAACCGCTTGGTGCCAAACAAAAGCACCACAAGGACTCCAACTACGCCTAACTCCATGGGGCTTAGCATCTTTCTTCACTCCCTTATGTAAAGACAGAAGGGGCACATTAAAACCCCTACGACCAAGGCCACACTGTTACTTGGGCCCTGCGTTTGGTAACGTTACGCCATCAGATGATTAGCGGCAAGTCTACGGGTCATAGCAGTGAAAATACGATCGGATTATCGGTCTCGATAGCGCTGCATCTCCTCTTCGTAATAGCCCTTTTAATGGGCCGACAGAGGCATTTTCCTGCCCCAACCGTGATCGACGTAACGGTAGAGCTCCCCCCCGGCAAGAGCCCTAAAAAGGAGATCATCTCCCCCTCGGACACCAAATCGCTCCGCCCGCCGGAGCAAACCAACCGGCTCTCCGATGACAACTCTATCGCGGTAAAGGAGCAGGTTAGGCGTGGGGATAATGGAGGACTCCCGGGCAAGCCGAGCGAGAGGCCCGGCGAGAGGTCGTCTCAACAGCCAGAGCAGAAACCTTCTAAAGAACCACAAAAGCCGCAAGCTCCGGAGAACCAACCGCAGACCAAGGCTCACCCTCAAGAGAAAGAGCCCCCCTCGAAGGTGGTTAGGGAATCTCCCCAAAAGGCACCACCTCTTAAACACCTTGCGCTGAAAGATCTAAAACTAGACGACGCTACACTCTCTGAGAGATTCGGCGCACCGCCAGCGAAACAACTCCCTTCGCAAAATCCCACAACAAGCCAGAGCAATCTTTCAAGCTACTCCGCTTTTTCAAGACCACCTGGCAGTGGTGCGGCTTTTTTGGGTACCGCGGGCATAAGCGACCACCTCCCCAATCTACCGGACGGTGACATCACCCTACTCAACGCGAAAGCGAACACCTTTGCTGGATTCGTTCGACGAGTGGCCATTCAAGTATTCACGCAACTCAGAACACAAGGCTGGGAACAACTCAGCCGTTATGAGATCGCGCAACTGCAAGACTTTACCACTATCGAGGCCATACTCTCTCCCGATGGTAAGTTTGTAACGATGAACCTCCTGGACGGGTCCGGCAGCCTCCCATTCGATTCTGTGGTGAAGCTCTCCGTTCGAGCAGGAGCTCAAGATCCCAACCCACCCGAGGGAGCGCGCGCCTCAGACGGCCGCATTCATTTTATCTTCAAGGCACGTAGCTGGGCCTCCTCCTCTATAAGTCCACGTTCTGGAGCCCCCGTAGAGCACCGATGGATCTTACTGGCAACGGGCCTCGAATAATCTCGTTATCTCATATGGTTAGCCGAGGTGAAGGGCCTCGGCGGCATAAAACCAAAGGATACCGATCCGAACCTTTAGAGCACAATTCCTAGCCAGATCGCCATAATATGATAGGTTACGTTCGTGTGACTCTATGAGCGATAGAACGAGTAATCTTCAGACGAATCCGCAAGAGGCGAACGACCTCTCGAACCTGCGTACCATCGCTCCCGAAAAAACGGAGGCACATTCAAACACGGACCTCTCTTCGGCCTCGATTCAATCGATTCCAGTAGCACGCTTAAGTCGACGCTCAGAGACGCGAACACTCTCAAGCCTTCTTCCCTCTCCAACGATCTCCTCACTCCGCGAACAGGTAAGCAAGGAGTCTCCTGGTAGACGCGCCGTGAGTTCAAAGCCGAATGGCATCCTTACCAATCCGTATTACAAGTATGAGGGTGGTCCACTCGGTCGACTGATCGCGTTCTTGGCGAATATTCTTAAGGCGCTTGAAACAGCACTCCTCGGCAGAAGAAGAACTGCTCCCGCGAGAGCACCAAAGGTAATCGTTCCACCACAACCAGCCACGCAGACCAAGGGTACTTCAAAGAAGATCCTTAAACCGTCTGACGCGCACAAGCCGGTTCGCGATACTCGGTAGACACACCCTCCCACGGTCGACCTTGCAGACAGAGCGAGATGAAAAACATCCCGGAGACACCGGCCTTTCAGAAGCAGGCGGCGCGACCTTTAAACGCACCCCCGCGCCCTAACATCACGCATTTTGATTCGCCGTCTTCTTGAGGTCGGCAAAGCTCATGCCGTGCAGGGTCAGCAACCAGAAGCCGATACCTACCGGGATCACATACGATATAAAATGGCTCACAAGCGAGAACGCCTGGGCATCAGCCTCCGGATAGGCGAAGAGCTTACACGCCTCAACACACCCAAGCTGCCACACTCCGACGAAGCCCGGCATAGATGGGATAGCGATCGCCAGGGCAACAAAGACACCGACAGCAACACTCATCAGGAGAAGGGACGGCTGCTCCGGAAACATGAGAAGGACGGCCCAGAACTGAAGATATGCAGTGGCCCATATGATAGCCGTCAATCCAACGATGGCGAACATTCGCGCGGGAGTTTTAATTACTGCGGCACCATCGACGAGATCATTGAGAAACTTACCTAAGATCTTCGACACGCCCGCGGGAAGAGGCTTCAAAAAGAACGCGACGACGGATCGAATCCATGAGGGCATCACACAGCTCGCTAACATGAATAAAAGCAAACAAAGGGCCATGCCTCCCAGAGAATACGCCGCAATGCTCGCCCACTCAGGAAGCGGCAACGGTAGGGTCGCAATCAATGCGAACGAGAGAAGGACCGCGGAGAGATCAAAAAAACGTTCGATCACCACCGATATGAACGAAGAACCGAACGAATACGAGGACCACCTCGACAGAATGAGGGGGCGAATGAACTCACCAACTCGACCTGGAAGAACGAGACTAGAGAAACTACCGAGCATGAACGCGTCGAACAACGTCCGCACCGGAACCTGAGGGCCTTCCACCGGTGGCAAAAGATACCGCCAACGAAGCGATCGCATAAAAAGATGTATCGCTGCAAAGATCAGGAAGGGCACGATAGGCCACAACCTAACACCAGCAAGGCTCTCCCCCACCTTCGCGAAGTCGATATCTTTAAACGCAAAATACAGCATCGCACCACTGATGGCGCATCCGATAAGTAATTGAGTGCCCTTCTTCATGCCCTATCTCTACCTCAAGCAACCCGCTTAAGGGGACAGGTAATCGCACAAT
>JBIIEK010000189.1:0-5581 GCA_044237895.1 Bdellovibrionota bacterium
CTCTCTACAGGCTCTCCCGATGCTCCTTCGTGCTTCAGGCTCATTATATGAGCGACTCTACCTCATATCTCTCGGCGCATCGTGCCGTTATGCGATCGTCGCGGAAGACGGATCGATCACAATCAGCGATCCCGGCAGCTCCGCGCATGTCGTGGCCTTAGAGGAGCGCTTCTCTAGGCTAAAACTCTCTTTTTCAAAGATTAACCGAGTCATCATAACCCACCTTGATGCCGATCGGATTGGGGGGCTCCCCCTCCTCCGTAAGAAACTGCCGAAGGTGCTGGTCTATGGCACTGCCGCGATGCAACAACAGCTTAAGAAAGAGAGCTTCGTGCAAAGCATATGGGAAGAGGACGCAGCTCTCTCGAGGGTGTTCGGCCCTATGTCACCAACAGAGCCCCTCTCTCTCCACGAAGCCTCCCAAGCTCTCAAGATAGATAAGCCTCTTGTTGAAACGGACTCCCTTCAGATCGACGAAGATATCGCAATCAGAAGCATAACGACCCCCGGCCATCGCGCCCATTCAGTGGCCTACATCGTCGTTCCACACGAGTTCGCGATCGTTGATGAGACCTTCGGATACTATCACGGTCGAACACTATGCGCGCCCGGAGGCGACCTGAGCCTTCACGATTCGATATCCTCGATCAAAAAGTTCAATCACCTTCAGCTCTCAGGGATCGGTTTTAGCTACACAGGAGCGATTACGGGAGCCTTGGTTAAGAAGCACCTAGACTCGGTCGTCCAAAACACTGAAGATCTGATTGCAGAATCAAAGAAGGCTCTTGCGAACGGCTTTTCACCTGACGAGGTGCGCCAGCAAATTAAGGCTTGGTTCTACACGACAACGCTCCGAGATCCTTGCCTCGTCGCTAGCCTGGAAAGCACGTTCCAAGCTGTTGTGGCTCAGCTTCGTAAGTAGGAAACCTACCAGTTCAATCGCACATAGACGAGCGCGTGGTCAGACGCGCCCTTCGGTTCATAGACCACACCAGAGTCGTACACACCTTCCTTGAAGGCAGAGCGCCACGCATAAGACAAACTCTCCGCCGGCATCAGGATGTCGTCCAACCACGAATATTCGCCCTGATAACTAAATGTTCCGGGCACCTGCTTCGAACGTTCGTTTCGAGCGAAGACACTAAAAAGCCTCTGCGGGAGTGAGATTCCCGTTTTACACAGCGGGACTCCTCGCTTACTGAGTCGACATCCACCATCTTTTCGAAAGTTCGCAAGGACAAGCGAACCCTCTAATATACGCGCGCTGGCGACATCAAAGTTACCATTTCGATCACCGAGCACAACGAGGATAGATTCTCCAGAGGCGAACGACTGCTGATGACGAGATTCAACGATCCTTCTAAGAGCCTCCGCCATCTCCATTCGATACGTTTCAAATTCAAGCCCTGTTGGGTCGGAGGCACCTCCCCTCTTCGATTTGAAATGAAAGTTCACAATCGATACCGTTCGAGGCTCTCCGCCATCTCGACCACCGACGGTCACTTGAAGCTCCATAGGAGTTCGTTGAAATACTCGTGGACGCTCCTTCTCACCGATAATCGGCAGTTCAATCTTAGCGTACGAAAGTGCGCTTACCACCGTCGCTCGATCTTGAGCGATGAGGTATCCCAGCGTCATCTTCCCCTCGGCCACGGGAGCAACTCGCGAGATAAAAACGCGATTCGTAACACGACGAATCTGCGCGGCGAGTTCATCGAGTGCCGCCTTCGCATCACCCTCTTTCTCGCCCATCACCTCCTGCATCGCGATCACATCGCAGCGAGCCGTTACGAATCGTTTTGTAAGCTCCTCAAGCTTTAGCTCATGTTCCCCCTTTGTGGTGTTTGGGGCTCGGCTCTTCACGGTCTCATACGTCCCAAAGAGCTTCAGATTCTGACTGCAGATGGTAAGATCAACGAGCCCGCGGGGGTCCGTCCCAGGCGCCACGTATTTTGTGGGAGACCTCTTTTTTTCTTTTTTGGCCGCGCCCTCTTCCGCTGAAGGTTCCTCGTTGTTCTCCTCCTTGGACTCCGCCTTGGGCTCTTCCGCGAGCGATAGGAGAGGCGAAACAACTCCCGTGCTTACGACAGACAACGCGAGCGCCACCGGAGGAATCGTCTTTTTAATTAGATCGAGCATGAACGTACTCTCCACGTGTTCCTGTTTTGCCTAAGCGGCGCATCGAAGACAGATTCAAGAGTTTGTCGGGTATCGATAGCCCCCTGGACCTTCAAGATCGCGAACCGTCCTATTAACATCGCGTCAACGATATCTTGGTGTTTTGTAAGACTCGCGTCCCCTGTGTCTATGCCTAGGCGCTGAAGGTCGGCGGCATACAAGTATTGCACAGTTCGAACCGCGGCAGCCTTAACCTGCGGACGCGCCAACTGCTTCCCCTTTAACCCCATCACCTCGTATTGAACTGACCGGGGATTGACCCTCCCAGGGACCACAACCCCACGATCACGCCCCGCCGCCTCAAAAAGCCCCCTAACCTGCTCGACCTTGATAGCGTTGAGAGGGTCTTTCATGGTCGTAGGAGCTTCACACACCAATACATCCTGTTCACCGAGGCTCAGGTTAGTGACAACCTTTCCAATGTGCCCCTGCAACTTCTCGAGCCGCGTAGCCAAGGGCACTGACGGTGGATCACTCTTAATCTTCCCCACAGCCAACACCTCGCCCCCTTTAACTGAGAGCAGCGCCCATCCTGAGCAGGTTAGGCTGGGGTCTATCGCCATGAGGTATCGGTACGAATTCATAGGGGGATGATACGCCGCTCAGGAGGTTGTCGCCATACAGTCTCTTAATAGATTCAACATGATGCCTTGATTTTAACAACCGCGAGACGGGGCTCTTTTATACCACGAGCAAGCTCCGGCGCTGGGTGGACAGCCCCCCAGCTCGTTGCTATAACCCCCCGGCAGGTCTACGGGTATGGGAACCGTTCCAATACACCGGGCCAGCGAGGGGGCTGCCCCCTCAACAATGCATTTTTCCGACCTTCAGCAGCCTAGAGGCCCTTTCAACCAGGGACTATAGGCGTTCCCCTGAGATATTCGGATAAGCTGAAGAATGGTTGTCGGAACCGTTCGCACGCGGAGAGAAAGATGGAACATGAAGTTTTAACTGACCTATTCGCGAAGATGCTACGCATCCGCCGATTCGAGGAGGAGGCTGCCCGCCTCTATACCGAGAAGAAGATCGGTGGATTCCTGCACCTGTACATCGGCCAAGAAGCCGTCGCCGTAGGAACGATCTCAGTTCTCAAAGACACCGATTACATTATGACGGGGTATCGGTGCCACGGACACTACATCGCTCGAGGTGGTTCGACCCGCGCAGGCATGGCCGAGCTTATGGGCAAAGAGACCGGCTGCGCTAAAGGGCGTGGTGGTTCAATGCACTTTTACGACGTTGAGCGTCGTTTCATGGGCGGCTGGGGTATTGTAGGCGGCCAAGTTCCAGTAGCCGCTGGCCTCGCGTTCGCGGAGAAGTACAAGGGCGAAGATAACATCGCTGTCGTCTACCTTGGAGACGGCGCTATCAACATCGGCTCGTTCCATGAGGGGCTTGCGCTCGCAGCTCTCTGGAAGATCCCGTGCGTATTTATCATCGAGAACAATCAGTTCGCGATGGGAACACCCCTTGAGCGAACTGCCTCAACTGAAGACCTCTCTATCCGAGCTCTCGCGTACCCGATGGCGCGCGAGACCGTTGATGGACACGATATCTACGCGGTTCGAGCAACGATGCACGCGGCGGCGAAGCGCGCTCGTGAGCAGCATCTTCCGACCCTCATCGAGGCGAAGACATATCGCTATCGTGGCCATTCGATGGCAGACCCGGCGAAGTACCGAACCAAAGAAGACGTCGATGCATGGCGCTCTCGAGACCCGATAAAAGTTCTCGGAGAGACCATGGATTCTCAGGGTATGAAGGACCTCCGCATTCGAATAGAGAACGAGATCGAGGAAGAGATCCAAGATGCCGTTCGATTCGGAGAAGAGTCACCGTTCCCAGCACCAGAAACAGCCTTGGATTACACATATGTCTAACGCCATGCCACACGACACACAGTCACAATCAGCAGTTCGAGAGATAGCTATCCGCGACGCGCTAAACGAGGCGATGAGCGAGGAGATGGTACGCGATGAGCGGGTATTCCTCGTCGGAGAAGAGGTAGGTAACTACAACGGAGCATACAAATGCTCCCGCGGAATGCTTGACCAGTTCGGTCCAAAGCGCGTTATCGACGCTCCGATCGCTGAAAACGGTTTCACCGCTATCGGAATCGGCGCCGCAATGGCGGGCCTACGGCCGATCGTAGAGTTCATGACATTTAACTTTTCGCTCGTAGCGATCGATCAGATCCTCAATACAGCGGCCAAGTCGCGATTGATGTCCGCTGGACAGATCTCCTGCCCGATCGTGTTCCGAGGAGCGGGTGGCGCAGCGTTCCAATTAGGCGCGCAACACGCAAACTCATTCGAGCACTTCTACGCATACACGCCGGGGCTGATCGTAGTAGCGCCAGCGACCCCTTATGATATGAAGGGACTGCTCAAGAGCTCTATCCGTGACGATAATCCGGTGTGTTTCTTTGAGTCCGAGCTAACCTACGGAAAGAAGGGTCCGGTTCCAACTGAGGAGTACCTCATTCCGATCGGTAAAGCTGATATCAAGCGAGAAGGTTCGGACGTTACGATCATCACATGGTCAAAGAACGTATTCCTGTGCCTCGAAGCTGCAGAGGCTCTCGCTCAAGAGGGCATCTCGGCGGAGGTGCTCGATCTCCGAACACTCCGCCCCTTCGATCGCGAAGCGGTGCTTACTTCAGTAGCTAAGACAAACCGCTGCGTCATCGTTCAGGAGCAGCACGAGATTGCGAGCTACGGCGCTTTCATGAGCCACTTCATCTCTCACGAGATCTTCGACGAACTGGACGCACCAGTCGGACTCGTTTCCACCCTTGAAGCTCCGATGCCATACTCGAAGGCGCTCGAAGTAGTGCTCCTTCCAAGCGTGGCTCGAATCGTTCAAGAGGTGAAAGCAGTCTGCGGCTAACCCGATAACGCAAACTCTAGAAGAGGCGCTGCACATGCCGGTTATTTCTTTTAAAGAGAAAACGCCGACAGTCAGCGCCTCTGCTTTTGTGGCCCCTGACGCCTGGGTTATCGGCGATGTCTCGGTCGGTGATGAGGTCTCGATATTCTTTAACGTCGTCCTTAGAGGTGACATCGAAAAGATCTCGATCGGTAGAGGCTCGAATCTGCAAGAGCACGTGCTCGTACATACGAGCCACGGCATGAACCCCGCGACGGTCGGCGAAGATGTGACGGTCGGGCATCGTGCCATCATTCATGGATGCACGATCGAAGATCGCTGCCTCATCGGCATGGGGGCGACGATACTCGACAACGCGGTCATCGGCGAAGGCTCTATCGTTGGAGCCCATACGCTCGTAACCAAGGGAACTATCATACCGCCGGGAAGCCTCGTCATGGGAACCCCTGGCAAGGTCATCCGCCCCCTCAATCCGGAGGAGACAAAAAGCCTCCTCACCTCGGCGAAGGGGTAT
>JBIIEK010000038.1:0-19315 GCA_044237895.1 Bdellovibrionota bacterium
ATCGTACTCCCATCTGATCAGCGTGCGGTCATAGATTCGACTTTATTGTACGACTATTACTTTTCATGGGGGGCAGAGTTTAAAGACGCAGCTATTTGTCTTGGGCTGGGATCTTTATATAACCACTCCTACAAGCCAAATGCCCAATATGTTAAGGATATCGCGGGCGGTAAGATCAACTTTATGACGCTGTGTGCCATATTGGTAGGTGAGGAAATTACAGTGAATTACAACGGCAGTCCCGATAGCTTGAAGCCTATTTGGTTTGAGCCGATTGGGGATGAGCCTTAGAACAAAACTGCGCACACCGATTTTGCCGAGCGGTCAAAACGTGGGGCAGGAAGGTTATTCCTTATTTATAATTAGGGGCATTATACGTGATTGATGTAATTGCTCACCGAGGGCTTCGTCATGAAAAGCCGGAAAATTCTATAGACGCCCTATCGGCCGCCCTTCAATTGCCCGCAATTCACGGTGTCGAATTCGATGTTGAGTTAACGGGTGATGGTCTACCAATTGTTCTCCATCAAGAGACAGTCGTCCCAAGCGCTGATTTTACTCGTGTCGAACCAGCGGCTAGAAACTATACTTCGCGCGATTGGGTCATCGAGCATTCAGCACATGAAGTTGCGCAGCTTGATGTGGGCAGCTGGATGAGTGCGGAATTTGCTCACCTCAGGGTGCCAACACTTAAAGAGGTCTTAGAACTGCCCTGGCGAAGCACCACAGCCTACATAGAACTAAAGGATGCCACCTATTGGGCACAAGAGCGCGACGCCACGCGCCCGGCACGGATAGTAGCATCTGTTCTGGCAGATGTTCTGGCATTCAAAGGATCTGTTAATGTCATTTCCTTTAATCCCGAGATTCTCCGTACACTACGTGACCTCGCACCGCATATCCCAACGACGCTAGCTTTATGGACTGAGTGGCAATCTCGGGCTGGGGAAGCTGTGACGGAAGCACAACGCTGCGGTGCATCGACATTGAGCTTGCCTGATATCGTTGTGCTTCAAGAACCGGCGTGGGTGCATATAGTTCACCAGCACGGAATGAAAATTCACGTATATCCAGTATCTCCAGCTCGGGGAGAACCGGACTTTAACAGTTGGACGCCCGACTCTCAAATTAAGAAGTGGACGGAGCTCCTGCTGCTCGGAGCGGACGCCATCATTTCTGATTTCGCGCGTGAAACCATGGCCGAGGTGGCCGGTAGGAGATAATACGCCGATCGGAATAATTGCCTTGCGCTAGCGCTCCAGACAATATTTCATCGAAACGTTATAGAGGGCAAAGACTGAAAGCATGAGCGGCGAAACTAATCTTGAACTGTTGCTTAGAAGTATGGAGCCCGTGTTACGGGAGGGTACGTTTGTCTTTGCCCATGTTCCCCAAGCTGATGTAGTTGTTGCCAAACAGCACTGCATCAGCGGATCCCCCGCCACGAGGCATAATGATAACAAGCGCCATGGAGGGAGAAGGGAAAACAACGGTTTTATTTAATCTTGCGGCCACCCTCGCACAGGCCGTCCACCGTACGCTTATGATCGACGGCGATCTGCGGGAGGGCGGACTCTCAAAAATATTTTGCAGAAGCGCTGGCGCCGGCGGAATTGGGCTAACGAACTATCTTACGGGGCCGACTCAACTTGATCGGGTAATTAAGCGCACACCAGTGAAGAACCTCGATATCCTTCCAGCCGGGAGTAGATCTCCCAACCCCACTGAGCTTCTGAGCTCCTCTACTATGCAGGACCTTATCGCCACCCTCGCAAGCGAGTACGACTTCATACTTATGGATTCCCCACCTATTCCTCCCGTGGCGGACGGGCTAACTCTATCGCGGGTAGCTCATAGCGTTGTGTTAGTGGTCCGAAGTCAAACTACCGATAGGGAGATGGCACAAGATATCGCCGGCGACTACTTCGAGTCAAAGCCCGCATCCTAGGTGTTGTGATCAATGGTCTCGATACGAGTATTAACGCTCGTGACGGCATGATGTACGGGGGTACTCGGATTCTGAGGATTCCGTGTTTTACTAGAGACGACGCCTCTTTCTCCGAATACTCGTGGGGTTTCCCCGAAGCCCGTGGGGGCCATGTATGCCGCCCCTTTTTGTGTCCCCAAAGAGCTTTCACTTCATTAAGCGCATCCTCGTGTTTTAATCCGCCGGCGCTTTTTGTGGAGGCGTAACTGGCTGTTTTGCCTGCGCTTAGAAGGGCTCGCGACTTCTTGAGCGTCGACGGATACGTATAGCCACTCTCCAACAGAGCCCTATCCATACATAGTGACAACAGCGGAAAGAATATGGCTACCAAAACTAAACTATGACACGAGAATGCCGAAAATGTAGGTGTGTTCGAGGGAACACTGAGCAGATAGCTAAACGGAATCGACCTTTTACACGGATGTGAGAAGTAAGTGGCTGTAGGTTTTGGAAGTAACTTGCTGGCGCTACGCGTCAGTCGCAATCTAGAGAATGCTACCGGCAAGGTGGCTACCTCTTTCCAACGACTCTCCTCCGGATCCCGAATAAATAAAGGAAGTGATGACGCAGCCGGACTTGCCATCTCAAGCTCTTTGAATGCTCGGTCGCGCATCTACGGCCAGTCGATCCGGAATATCAGCGAGGCTACTTCGCGAATAAACGTGGCATCGAGTACGGTGTCTGGACTCAGTGAGATCGTCAATCGTCTGTCAGAGCTTGCACAACAGGCAAGTAACGGCACCCTATCCGGAAAGCACCGAACTGTTATTAACGCGGAAGCTAGTGCCTTGGTCACCGAGTATAATCGGACAGTACAGAGTACCCAATATCAGGAAATTACAATTATCGACGGTTCTAATGATAATCTAAGTATTCGCTCGGGAATCGGAGAGACAAAAGATACTGAGATTAAAATAGGACAGGAGATGGGAACGGCTGCTGGGGATGGAACCTTTAGTGCTAGTACGACCTTTAGCACCTTCCATGTTGGCGTGGCGGCTGGTGATATCAACAACGATGGTAAGATGGACATCGTTGGAGATCAGTATTCTGGCTCGACCGTAGCCTACCTTGGGAACGGAGACGGTACCTTCACTCAATCGCAATCATGGTCTTTTAACGATGGAGACATGCGTCTTGCTGATTTTAACAATGATGGAAAGTTAGATGTGGCGGGGGTCGTTGCAAATGGACCGGTTAGAGTGGCCCTCGGAAATGGTGACGGAACCTTCGGTGCCACGAGTTCCGTCTCGGTAGGCACAGGCGCATGGGCGATGACTGTCGCGGACCTTAACAATGACGGCAATACTGATATCATCGGAAACAACACAGACGGAACCATAGGCATTCGGCTTGGTACCGGTTCTGGAACGTTCAACTCTCTCATTACTCTTTCAAGTGGTGGAGGCGCGCAGGGGGTATCGACAGGAGATCTTAATAACGACGGCAACGCCGACATCGTAACAAACTCAGGATACCTTCTAGGGCGCGGGGACGGCACGTTTGGCACTCTCAATACGTCAGCAAAAGGTGCTATAGCTCTCGACCTTAATAGTGACGGTACCCTAGACCTTGTGGGGATGTCAGGTGGCACTCAGGTTGTAACCTATCTAGGAAATGGTGACGGAACTTTCAAGGCGGGAGTAAACGCCGCAAATCAATCGGCCTCCCTACATCAAATGTGGGCCTACTCTGCTGACTTTACCGGCGATGGTAAGCAGGAAGTTGTCATCAGTACCCGCACAAGTCTCGATGTCTATAAATCTAACGGCAACGGCACCCTCACGAATATCGCTACTTTGACGTCCGGCGACCCAGGCACCAACGCGGCCATCGCGGACTTTAACGGTGACGGCACTCAGGATGTTATTGCAGGCGACTCTCCCAGCCAAAATGCGGCGCGGCTATGGCTTGGAAATGCCGATAGCTCCGGCCGTCGCAAAAACGTAATAGACCAACTTGACCTTACGTCTGTTGCGACCGCGCGCTCCGCAGTCGATTGGTGTCGCAGCCAGGTTCAGAGACTCGCCCGTGAGCAGGGAATGCTCGGTGCCTCTCAGAGCCGTCTCGAATCGCAGCTTGGGAACCTGCAGGGAGGCAAACTCGAGAGCACCGAAGCAGCCTCTCGAATTACTGATGCTGATTTTGCTGAGGAGGTATCCAAAAAAGCAACTGCTGAGATCCTTCAGGGCAGCTCTGTTGCGTTGTTGGCTCAGGCAAATCTTCAGCCTCAAGTAGCCCTAAATGTTCTCCGAGGGGAGCTTGGGAAAAAACAATAATTAAATTAATAGGCAAATCGATTGCATTTTTGTAACCAGCTGAACTTTAGTAACGAGCCGATGCTTATTCTGCCGAGATGGATCAAGTGAGGTTCGAAATGCGTGGTCTGTTGCTCCACGCTATGGTTTACCTCTGTAGCCGGGCTACTCGAAAATCCTTGGAGTATCCTCCGGTTGAATGTCTGTCCGAACCTAGCTTGGTTTAGAGTGTCTGAAATTAGTACGAAAGACAGTACCCCGGCTACAGAGCAGGAAACCATAGACCTCTATACAGGAGGGGCAGAGCCAGCTAGCGCAGCGAAACTATTGGGCTACCTGACGATCCTCCGGCAATTTTGAGAGAGACACGCGGCGATTCCTTAAGCTTTGTGCCGTTATGTCGACGCTACTGGCAGGGTTTTTTTCAGGGGACTCATGGAAACTCTCCGTAGGCCGCGAGCTATCCGACTGTCGCTTGTATGCGCTCTTGTCGTGCTCTTCATTGTTCTCTCCTTCACATACCCAGCTCGTGCGGAGAACCCTCGACTTCAAGGGCCGGAGAGCTCCTCAGCGTGTAGCACCGATGCTGAATGCGCCCTGCCGCCCCTTGCCGAGGGGCAAGTGGGGGAGTGCGTGAAGAGTCGCTGCAGGAATGGTGATTGCACGATCGAGTTCCTCACCGGAAAGTCCCTCGGACGGTATAAACTTCCTTCTCCTCTCTCATGCTACGAGGAACCCGTGGTGTGCGATAACGCTGGAAAGGAGGCCACGCTCTCAGATCCGAGTAAACGGGTAGCTGCTCATGAGGATGAGCTCTGCCTCCCCTCACAGCCAATAAGCAATCCGTGCCAGGCAGCGCGATGTCGAAATAAAGAGTGCATATCCACCGCTCATCCAAACGAAAGAAACGTTGAGTGCGAAAGCCCATATCCGGTAGCAGGTGCCTGCCAGAAAGGTGTCTGTAGGGATGGGAGTTGCAAGCCCGCTCCCGATGCAAAGAAGCAGGGAGCTTTGTGCCTTCCGGACGAAACAAAGGAGTGCCGCACAACCAAACACCATTGTTCAAGCACCGGTAGCTGCGACCCCAAGACAACCATTGAGGATGGAAAGGAGTGCTCACCGGATCCTGATGGCAGTGGACCAGAGAAGGTACTTCTTGCCTCGCCTGCGTCACTGCCCCCATCGTTCCTTGCGCTCTTTCAGGGATCCCTGAGGCCACCTGCCTACAATTGTGATTCCACCACCTGTAGTCTCCAGTACTGCGGAGATGGAAAAGTAAATCGGCCGAATGAGGATTGTGATGGGGCTGCCTACGCTGAAGGGATAGCGCGAAATCTTCCGTGCAACATGGAGACGTGTAAAGTGGGTACCGTTACAGCCGTAGAGAGCTGCTCCATGCAATCTTTCAATCCACCTGCGCCTGACAGCGTCAGGATCCTCTCCGAAGACTTCTTAATCTGCGGCTCGAAGGGGCCACGACAATGCGAAGATATGCGACCAGCCGCCGAGGCGCGCAAAGCAGAACTCCTAAAGCAAGGATACAGCGCGATTGTCACCGGCGGGTATGCAACCTGCAATCCGTGGAATAACAATCCGTGCCTTGGCGCGGAACCCGCTCGATGGACGCTTCATGAGGCTCGGGTGTGTTACTATTCACAGTGCGGTGATGGGAAACTCACACCGAACGAGGAATGCGATGGGACCCTCTTCAAAGATGGTGTAGCGGCGGGTTCAAGCTGCGACCCGAAGAGCTGCACAGTGATCCCACCTGTTGACGATCTATCGTGCGGCGACCTTTCTCTTTCAGCCACAGGAACTCTTAATCGCCAGTGGGGCATCTTTGACGTCTCAATAGCACTTCAAAACAACACATCCCGGGAGTTCAAAGGGCACACCGGAGTCGCCTATATTGTCATCGATCAGCCCCAGGGACTCACGAGCCAGTTCGGTAGCAACACCGGTAGCACCTGGTACAATCCCGTAAACTGGTCATGCGCGAACCTCAAAACAGACCCTGATTCCGGACTCCTGATAAACCCCGAGGGGAAGAAATCAACGAGCGCATATGGATGTTTCAAATTTTATCCAGACGACGCGAAGAAGCTCCTTGATTCGGGCTCAGCGTTACGAGATGACAACAATCCTGACTTCCTGATCGCTAACTCAAGCCTTACCTCTGTATCGTTTGAGGGTGCTACACATCCGGCCGTTCGACTTGACTCGATTCCGTCAATATCATCGAAAGCGAAGTGGACGGCCACAACCAACGCGAAATTGGCCGATCCAATGCGCGTCCCTGACATCGCAAACTCATTCTCTGGACGACTCATTTGTAAACCCCTCAGCGTGTGCGGAGATGGAAAGAAAGACCCTTCCGAGCAGTGCGACGGGAACGTTCCGCCGGGAACAGCTGCCGGAGCATCCTGCAATGGCAAATGTGTCATCGAGTTCTGCGGGGATGGAATCGTTAACAGAGACGAGGAGTGCGACGGCTCCGCGCGCAAACCAGGCACTCCACAAAGCGCTCTGTGTGACCAATCAACGTGTAAGATTCACAAAGAGAGGGAGTGCGTATGGGTGGCTGCTTGGGCGACTACAACCCAGCAATGGATGCATGAGAGCCTTCAGGGCAGGTATATAGACTTCACCAAGAAGTACGCCGATCAAGGAGAGCGAAAAGATATTCCAGGTTGTTTCGCTCAAGGCCTCGGAAAACGATGCGGCTTCAAGAACAACTCATTTGTTGAGTCTCCCGGATCCGTTGCATGGCGAAACGACAAGGGGGTCTCCGTTGTGTCCTGGTGCTATGACCCAGAGCTAAAACTCGAAACTCATGATGGCCCTACTGCCGAGTGGGGCTACGATCCCTTGGATGCATACGAACTCGCGAGATTCCTCCAGGTGCCACCGGATGTCGTTGAACTCATGGAGAAGAAATACGAATACCAACACTGTACTAACAGATCGTGCATGAACCTCAACTCAAATTCGTTCATCCCCGCTATCGATTGGTTCATGGACAAGAATTGCCGTTATGTGGCGCCCGACCTCGCGAAAGAGTCAAGAGTCTGCGGATTCGCCGGAGCCTCCTGGAGTCCGATATCTCTCCTGTTGAGTGAGGATACCACGCTTGAACAGAACAATACGGTAACGTCATTCGCGCTCGACCCTCGCCTTCCAGCAACCTTCAGTCTCTGGAAGGCCTCCGAGAAAGCACCGCTCCTGGTTTACGACCCCGAGCACAAAGGCGTTATTACCTCCGCGCGTCAACTCTTTGGTAACTACACTTTCGGAGGGAGGACTACGAATCTCTCGGATGATGTAAGCTCCGCACTCCGAGCTCCGTGGTCAAACGGTTATGAAGCGCTTGGACTTCTCGATACCAACGACGATGGCTCAGTGTCAGGCGATGAATTAAAACCTATCGCGCTCTGGCTCGATAAGAATCGAGACGGCATTTCGGATGGCGGCGAAGTGGTCAGCGCTCAAGCCTTCGGCATTACTCGCCTCTCATACAAAGACCCACGCAACGTGCCAAATTCGAAAGACTTTGACCTTGCGAGCGGATTTACGCGCGTTGTTGATGGTACAGAGGTAATAGGACGCTCGGTCGATTGGTTCGGCGAGACCTTTACGAATCAACTTGAGGCGACTCAGGCGCTTGAAGCAAAACTACGCTCGTCTGCAACGAATACCAGTGCTGGCGTACTTCTCAGCTCACTACCTGAAGAGCTCAGAGGGAACCCCTTCAAGTTCAAGCCGCATCGAGCCACGGATCACACATCTGACCTAAGCGGTTACTGGCTCTGGTTCACTGAGGATGAAGCCGGACAGAGACACCCAGGAATCCTCGCCCTTGAGCAGAAAGGTGATCGGGTCTTTGGGTACAATATCATCGAAGCAATTTTAAGTGACAACGAGCACGGGCTTGGGAGCTCGATGAAAATAATTCCAGCCGTTGGTGAGGTCAGCGTATCCCCGCAAGGAGAGCGAACACTATCTATGAAACTCATCGATCCTTCTGGAGAGGTTTCCGCAGAGAGTTCTGCAGAGTTAACGGCAACCGGCAATTCCTTACGTGGCAAAACTAAGCAGGAGATCAAGGGTCAAAACGCAGATGACGCAGGGAAGCCCCCGCCATCAGCTTCAACGGCATACGGGTGGAGAGCGATCAAGTTTGCCTCTAAACCTCCAGAAAAATAGCCGCTATTCGCCCCCAACATGACAGCTCCTCCTCCTGGTGCCCTCCTCCTGGTGCAGCCCAACTTTTCTCCTCCTCCTGGTGCAGCCCAACTTTTCTCGATTCATGAAGAAACTATCGCCCCTATATCGTCGATACGTAATCCATCATGCGACGACGAAGGATGCTTAGAAGTAAAAAGATGTATGACCTATGTTTTCGGTCTCTCCGGGGATTACCACTCCCCGCTCGGGCTCTCACAACTGTCATCATCGAGAGCATCATGGGACGACTCCTCCGGTCGGAGGATGTAATCGTGTGCGGCTACGTCTGGATGAGCAACCATGTGCATATGCAGGTTTACTCTCTGGATTGCACAGCACTTACCCATTTCCATGAGAGACTAAAGAAGCGCCTTACGGACTTTCTAAAACGACTCTTAAACATCACACACTTATCCCTCTGGGATAACCGAACTACGCTCGGAGAGGTGCTAGATCTTGAAGCTGCTATTGACCGGGCTGTTTACGGGTTTCTTAACCCCGTGCGGGCAGGACTAGTACGTTCAATTGATGACTACGCCGGATGTAACACCTGGAAAGATTTCATCTCGGTTCCTGCTGATGTGAACGCTACTGTTGAAAAAGTAGTTCCCTGGATTCTTGCCACTGACATTGAGGCTCTTTCTCAAGAGAATCCCTCTCTTGCTGAAGAGAGATCGCTCGTGAAGGCACTTAATGAACATGCTTTAGCCCGCGACAAAAACACACTGCGCATTATGCCACTCAAGTGGCTAGAGGCGTTTGGTGTGGTAGATCCAATTGAGATTGAGAAGGTCCGCCAACGAATCATTTCTCAAGTCCGAGCGGCGGAGGCTCAAATAGCTCCAAAGAGAGAGCCTTTGCGGCGCATTGAAGGGTTTGTGGTAACAGATTGCTATCTACCCCCAAGGAAGGACAGGAAAGTATTTATGTACTCGTCCTCCAAAGAGCGTCGATTTGCTTTTCTTGCCATATTTCGTCGATTCATTATCCAGTGTGCTGAGTGCTACCGCCTCATGAAACAGGGCGTCATGGATGTCTTGTGGCCCCCTGAGTGTTTCAAGCCGCCTTTACCGCGGTTGTGTAACGGTATCTAGTCTTACTCACTCTCACCTACGTAGTTCTCTATCGGCTGGAGGGCCGGGGTACTCCAAAAGCTGCTCAGCTCGGGGCATTCACACGCCGCTCTCTGTTTTCATCGGGCAGAGGCTCTCTTAGGACGTCTGTGAATTTGCCGAGATGATGGGTTTGAGAGGCGCGCCGCAGAACTCATGCGTCGCGGGCACACAGTTGGGCTGTACGAGGAATGGGAGCACACAGTTGGGCTGTACGAGGAATGGGACGAGGAATGGGGCCGTACCTTTTTAAAGAAATGAAAGCGCCCCCTTTTTCCGGGTGGACTTGAGAAAATAGCCTGGCTACGGCCGCTCAAACCACGTACCCTCTCCACGGAGACTGTAATGGTAGTGGGTAAGGGGGCAAAATGACACCTGAAAATAACGGGTTCCAACGCGCGATCGGCGTGCGCCAGATGCGTCTTTTAGCGCTTGGGTCCACAATTGGGGTGGGGCTCTTTCTCGGCTCAGCCTCGGCTATCAAGCTCGCCGGTCCCTCCATCCTTATCGGCTATACCGTAGCGGGAATCGTAGCGTTTCTGGTGCTGCGTGCGCTTGGTGAGATGGCGGCGCACGCGCCTGTTACGGGGTCGTTCGCGCAATACGCCACAACGTATGTGAGCCCGTTTCTCGGCTACCTTGTTGGCTGGGGGTACTGGCTCTACTGGAGCATTATCGCTATCGCCGAAGTCACCGCTGTTGGAATCTACATGGAGTTCTGGTTCCCCGGTTCGCCACAGTGGTTGTGGGCCTTTCTATCGATTCTTGTGATGGGCAGCATTAACCTCACCGCCGCTAAGGTCTTTGGTGAGTTCGAATTTTGGTTCGCACTCATCAAGGTCGCCACGATCTTGCTGATGATTGCGGTGGGAACCTTCGTTATTATCTTTGGTTTTCCTGGAGTGTGGCAACCCGCGGGGCTCTCTAATCTTACCGCCCATGGTGGCTTTATGCCAAACGGGTTGTCAGGCCTAGTGCTCGCGATGCAGATGGTTATCTACGCCTACGTTGGCGTAGAGATGATTGGTATCGCGGCTGGTGAGGCAAAGTCGCCCGAGACAACTATCCCCATGGCGATCGATTCATTCGTCTGGCGCATCATCATTTTCTATGTCGGAGCGCTGCTGGTTATTCTGTCGATATTTCCGTGGAACGAGATCGGGGTGAATGGCAGCCCGTTCGTCCAGGTATTTGAGGGAATGGGATTGAAGACAGCGGCGGGCCTCATAAACTTCGTTGTGATCACCGCGGCTCTTTCATCCTGCAACGGTGGGATCTTCAGTAGCGGACGGATCCTCCACACCCTCGCCAACAACAGGCACGCCCCCGCTGTATTTGGACATCTCTCTCAGTCTGGTGTGCCAAGCCGCGCCATGTACATCACGATCCTCTTTTTGTTCATCGGGGTTCTCATCAATTTCGTCACTCCCTCCGAAGCATTCGAGTATCTCACCTCCGCTGTTACCTTCATCGGTATCCTTGTGTGGATGGCGATCCTTTACACTCATTGGCGCTTCCGGCAGGCTCAAGCCGCTGCGGGCCAGCCGCTACCGAAATGGAGGATGCCGGTATGGCCCTTTTCAGCGATCTTCGCTGCTCTGTTTCTCACCGGTGTCGTGGCAATACTCGTTTACGCTGAGGCTACACGGGTGACCGTGTGGATTGGGCTTGTGCTTCTAGCGACAATATCAGTGGGATACCTCCTCACAGGCCGCGACTCGCATGCCTGATGGAAGGCGTGCGCCTGCCGAGAGAAATGCCTGTCAGTCATGACTTTCCCCCTTTTCGGCTCGCGGCTATCTAAAAGGCCCGTTCGGGCTCTCCCGTTGTTGTCACCGTCACTCGCGTCTGCGCCGAATGAGGGGCAGGGTCGGTGAAAAAATCGGGAAAGTCATGACTGACACGGGTTTTGACACCGCTATCTCGGACTTAATCGTACAGATTCTATTAATTTAAGGCAGGTGTATTAACTATTTAATACACCAATACCGAATGTTCTTCGTTGGGGCACGCCAGGCTGGTAGTTTTTTGATGAGGTCGGGTTTCCGAATTGTATTACACAGGAGTGTTGTTATGGCTTACACAAGTACCGAAGTGTTCGGAGAAGGTTCGAATCAGAACGAGAGACGAATAGCCACACCAGCCAATCACGCTGCGCAGGTTGACCCCGGAGCTGAGGCTCTGCGGACGAACACACTACCAGGTCGTGGCGCGATAGGGATTCGTGAACAGGGTATCAACCAAGATCGGGGAGAGCCTCCTGCTGGGCCGGGAATTGATTCGCCGCTTGTAATCGCATGGAGGACTGTCTTATCGAAGCTAATGGTTGCTGAAAACGGTGAAAAACAAAGACTGGCATATGACCAAGAGCTCGCAAGTTTGGAAAAAAGTAGAGGGGATGTTCCGAATACCCTTCTCGCAAAAGCTCTCTCTGAGTTAGGCGCAGCGAGTTCAAGGATCCTTGCTACGAGGGAGGGAGGAATCGCCAATCCGCGCGAGGTCGGTGAGTCTTTCGAAGCAGTATACAAACTTGTCCGAGATAAAATGGATGTTTCGGTAGCTGTCGATGTACGACAGCTTACGGCCCAAGAGTTTCCTCTTAGTGAGAAAACAGCAGGCAGTTTGGCGCCGATAGTTCAGGAGGGACACGCGGTCATCGTTATGGTCGCCAAAGAGCCCCCCCAAAGCGCAGCCTTCGAGCTTCGACGGATAGCGGAAGAAAAGTTCGGAGGTGTTATTTCGCTCTGGCAGCATCGAGAGTTGTGGGACCAGGTTGGAGCTTCGCCTGAGTTGCAGGATTATCTTCGTTTTGCCACGGTGCGTGTACTAACGACAGCGAAAGACCCGAGCCTCGCTCAGCTTGCTCGTGGTGTGAATACCCTATTAGAGAGAGAGGGAGGATTTGAGGACTCTCAATGGATCGCTATCGTGAAGAGCGTCACGCAGGGAGATCGACACCATGCATTGAAGGAAGCCTTGATGGTGTGCGGTCCGGTAGTACTGGGAGTAAAGGCTCTTGAAAGTTTTGCCCCGGGGTTGATGCACTCTGTAGGAGGGGCGCTCGACGATCTATTCGGCGCAATTCTTCCGGACGTTTCGCAATCCATGGGCAAAAAAGGGGCGCCATTCTCAGAGCGTTTTAAGGAGGCGTGGCCCGTGTTGAAAGCAGGGGTCGCCTCATTGCCAGTTGCCATGGGGTGTGGATGGTTGGCGGCTACGTTGCACGCCAGTTCGTCATCCGTTGCAATGCACGCAGTGAGTGGTGCCCTGTTTGCGCTCGCTTGTTCACTGGGAACCGTTGGCACCTCTATTGGAGCGTATGCTAAAGCATCTCGCGCTCTTGAAAAGCTTCGGTCGGATGAAAAGATAGGAAGTCACATTGAGAACCTAGGAACGTGGGGGCGCACGAAATTGGCTCTTCAAGAGTCGATATTTGATGTGCCTTTTAGAGTTGGGCACACGGTGATTGGTGTCCCGCTTCAATTTGCTCTTGGTATCAGTGCGGGTATCGGAGGCTTCTTCCACAACGGGCTTTTCGTTATGGCTGAAGGTATGCTTGAGACCGTCTTGGGAGCTGGAACCGCCTTCGGATATCCAGTGGTCAAGAGTGCGTACGACAAGTGGCGATTGAAACGAGTTTAGCTTGAGTCGTTGGGAAAAGTAGGGCATACCTTTCCCATGCAACTTCAAACTTTAAGCGCCTCGGTGTATGAGGCAATTTGCAGCATGCACCGGCGTAATCGTACGGTCGCCTCGGCCTACGACACGTCGTTAAGCCCGATGGCTGCGACAGTCTTGCCAGAGATCGAAGCGAACCCAGGTATTAGCATCGTTGAATTGCAAAGTCGCCTTCACCTAGATCAGGTATCGACAACTCGATTGATTGAGGGGCTGGTTAAAGAGGATCTGGTCACTCGAATTCGCTCGAAGGTTGATAAACGGCGCCGAGAGATTCGTTTGACCCGTCACGGTAAAAACGTTTTCGGTGTTTCGTCAGCTCGGGCATTCGCCACATTTAAGGGAGCCTTTGAGCGACTTCCTGAGAAGGAGCGCAAACATTTCTTAGAACTTTTCCAGTTGTTCAATGACGGACTTGGTGCGCACACAGCCGCGGAGTTGCCAATTGATCCCCCGGGGATGACCGAGATCCGCCGAATATCAAGGGTGCTCGGCGTTCTTGGACGTTCAATGTTCGGTATCGCGGAGTGTTCGCCATTAGAGTGGCACATCTTTGATCTTCTTTCCGCGCCGGGCGCCTCATCCTTTGTCGTCGAACTTGCTGAGCTGATCGGATCTCAACCGAAGACGACCGCGGCGCTTGTGCAACGACTCGCCGCACAGGGGCTCGTAAAACAGGCTATAAGCGCGCGCGACAAGCGATTTCGAACCGTAACCCTGACATCAAATGGTCGCGCTCTGCATGCTCGGAGACGTGCTCTAGCGGAAAAGTTTGTTTCGCAAGGGCTGCAAGCGATTCCGGAGAAAGATGTTCAGAGATTCGTGACTCTTCTTCGTGTCTATACGGGCGTTGATCTACCTAGCGCGGGGACGATCGTGGCCTCCTCCGTTCTATTTCGACACGTTGCTGATACTTCTACCTACCCAGATTTGAGGAGTTTTATCTATCAGCACAGAGTGCTGCAGGGATTAACAAGAACCGAATCTGCCGGGATACTCGGAGACTCAGCGGTTGTATATGGAATTTGGTCGCACGACGTTCTCGTTGCAGTCGCGAGCTTTGTGCCCGCACAGCGAAAGGGGATATGGAGGATAGAGCACTTGATCTGGGATGCGAATGATAAGAACGTTGCGGTGAAACGAACGTGTGTTCTCAAGCTTATCGATCAATTCGTCTCAAATAATGAATGCGCAGTGTTGCGGGCACCAACGAGTGAGGTGTCCGCGGATCTACGCGACGTCTTGCCTGATATCGTCTCTGCAGTTTTTGAATATACTGCCGTTAACGATTGAGGTCTCGATAACCTAATATAACGTCAGCTGGATACACTGCCTTGTAAATAATATCGAAGACAGTGCCGTTATTGTCGGTGTAGGTAGCTCCCGTTTCTGCGTAACCGTGACGCTTGTGCGCTTTAAGAGCTACGCTCCCCTTTCTGCAGATCGCCAAACAGTCGATGCGCTCATGTTCTGCGAAGCGGCTGATGATGTTGAATTCTGCTTGTCGAACAAGCGTCTCTAAAGGTGCTTCACCGTATTCTCGGCGTAGCGCACTTCCTTCGCTCGTGACCACTGCAAGTTCCGCGAGCACTGTGGGGGCGGTGCCCGTGCGGGTCTGAGGGAGCCTTGAAAGGAAGGGCTGTGCAGCCACTCTTAGGTCCAGCATGATTGGGGATGGATCCTTCTGATCGCAGGTAACAACCAGCAAAGCTTCCGGTTCAGAGTCATTGAGGGGCGTTCGCGGGTCTCCCTCGTTTATGGTGAGGAGAAACCCATCGTGTTTATCGATTGCGCTTCGAAGCCACGTCGTTGATTCAGGCTCTACGAAACCGCTCTCCTTGGAGCCTTGCGATACGATATGCTCTCTTTGCATCTCTTCAAAGTGTCTTTCGATGTCTCTCGGGAGAGTTACTCCATCTCCCCCGTCGAATTCAGAGACCCACATCGCCTCTTTGGATGGTAGGACAGGGAGGTTTTTCTCAAAACGGTCAGCGAGGGCGTTTATCCAGCGCGTGAGCGTTCTTAGCCCTGCGAGTTCGCCAGAGGTTGGTGCAACATGAGAAAGTGTGCCTTGTGATAACGGGGACGTCTTGAGAAGCGATAGAATCTTTCCAATTTTTCGGTCCGGTAGGTTCGATATACCGGTACAATCATCAAAAGGGTCTCCCTCATGGGTACCGAATACTCTGCCAAGAGCGGTTGTTTCGAGCCAACGAGAGAAAGGAAAGGGGGATTTAACGTCCCATTTGCAATTGGTGCCAGTTAGCTGAGTCTCTTTCGGAAAACTCATAACAGAGAGCGTTTCAAGCATCTCACGAGCCGTTAATGACTGAAGTGCGCGGGAGAGCCCGCTCAGTAGCTCACTTACGTGAGCGAGCGTTTCCGCACGAGTCCCCTCGGGCATAGTTCGGTATCTCTTAGAGGCCCATTCAACTACTCCTGAGGCTACGTCACGCAATACGCTTTGTCGGGAAGCCCCTGGAGCAGAATGGACGTGTCGTCCGAGTGCCTCAGTAGTTCCAGTTTGTTGTTCGGGTCTTTGAGACTCTTGATTAATCAAGGCAACAACACCTTCGCCAGCTCTCCATGCTCTCATAGTATCCCGAACGGCAAGCAAGTTAGAAATGGAGGGCTCATGCTTAAAGCCATCTATCTTGTCCTTGAGGCCGTGGGCGGCCGCAAGCTTAACCCCTAGAAATGCTCTTCTACTCGCGGCAACGAAGTGGATCGGGGCTGAACGGAGCATTAGTGCACCATCTCCTGCGCACGGAGTAATCCTCTCGATGGAAGGTGTCGAATCTGCGTCGGGTTGTTTCGTTGTGGTCTCGATTGATGTCCTCATCGCGACATGTGCGGCTCGGGACTCCGCCCGATGCCTTGATATGAGCACATCAAACTTTTCGAGTGTATCTTGGGAGGCGAGGGGGCGCAGGTGTTCAGGTGTAAGTGGCTCGCTGAGGCGTGATTCTCTTGCCGCATCCAGACTCTCAAGCGCCGCGTTGGCCGCAGTTCCCATCACATACGCGGCTATCTCTCGAGCCTTTTCTAGGGGTACGAAACGATTTTCTGTAAGTAAAGCGGCCGCGGCGTGGCGGAAAGCCACGGATACTTTTTCAGCATGTAATCTATGGGTGATAATTGCCTCGAGGCCCTTCTCGAGCTCCAGTAATGCTTTTGCTACATCGGCTGTAGCCATCTCGCCGTCTTTTGCAATGTCGATTCGGTTAAATGTTCGTCTGAATCGTCGAAGACTTGTCAACGCCGAGGCGATCTCCGAGGAGTGCTGAGATGTAGGTTCAACTCGCCCTAACGGAGAAAGTGAGATGTCGAAGAGGTTGGCTATCGTCTCGGGCCGGAACCCTGTCGCGGCGCTGAGAGATGCGGTGGTGAGAGGGCGCTCCCGTACTTCATCTGGTCGGATCGCAAGGGTGGCTCTTGCATGTAGTTGAGCTTCAAGGCCTCGGAGGCGTTCTTCCGTAGATCTAAACATATAGCCGCTCGCTTATATCCCCGTTTTCTAGAGTCCCACCGATGAGAGAGAGACCCCTCATTTTACCGAACTTTGAAGTGCTAACCTACAGGGCGAGAGATAGTTAATTCAGGCAGTTGTCCGGAATGGACCCCCCCCGCGATGAGTGCCGATAGTGAATGGCGTATCAGCATACTAAGCTACATATGAGCTTGAAACGCATGTAAACAGTGGTGGTGCAGGGGTCTAATTCTGTGTGTCGGATGGCCTCCACCGCCGTTCCCCTAAACTTGATGGTAAAAAAGCTCAATGTTTGGGCCTCTAAAATACGCTTAGGGTTCGTAATAGTTCTTCCCTGAGGATAGCTTAAAAAATTAATCACTTTTTTCTTTGACGCATACAGAAAGCGTGGTCATATAGAGATATGCACGAAGAACGTATGGAAAATGAGTTGTCATCAGGCGGGGGTCGAACTGGGAGACCGGCCGATCCCCGCCCCTCCCTTCAGGGAACATTCGGGGCTTTTAGCGCTGGACCTCAACTTGAGTACAACCCGCTCAATGTGGCTGTCGGAGACAACCTCCGGCTTCACGAGATGGAACTCGCGGGATTCGAGGTGGAGGTTGAGCAGATCCTCGGCACCACGATCACGTATGACGGTACGCGTTATCAGCTTACTGATTACGTGGTGGTTGGAGAGTGCACCCCCGAGCTTCGGCACTTTGCTGATGTTGATGGAAAGATCCATATACGCCTGCGTTGCGAGCAAGATGACTGGGGAAGATTAGAGGTCACTGCGTTTCAGGCGCAACATCTGGAGGCCGGGGCGACCCTCTCCTTCGAAAGTCTCGCTGGCATCGAAAGTGACGTCTCATTGCGAAGCTCCCGCGGCGGATATGAATACGGGTTCGAGAGAATAGGTCGGGTATACGCCGTCTTTCAGGGGCAACGAGT
The DNA here is from genome assembly GCA_044237895.1 of Bdellovibrionota bacterium. Lineage (GTDB taxonomy): Bacteria > Bdellovibrionota_C > UBA2361 > UBA2361 > OMII01 > OMII01. Next base: position 17,683 of record JBIIEK010000038.1, read on the forward strand.
AGTTGTCGCGGGAAGTGGAACGGACGGCGGAACATCGTCGCATCTGATTGAGTCACTCGATTATGTACGCGAACAACGGGAAAGCGACGGGAGATCCTACAACCAGTGGGCGTTAGTCGAATACAACCCGCAAACCATGGACATGATAACTCTTTTCGGATGGTCAGTAGATCCCTACTCGATTGAGCGAGTAAGGAAGTAGAGGCGATCAGAAAATAAAAAGGTGGAAGGAAAAGGACGAGAGGGAACTATGTATAATCAGGAAAACACAGGAGTTCAGGTCGAAGCTCTCACAGGGGCAGAGGCACAGCCGGATATGGCGAAAGCCGACACGTCGAGCATCAGGCGAGAGCCGGGTCTGCTCACACGTATCACTGAGCATCCCTCGATTCGAAACGCAGTGTTCGCGCTCTCGGCAATTATCGGTGGAGCGGGGATCGTTGGTCAGTCCGGATGTGCGCCGGAAAACGGCTCCTACAACAATCAGGTAAGCGCGGTTCGGATGCTTGAGAGAGAGGCCAAATTCTCAACTCTAGGAACTGAGTCTAAGGTGACTTTTGAACAGATGCCTAAGCTGCTTGAGAGTCGAGAGGCGATGTTGAAAGCGGTTGATTCGACTATCCCCCACGCTAGAGAGGTCGTGACGCACTTCGAGGCGGACCATGTCGTTTCGAAAGAGTCACTCGAGTCCCTTAAGGTACAGCTTGCAACACTCCAAGAGATCGTGACCGCCTCGTCCGGAAGCGAAAGTTTCGAAGCTGTGAAGGTACGGCTAACCGAACTGAAACAAAAAATTGATGAAGTAGCGGTTCTGACAGTGGCGGATTTTGAGCAAGGAGCCCAATCGGTGGGGTACTTGAAAATTCAACCCTTGATGCAGGCACTTTACGATTGGAATACGGCGCTGGAGCGAGATGTCGTGAACTTCAAAGCCGGTGTGCACGCCCTTAGCGTGGCGCAGCTAGCCGATGTTGTAGCGAAGACAGAAGCCGCCCTCAAGCCAATTCAGAATGAAGAATCGATAACGAAGTGGGTCTCCTTGCACAACGAGGATGCCAGAAAAGTCGGGGAAGCAATAACGACCGCAATCGCTAAAGTCTCGGAGAGTGCTACCGACCAAGCGTTTGCCTCGGTGAGGGAGGATCTTGGAGATCTCAAAAATCTCCTCATGGATCTCTCCAAGGTTTTTCCGACCCCGCTCGCTGAAGCCTATCCCTCTACGAATGAAGGGAAGAGTGAGAAGGCGCTTGTAGTAGAGACTGTCGCCCTGGCGTCAGCTTTAGGAGCAGACCTTCAGAGGGAGTTGACGAATACTCTGGGAGTTCAAAAACCTGATGCGAGCATTCAAACGGCTAAAGCGACCGCCCCCAGTGGCTCCGGGAATAATGGGGTGGGCGTAACCGAGGTTCATCATCACCACTCCTCCGGAAATAACATGATGTTGTGGTACATGTTGTTTAACAATAATCGCGGGTACGATTCTGGGTATAGCTACGTTCCAAATCACGCACCCATGTATTCTGGCGCGACGAGGCTCCGTTCGTCACCGGAGTACGCCTCGTTTTCAAAAGCGAGTGAGGCTAGTCACTCCACTCTAACCGGACATAGCAACTTTACGTCTCACACCTCCGGC
>JBIIEK010000254.1:0-2872 GCA_044237895.1 Bdellovibrionota bacterium
GATCGTTGATTCTGTGGGTGGTGGACCTACGGGGATCTCCGCGCGTGATTGGACGGTAACGAACAAGCCGTTATGGGACGCGATTCAACTAGAGAAGCGGGTATACTTCATCGTCCTTCTGCTCATCATTGTTATGGCGAGCTTTTCGATCGTAACAACGCTCATTATGATCGTTCTTGAGAAGCGCAAGGATATCGCCGTCATGAAGACCCTGGGCGCCTCAACACCAAGTATCGGGCGCATCTTCAGGATTCAAGGTGCTGTTATTGGGGGGATTGGAACTGTTCTTGGTTTGGTGCTCGGATTTCTCGGGTGTTGGGGATTGAAGCACTTCGGATTTCCGATCGATGAGAAGATATTTCAGATGTCGACGTTGCCTGTGATGATAGATCCGATAAATTTTGCGGTAGTCGGAGTTGCGGCGTTTCTCATCTGTTTCTTCGCGACGGTCTATCCTGCTCGCAGGGCGGCAAGCCTAGAACCGAGCGAAGTGCTGCGATACGACTAGGGTATATTCGATGCGAGTTGAGATCTCCAAATTAACGAAACGGTACAAGGACGCTGATCGCGAGCTTACCGTAATCAACGACCTGACGTTTACATTTCCTGATCGTGGATCGGTCGCCATTATTGGTCGTTCGGGCACAGGAAAGTCTACGCTCATGCACCTTTTGGGGGGATTGGACGCACCGACGAGCGGTACTGTTCGCTACGGTGATGTCCTGGTGAGTTCGTTGTCGTCCGATGAGCGAGCGGCGTTTAGAGCTAAAAATGTCGGCTTCATATTCCAGTTTCACCACCTCCTTCCCGAATTCAACGCGCGAGAGAATGTCGCCCTTCCCCTTATCATGAACGGCGTTTCAGACGCAGATGCGCAGCAGCGGGCTGCCGAGCTTCTTGAGAAAGTTGGGTTGTCTCACCGAAGCGCGCACCTCCCTTCTCAGCTATCGGGGGGAGAGCAGCAGCGTGTTGCTATTGCACGAGCGTTGGTAGCCCGTCCGAAGGTCATTCTCGCGGATGAACCGACGGGTAACCTCGATATCGTGACAGCGTCTGAGATTCAGCAGCTCCTTTTGAACATGAATAGGGAGTATCAGAGCACTTTGATTATCGTTACCCACAACCATGAGCTCGCGCGAAGTCTGGATGTAGTGGTCGAAATGTTACCTGGGGGAGCGTTGATCTCCTCGGCATCTGAACGGTCAACGGCGCATTGAAAGGCACGGAGTGATGAGAAAGGGGTCTTCGTATTGTAGCCGCATAGGAATCTTCGGATTCCTCATTCTCTCTATCATGTTTGGAGAAGTGGTGCCCGGTGCCGCGCAGGATAGTGGCAGTTATCACGTTTCAGACGTCATGATTTCCGGTAATCGACGGATCGATACGAACGCGATTAAGACACAACTTCACGCAACCTCGGGTACGGTCACTGGACTGCAGGTTAATGAGGATGTGAAGACCCTTTATAACACCGGATTCTTCGATCAGGTGACGGTGTCGGTGTTTACCTCAACGACGGGCGCTCGTACTCTCAAGTATGAGGTTGTAGAGAAGCCGGTTGCTCGCAAAGTATTCATCAAGGGAAATGACGGTGTCGGAGAGAGTGACCTCGCGGAGATCCTTAAATTTGAATCCCGAAGATTCGTCGATAAGGCTAAGATCCAGTCGATGATTCGCAAGGCGATAAGCTACTACCAAGCTCAGGGCTATTACGACGCCACGTTGGACTACTCTACTACCTCCGTTGGCGAGAATGAGGTCGATATTACCTTTACGGCGAAGGAGGGGGAGCGGTATCGGGTCCGCGACGTCCTTGTGCAGGGGGTTAGAGAGATGGACGAGGGAGAGGTCCTCTCTAAATTGCAGATACAGCCCTACAAGTGGTGGAGCTCGTGGCTCTTTGGGACTGGCCGGGTTAATCAGGAGATGACTGAAGGGGACAAACAGATAATTCGTCAGTACCTCCTCGATAATGGATTCCTTGAAGGAACCGTGGGGGAAGCGAGTATCGAGAAACGGGAGGATGGTCTCTATGTCTCGTTCGATGTTGCCGAGGGGGACCAGTACTCGATTGGTAAGATAACTGCTTCGGGGGACCTCGCGGGGCAATCTACCGAGTATACCCTGGAAGATATAAAGAGCGAGGCGGGTGACACCTTTAGCGCGACCCAGGTGCGTAACGATATCTTCACGATCACGGATAAGTTCTCCGATGAAGGGTATGCCTACGCGAACGTGGTTCCGAATACCTCGATTAACAAAAAGGACAAGACGGTCGATCTCGATTTCGCGAGCACCAAAGGAAATATAGTAAAGATTAACAAGATCTCAGTCTCCGGAAACGAAAAGACGTACGACAACGTGATTCGTCGGACGCTTAAGATCGAAGAGCAGCAGCTTTATTCAGGATCGAAGATTAAACGAAGCCAGACGCTTTTACAGCGACTCGGATACTTCGATGAGGTGAGTATTACGAATCAGCCGACCGGCGACCCTTCTGTGGTCGATCTCGATGTTCATGTGAAAGAGGCTACCACGGGAAGTTTCAGCGCGGGTGCCGGGTACTCGACCAATAACGGCGCGATATTCAACACCAAGGTTTCAGAGAATAACCTGTTTGGAACGGGCAGACGGGTTAACTTGAATGTGGATGTGGGGTCTCAGGTCAGCAATCAGGTTTTGTCGCTTGATGACCCGCGTATCAATGACTCCTACTTCTCCGGAGGTATCGACCTCATGAGAACGTATCGTGTTTATAACGACTTTAATCGCCAGCTGAGTGGAGGCGCATTCACGGTTGGGTATCCGGGTGATAGAATACTTGGCAATTGGGCTGAGGATCTTAACCTCCACACGAAGTACGAGCTTGAGA
>JBIIEK010000190.1:0-5473 GCA_044237895.1 Bdellovibrionota bacterium
GCATTCGTCTTCTGAGCGATCTGGTCCACCGTAATGGTTCCAGAAAAGACCCCCCGACTCTCATCAGCGTAGATACCCTTGAAGTGCTCACGACTCTCAATCGTTGGCTCAATGTGATGAATGAGCGTCGTATTGTCGACGTGCTGGGTCCCGCTCAAAACGGAGAGTCCGTTCAACACTGACATCGCGCCACTTCCCTTAAGAAGACTATTTACGTTGTTACGAACCAACGCTCCACCAAAGGAGAAGATGTGCGCCGAGACAGAGCCACTCCGCCCCTGCTCTACCGTCATACTCGAAATGTGATACGCCTCGCGGGACTCATCCTGGAACTTGTAGTAGTCAACGATGGCGGCATCTGCCGCCACAATCTCAACTACTGGAAGCGAGAGATACTTCGTCGACTGTGTGGAGACGCAGCTTTCAACAACCGTAACCTGCGACTGCTCGTGCGCTTTAATCAAGAGCCGTGGCGCAATGACATTCGAAGCGCCCTCCGGTGTCACCACGTTGATTACATGAAAGGGTCGAGCGACAACAGCTCCTCGCGAGACTTCAATCGCCAGGGCGTCAGTAGTAAGGGCCGTTGATAGCGCAGCGAAAGATTCGTCTCTGTGCTGTCCCAGAACCCCAAAGTCAGCCGAACAACCCGCAGCCAATCGCTCAATCGACACTCCCGCGATCTTCTCCTTGTTAGAGAGAGGCTCACAGTACACACCATTCACAAAAACGATCAGGTATGCGCTGAGATCAGGAATAACAAACGGAGCGATATCTTGAACCGTAAGGGAAGATGCCTGCTCCTTGGCGATAGAGAACTCTCCCTTCGCGATGGCATCAGTATCGGTATATTTCCATGCCTCAAGTCGGGGCGTTGGGAACAAAACCTTCTGCCAGACACCTCGAGCCTCGTCAGCGATTCCGTTAAACGCTGAGCTTCCTCGTCGAACCTGCGCTGCATCGAGCGCCTTCTGCACCCACTCATGCGCGAGCGGCTCGGCACTTTTTGTCTTCACCACAGTAGCCATGAAACTCCTTATGCCGAGAGTGACTCTTTGAACGTTGAGTATCCCTGGCTCTCAAGCTCAAGAGCGAGCTCTTTACCACCCGACTTCACAATCCGACCATCGATCATCACATGAACGACATCCGGAACGATATAGTTGAGGAGTCGCTGATAGTGGGTGATGACAAGCATTCCGTTACCACTTGAACGGAGACGATTGACTCCATTCGCAACGATCTGAAGAGCGTCGATATCAAGACCAGAATCGGTCTCATCAAGAATGCAAAGTTTTGGCTCAAGCACAGCCATCTGAAACACTTCATTGCGCTTCTTCTCACCACCCGAGAACCCTTCGTTCACGGCACGCTTAAGCATCGCATCATCGAGATCAAGAAGCTTTGCCTTCTCCTTTACGAGCGTTGCAAAATCACGAACCGACAAGGCCGGCTGCCCGCGGTGCTCCCGAACTGAATTGAGCGCCGTACGTAAAAAGTACGTTGTGAGAACCCCTGGAAGCTCTACTGGATACTGAAACGCGAGAAAGAGCCCCTCACGAGCTCGCACCTCTGGATCGAGCTCAAGGAGATCTTTACCAACGAACTCAACGGCTCCCTTGGTTACCTCATATCCATCCTTGCCACCGAGGATGTTCGCGAGCGTGCTCTTTCCTGAGCCGTTCACTCCCATGATCGCGTGAACCTCTCCCGGCTTAATCTCAAGGTTTATGCCCTTGAGAATCTCCCGACCATCGTCTCCCTCTATGCGCGCATGCAAATCTGTAATCTTAAGTAAGCTCATATCTCTCTCTCCTATCCTACGCTTCCCTCAAGGCTAATCTCGAGGAGACGCCGTGCCTCAACCGCAAACTCCATAGGAAGCTCGTTAAGAACCTCCTTACAAAACCCGTGAACGATCATCGATACCGCGTCCTCGGTCGCAATCCCCCGCTGGTTACAGTAGAAGATCTGATCTTCTCCAATCTTTGACGTGGAGGCCTCGTGCTCTACCATCGCTGTTGGGTTCTTCACCTCAATGTAAGGAAAGGTATGAGCGCCACACTGATTTCCCATCAGCATCGAATCGCACTGTGAGAAGTTACGAGCACCATCGGCTATCTTCACAAGACCGCGATAGGCGTTCTGGCTCCGGCCCGCAGAGATACCTTTGGACACGATCGTGCTCTTTGTATTCTTTCCGATGTGAACCATCTTGGTCCCCGTATCGGCCTGCTGCTTGTTGTTAGTAATCGCAACCGAGTAGAACTCCCCTACCGAGTTGTCACCCTTCAGGATGCAGCTTGGATACTTCCACGTGATCGATGAACCGGTCTCAACCTGGGTCCACGAGATCTTCGAATTCTTTCCAGCGCATAAACCACGCTTTGTCACGAAGTTGTAGATTCCTCCTACTCCCTCTTTGTCTCCAGGATACCAATTTTGAATGGTGGAGTATTTGATCTGCGCGTTGTCCATCGCAACGAGCTCTACCACCGCTGCGTGAAGCTGATTCTCATCACGCATAGGAGCGGTACAACCCTCCATGTAGCTTACATAGCTCCCCTCGTCCGCGATGATGAGCGTCCTCTCGAACTGTCCTGTCTTAGCGGCGTTAATTCGGAAGTATGTCGAGAGCTCCAGCGGACAACGCACTCCTTTCGGAATGTAACAGAACGATCCGTCGGTGAAGACCGCGGCATTGAGCGCGGTGTAGAAGTTATCCGAGTGAGGGACAACTGATCCGAGATACTTTTTAACGAGCTCGGGGTGGTTCTGAATGGCTTCCGACATCGAGCAGAAGATCACACCCACTTCCTCAAGTTGCTTCTTGAACGTCGTAACGACCGACACGGAATCAAACACCGCGTCTACCGCAACTCCTGCAAGCGCTTTCTGTTCATGCAGAGGAATCCCCAGTTTTTCATACGTCTTGAGGAGCTCCGGATCCACCTCATCGAGGCTTTTCAACTCCGGGTTCTTTTTCGGAGCGGAATAATAAATAATGCTCTGGTAATCGATCGGCGGATAGTTAACGAAAGCCCAATGAGGCTCCTTCATCGTGCACCAACGCTCGTAGGCCTTTAAGCGCAACTCGAGCATCCATTCAGGCTCATTCTTTTTCTTCGAGATGAAACGGATAATGTCAGGGCTGAGGCCAGGAGGAGCGGATTCCGCTTCAATGTCAGTGTAGAAACCGTACTTGTATTCCTGGCTCGTAAAGTCTTCTAAGACATCAGAACTCATACTCTTTCACTTCCCTTTCACTAACCCGGAGAGAATGTATCAGCCATCCGGACCGGACGTTCGGCCACCCCGCGCACACTATAGCGCTTTACGGCCGCTAAGTCGGTCTCACAGCTCAATTTTATTTACCGCCGCTATTGTACCCTGTACGGAGGAGGCAAGGTAGCAATCTTGAGTAATTTATTCAAGTATAGCAGATGCGGCCACAGACCCGCAAAACAACTGCGTTTTCAGCTAGTTACAACAACCGAAACCCCTGGAAATGTGGGGGCGGCGGTATTCGGATTCTGAATTACCCATCGAAGAAGGCTTTGATAAAACCGGAAAAGCGGAATCTGGTCGGCCACCTGCTGTCGAATCTGCTCACGACGACTCTTAAAGCCCGCGTGGCTCTCTCTGGTCAGGTGCTCACGTTCACGCCAGAAGTTAGAGAGCGGCTGAACCTGAATCTCGAACATCCTCCCCCCCCACAAGACCACCGACTTCATCGCCTCCCATCCACTCTGCTTTTCACCCTCTCGTATATAATCCTTGGTCTCCAAGAATTTTAGGAAGGACGCCTTCTCGTAATCAGATTCACCGACCGCTTCGAGCTGGCCTGCGTCCCACCGAATGGACTCTAGCTCTTTATGGAGCGCGACCACCTCCTCAGCAGTTCCAACTACTATCTTCACCCCGAAGATATCTTTCACGTAATAACTCAAATGACGCAGCTGCTTGTCTCTTGTAACGAGAGAATCAAGACCGAATATTTCGTCCACTACCTTATTCCAGAGCTCTTCCTCCGCTTTAATTCGGCTTATAATCTTATGCACACCGCGTACATTCGGCTCTGTTGGTTGATATTCAACCATGTTTGCCACAAGGTATGGAGAGACCCAGGTCTCTCCCTCAAGATACTGCAATTTTCGAAGTTGTCGGGTTCCGAGATCGAGGTCGATAGTTGAGTAAAGGTCCTGTCGCGACAATATCTGCGTAAGGGTAAACCGCTCATGATTTCTCGGGGTTTCGCCGATCACAACGCTCTGGAGCTGATACCTACCGACGAGCGAATTACAGAAGAGTTCGCACAATCGGTGAAGCCCCTCTTCCCCTTTTCTAATCATACGATCAAAAGCGGATCTGCACGTTCGCAAATGTTCCCTGGAAAACACGATCTCGTGATGCTTTGAGGGCTCTCGCTCAAGCTCTTCTCGGAGATGCGAAAGATACCCTACCAGATCATTCAAAAGCGGCTCCTGGCTGACCATCCAGAGGGGAGAGCGGTGACGAGGCTGTATCGGAGCTGCTGCGGTTTGAGATTGCTCGACAACCAATTCGTCGGATCCTAATTCGTGGGGGCGAAGACTCATGAAGGTCTCTCGAATCACCTTTATTCGAAGAGGCTGCGTTTCTGCGGCGTATCAAACGAGCGTTGTGCACGGCCTGAGGGAATCGAACCCCCAACCTGCGGATTTGGAATCCGCTGCTCTACCAATTGAGCTAAGGCCGTATAACGTGGGGGAACTTATCATATCTGGATTAAAAGGAAACTCTTCTGATGGCCGTACGGAAGCGCTGCCGAGCGGACGTCTATGCGAAAGAACCTCCCGCCCTAGCCTCGGGGAAAGTACGTCTCGACTATTTTTTCGCAGAGTTAAACTGTGGGCACAGAAGAAGAGGAGCACAGACGAGGTGGACAGCGACGACCACGCCTTTTGAAAAAGGCACTCAATAAGCAAACGAGCTGGAAATTAATGGTGGTGAGAGAGGGATTCGAACCCCCGTAGGCCGTAGCCAGCAGATTTACAGTCTGCCCCCTTTAGCCACTCGGGCACCTCACCATGAGGAAGTGGACGTTCTACGCTGGTCGCACTATTTTTCAATAGCGAACTGAATATGGAGCCCATGACGGAACTCGAATCCGTGACCTCTTCCTTACCAAGGAAGTGCTCTACCGACTGAGCTACATGGGCACTCGTCGTGGAACGCGCGGGCATTATGGGCAATTCCCTCTATCAAGTAAATACGCCCGGTTGGGGGAATTTACTCTTAGGGTGTTTTGTACCCATCAAATGCCATTGGATACCGATGCTAACCTATCGCCGTTGAAAGCTTGAAAGAAATCCGTAGGGTTAGTATACCAAGGATGTTGGTCGGAGCGTTTTCTCGCCCGGCTTATAGTGAGGCCCCTAGGGCTACTATACACTACGCCATCTTAGCTCAGTTGGTAGAGCAGCGGTTTTGT
>JBIIEK010000191.1:0-5415 GCA_044237895.1 Bdellovibrionota bacterium
ATTCCTACCTCTTGCTCTCGGTCGCAGAAACTGGGGTCAGGAGCCGAAGCTCAGCGATCGACCAATCTAGGATAGGGTGGTTACCAGTTTGGGTTAGCACCACACGCTTGGCGAGCACCGCAGGAAACGACAATCGTAATTTACCAGGCTCCCCAAGCGGCATAACGTGACTGTACTCATCCGGGCCGAGAACACTAAGCACCCTTCCATCCGGACTCTCAATATCCACACGCAACCCTCGCGGATAATCCTGCGACCAATCACCGAGGTCATAGTCGATCCCAGACACCTTGATCGGCTGAGCTAGAGCGATGCTAAAAGTCTGGTCAGCCCGTTGATGCCCTCCGGTACCCCACCGAGTATGGAGATTGCCGTCAACAGCATCCTCCGGTGAGTTTGCCCCCCAACCGTGAACACTCTGAATGAGAGAGCGACCTATCTGCGTGCCACGCGGCTCCATCAGGGATATATCATAGAGCAAAGAGTATCCGCTCACCTTCTCCTCTTTAAAAGAGTAGCCGAGCTTGCGAAGACCGGGAGCAAACACGTCTCGCTCAGAGGGTACCAGCACAAGCGGCGTGGTGATCCTATCATGCGGTCGTTCAAGCTGTTCATATTCAGAGATGCGTATCTGCTTTGGTGCCTCAAAAACGAGGAACGTTACGTCCTCATTTGTTTCGAACGCCAGTCGGTATCCAATCCAATAATTCGTTCGTATCTTATGGATGCCCAGCGCTTTAAGTCGCCCGATTATCTCAGAGTGATCTCGGCTCACCCTCTCTCCGTTAAACACCACGGGCTCTCCAGGAATCGCCCGTCCACCAGCGTACGCAGAGGCGAGGTTAAGCCCAACTAAAACGAGTACCGAGAGGCATCCCAACACCTTCGATCGGCTTGACACGAGCCGCACAAACCAGCCGCACACGACAAACACCCCAACGTATAACGGAAGGAGGTAGCGCGGGGCTTGAGAGAGCCAGCCAAAACTGCTGACAGCGAACACGACGCAGGTAAACGGAATGAAAAATAAAAATATCTCTAGAGGTTCAATCCGATCAAGGGACGCATTCCGAAGAGCACCAAGAGAAGAGCGACGAGCCCATAGGACCGAACAGAAGAGGGTCGCATAAACCCCGCTCACTACGAGCGTGGCGCCTGGAAATGCCGAATCATTCTCCCAAAAATGCTTCGCACCTAAAATAATCGGCAACGCGTTGGAGAAAAGCCCGATGAAGTACTCTCTCATATCGCTCAGCGGAGCGAAGCCAAACATTCCGAGCGAGGGGAATCCGTGTCGAACGTTATAAATCCAATAGGGAGCGCTACCAACACAAAATGAAACCACAGACACAACGCTCAACTTACCAACCTGCACGAGCGAGAGCCGTCCTGCCCGAAGCGATGCGAAACTCTTTAAGGCTCCGAATAGCCCAATCGGAACGATAAAATAAACGATCTGATTATTCACCCACCAACCAACTCCAAGGGTGAGCCATATGAGGGCCGGATACGTTAAGTTAGTCGACGTCTTCTTCAGCCATCGTACAGTAAAAAGCAGCGAGAGTGCTCCGATCACGAGCAATTCAATAAAACCACCCCGGGCTTTAAAACTCCACACTATCAGTGGCGCGGGAGGAACAGCACACAGGAGGGCCGCTACCCGCCCCACAGTGACCCCGCCGACCGACCGCCCAAGGAGGTACATCAGATAAACTAACACGAGGGAGAAGACGAGCGGCACAAGTTGGAGAGTAAATGAGGAGATTCCCAGAAGACGAAACACTATACTCGCGCAGATCCCCTCCAGGGAGCCCATGTAGTGCTGCCCGTAGTAAAAGGTGGGAACGCCCCGCCCCTCAAGGATATGCTTTCCCATGAGGCCGACGATCGCCTCATCAGCGTCGATGACGAAGGAACCACCTCGCATAAAATCAAGACGGAGCAGGAGAGCAACAACCACGAGTAGAGCGACACCCAACCACTCCCTCACACGAGCCCAAGACACACCGATTCCCTTTCCCTGAATCGGGCTTAACCGGATACCTGTATCAGACGACCGCTTAGGGAACTCCATCTCAACCTCCCGCTCGCATCTCTAGGTCGCCTTCATCTTGGCGCGCCCGTGAACCTCCCGATCTCTCCCTGAGAAGACGATCGGCTTGAACATACGCCCGCTCGGTCAACTTCGCCGTGCTCTCCCACGTAAAGAGCGAGGCCCTTTCAGCCCCTAAAAGCGAGAGAGATTCCGAAATACTACGGTCATTCAACACAGAGAGGACTCCCCGCACGCCTGCCTCGACATCTGCAGGATCGAAAAGGATCCCTGCCTCGCCAACAACCTCGGGCAGCGACGATGAATTGGAACTGACAACTGGAAGCCCACTCGCCATAGCCTCAAGCGCCGGCAGTCCAAAACCCTCATACAACGTCGGGAAGAGAAAGAGCGCGCTCTCCGCATACAGTGCGTGCAGATCGGTTTCAGATACATATCCAAGGTTCACCGTATCGCGCGACATAGCCCACCGAGCTAGGGCAGCGTCTAGCCGAGCCTGTTCCGATACCCCCGAAACTCGGCCCGCAAGAACGAGAACAGGGGACTCCACCCCGGCACCAACAGCGCCATCTATCGACCGCCTAGCGATCTCTACGATCGCTCCGATGTTCTTTCGCTCGTCGTGACCACCTACGTACAGTATGATCGGTCGACCTGTAGGAATTCCAAGACGGCCCCGTAGCTGATGGCTCCAGTCCGGGCTCTTTGACCGGCGCAAGAGCGCTACATCTCGAAACGACGAGTCCACACCAAGGGGGGTTACTACAATCCTTTCGCGACGCACATTAAGCACACGAACGATATCGCGCGCGGTAGCTTCGCTAATCGCTAAAAGTAGGGTCGCGTTTCGAATCGCTTGAACCTCAAGCATCCGCGCCGCGCGAAATCGCAGTGAGGGCTTGTTGGCGCTATAAAGCTCGGAGAGGAGGTGCGGAATCAGATCGAGCACCGTCAATACGTACGGCTTGGAGGTCCATGCTGGCGCATCCATATGCGCTGGATAGTGCAGCAAGGAACACTCCTTCAGAGCGCCATCATGTAGGCGTGACGGGTAGAGCAGGTGCTGCCGGATATGCGTCTGCCCCTTCGGAAGCGCAGTTACTATTCTATCCGTAACACGGTTACGGGAGAGTGAACGGTGATCAAAACAGGTGACCGATACCTCAGGCAGCGAGCGCCCTTCGAGAGCGGAGCGAAGTCGCGATACGTACCGACCTATGCCTCTCTCGGCATGGGATTTAAATCCCGGGTCCATGGCGCTACAGTCGACCCCAACACGAATCATGCAGACTGAACCTCTCGTCTCTTCGAGTTGCAGGTGAGAAGCTCTTGGAGTCGCGCCGTGAACTGAGCATAGGAGAATTCTTTGACTCGCTCATGGCCCTTCATCACGAGCTTCGAGCGCAAATCTCCCTGAGCGGCAACCATCGCAAGAAGTTGCCCTACCTCCGCATGTTTCTTCTCCTCGAGGATAATCCCTCCATCACCGACAGTCTCTGGAACGGCTCCGGCGCCATACGCAATGACAGGGCACCCAAAATGCATCGCCTCTATAAGAGGAAGACAGAACCCTTCATGCTCGCTCATACACAGGTACGCCGAGCACGACTCATACAACGCTCGCACCTGCTCATCCGCCAAACACCCCATAAACTCGACACCATCTTCAATGCCAAGATTCGCGGCAAGACGACGAAGAGAGAAGGAATAGAGCTCTGTATCCGTATCTATTCCGACCAACCAGAGCCAGCTCTGCGGGTTGATGTATCTCCTGAGGTAGTAGAAGGACTTTATAACATCTTCAACGCACTTATTCGGAGCGAGGCGCCCAACGTGCAAAATATGCATGCCTGGGCGACTCTTAACCAAGGAATAGGTTGGCTCGTGGCGCGGCCGCTCCCAACGCTCAGGTGCTATCGGCAGATCGAGCACCTCCGCGTTGAACCCAAGACTCGCTAACTCCATCGCATTAAATTTGGAATCGGCCCAAATCCTATCTGAGATCGCGCAGAGTTGAGGGAGGTCCGAAAGCCCCTGCTCGATGTCTCGAGCGACCCGCGCGTTAACCCCAGCGAACCACGATGCAGGGGTTATGTTATGATAGACGAGGACCCGGTGCCCACGCTTCCACCCACGGTAGAGATCGTTAAGTGGGGAACCGATTGAGTAATGGAGTATAAGGTCCGCTTCGGCGCACTCCCCTATCGCCGCGAATGGTCTTGAACGCCCTATCAACTTGTTGTGCTCGTGCAGAGCGTATATCTCGCTCTCTATTCCGAGAGAACGAATCGCCGATTGCAACGCAAGAACCTCGGTTGATATGGCATCGCCATAGCTGAGCGTATGAACGAGTTGATGAATGGGACGTGTAGTCGTCATAGCGCCTCTGCAAACCTCTCTTTATAGTGATTGTGAACAACGATCCCACATATGCCCACAACAAGACTCACGACGAGTACGTAGACAAGACCCGATACTGGAGGCCAAACCCCTTCTATAAGGATCTGCTGATAAAATTGAGTGAGGGCAGCAAGGGGATTGTAGGTAATGAGAAACCTCCACTTCTCAGGAACCAACGTCACTGGATACACCACGGGACACAGGAAAAAGAGGAGTGTCAGGAGATTACCAACCAGGTGCTGCACATCACGATAGAACACATTGAGGGCTGAAAGCGCCAGCACGATCCCGTTCAGCAATAGGGCATGAACCATCACAACCACCGGAAGCGCAAGCCACGTCACTGGAATAGGCACACCAGCCATAACAACGAAGAGGGCTAAAATAGGGAGAGCCAAGAGAAAATGGACCATCGCCGAGCTCACACTCACAAAGGGAAGAACGTGCGCTGGAAAGAGCGACTTCGTAATCAGGTGCCCGCTGTTGACCAACGACGCGGTCCCCTCAACCAGAGCGCTACTCGTCCAAATCCATGGCAACAACCCTGCAAACACCATCAGATGGTAATGCGGACCGCCGTTAACGCGCATGTAATAGTGAAAGACGAGGGTGTACACCGCCATAAGGCACAACGGGTTCATTAACGACCAGAAAAAACCAAAAACCGAACCACGATAGCGTGTCGCGATGTGTCGACGAACCAATGCATCAACGAGGGCCCTAAAGCGCCAGAGCTCTCTCACTATTCCTAGCATGCGCACCTCTCGCCGTTAATAATCCACGTGCGCGGCGGGGACACGACCCCAACCTCTCGCCTCTCAGAGCGAACAGAGAAGTGTATCGCGTCCTTGTGATAATCAAACGGATAGCCATCCGCTCGGTGCACGGCCGCGTCGAGGGTATATCCACCCTCAACGAGCCCCAATCGCTTCACGTCGCATTCAACAATCCCCTCGCCCTTC